>JBGQKQ010000065.1:0-14729 GCA_041499655.1 Gammaproteobacteria bacterium
GAAGGGTTTTACGGTCATCCCGAGGGCTTCGCCAGAATCCCGAAGGATCTCCACAGGCACCAAGCGTCACGAGATCCCTCGGCCTTCGGCCTCGGGATGACATCCGGCGCTCAGGACTGCTCCTCCACCCCACGGTTGGCAAGTTCATCCGCGCGCTCGTTCTCGGGATGCCCTGCGTGCCCTTTCACCCAGTGCCAGCTTACGCGGTGCTTGCCCGCCACCTGTTCGAGCTCCTGCCACAGGTCGACGTTTTTCACGGGCTTCTTGTCGGCAGTGCGCCAGCCGCGTCGCTTCCAGTCGGGCAGCCATTCGCTGATCCCTTTCTGGACGTACTGCGAGTCGGTGTAGACCTCCACCGTGCTCGGGTGCTTGAGGGCTTCCAGCGCGCGTATCACGGCGGTCAGCTCCATCCGGTTGTTGGTGGTCTGCGGTGACCCGCCGAAAAGCTCCTTCTCGTTCCCTCCCTCCATGAGGATCGCGCCCCAACCTCCGGGGCCGGGATTGCCTTTGCAGGCGCCGTCGGCGTAGACCTGCACCACCTCAGCGCCGCTCGCGCTTCTCGACATGCAGTCCGTTCTCGCTTTGGGTAACCGGCGCCAGGGCCTTCTTCGGGGCGCGCTTGGCACGCCAGTTCGGCGTCACCAGGCGCATCCCGGCGACGCGCTTTACGGCACGCACGACGTAGACGCTGCCGCAGATCGGCCACCAGCGTTCGCCCGCCTTCTCCATGAAGCCGAAACGCTCTAGCCAGTGCCTCTGGCTGAACGGCGGGGCGTAGCAGCCGAAGCGCCCGCCGTTGAGCTCGAAACCGAGCAGCGCCAGCCAGTCCTTGAGGCGCAGCAGTCCGATGTATCTGCCGCACCCGGGATATCGCTGGCGCTGCCAGCCGAGCGCACGCGCCGCGCCCCAGAGGGAAAGCGGGTTGAAACCCGAGATCACGACGCTGCCCTCGGGCATGAGCACGCGCTCGGCCTCACGCAGGATCGCATGCGGCTGGGCACAGAATTCGAGCACGTGAGGCAAAGCCAGCAAGTCGATGCTCTGCGAGGCAAGGGGCAATTGGACCGGATCCGATCGCAGGCCGCAGCCTTGCTCGAGGCCCGCGCGGACCTTGAGCGGAATGCGCGACTCGCGCAGGAAATCCAGGCCCGGAAGCCCGACCTGGACCGCGTTGTAGCCGAATATATCCTCGACCGCGGCGTCGAACTGCTTCCGCTCCCACCCGAGGACATAGGTGCCCTTGGGAGTTTCGAACCAATCCGCTAGCATTGAGTTCTGCGACATCACTTCACGAGTTCTCCGCGGAATGACGACTACGCCCGAGACATTTCAGGTAATCCCCTTGCGTGCGTTCAAGGACAACTACGTCTGGACGTTGCGGAGCGGGCCCTACGCCGCTGTCGTCGATCCTGGCGAGGCGCAGCCGGTGCTCGACTATCTGGCGGCGGAAGGGCTGCAGCTGATCGCGATCCTCGCGACGCACCATCACCAGGATCACGTCGGAGGAATCGCCGAGCTTCTCCAGACCCACCAGGTCCCGGTCTACGGACCGCGGGGAGAGCCGATCGCCACGCTCACCCGACCGGTCGGCGGCGGCGACAAGGTCTCGCTCGAACAACTGGGTGTGTCGTTCGACGTGCTCGACATTCCCGGGCACACGCGCGCACACGTCGGCTATTATGGGGCAAACATGCTGTTCTGTGGCGATACGCTGTTCGCCTGCGGCTGCGGCAAGGTCTTCGAAGGTACGCCGCAGCAGCTGTACGCCTCACTCGAGAAACTGATGGCGCTGCCCGACGAAACGCTCGTCTACTGCGGGCACGAGTACACGCTGGCGAACATCGGCTTCGCCAAGAGGGTCGAGCCGGACAACGCGGCGCTGCTCGAACGCGAAGGGAGCGACGCAGGCCTGCGCCGCGAAAACCGGCCGACGCTGCCCTCGACGATCGCCCGCGAAAAAGCGACCAATCCGTTTCTCCGCGTGACGCGGCCCGCGGTGATCGCCTCTGCCAACAAGTATCTCGGCAAGCGGGTGAGCGAACCGGCCGCGGTGTTCGCCGCGCTGCGGCAGTGGAAGAACGAGCTCTAGCTCTCGCCTGTCCTCGCTTTGCTTCCTCGAGCGTTATGGGCGTGCAGGCGCAAGCCTGCTCTTCGGAGCCCTCCCTGAATCGATTCTTGCTTGCTTGACCTGCATGGAAACCATGGTAGTATCGCGTCTCTTGTGCTTTGTGAACAGATGGAGATAAGCAATTGAACAAAAAGCATATACATCTGTTCGCAGCGGCGGGCTGCATGCTGACTGCGGCCTGCTCGCAGATCCCCTGGGATGCGGCGGCAGACGCCGAGTCGACACCGGCGGCGCAGCCCAAGACACTCGCCCTCCCCCTGCCCATCGCCATCGCCATTCCCGCCCCACGGTTACCCGCTCCCGAGGCGAAATCCGCCGCCGGCCCGATGGCCCCGCCGCCCGCGGCCGTCCCGGCGGTCGAACCCCGGCCGATTGCCAAGACCCTGGAGGCAAAGGATCTGGAGCCGCCGCGTGCCGTCGATCTGTCGCGGCCAGCGGATGATCTGTGGGGTCGCATCCGCGCCGGCTTTGCAATGTCCGATCTCGACAGCCCTCTGGTGGGCGTTCGCGAGCGCTGGTACGCGAGCCAGCCCGAGTACCTCAAGCGCATGGTCGAGCGCAGCAAGCTCTACCTCTATTACATCGTCGAGGAGCTGGAAAGGCGCGGCATGCCGACCGAGATCGCGCTCCTGCCGATGGTCGAGAGCGCGTTCAACCCCATGGCTTACTCGCGCTCGCACGCATCGGGCCTGTGGCAGTTCATCCCCTCGACCGGCAAGAGACACCAGTTGACGCAGAACTGGTGGGCGGACGAGCGCCGCGACGTGGTCGCTTCCACCAACGCTGCGCTCGATTATCTGCAGGCCCTCTACGACCTACACGGCGATTGGCACCTGGCGCTCGCCTCGTACAATTTCGGCGAAAACGGCGTTTCGCGGGCGGTCGAAAGAAACCGCGCAAGGGGTCTGCCTACCGACTACCTCAGCCTGAAGATGCCACCGGAGACGCGCGGTTACGTGCCCAAGCTTCAGGCCCTGAAGAACATCGTCGCCAATCCGGAAGGGTTCGGCGTGTCGCTCGAGCCGATCCCGAACGAGCCCTATTTCGCGACGGTGCCGACACCGACTGCGATCGACATCCGCCTGGCGGCGAGGTTCGCCGAGATGTCCGTGGACGAGCTGATCGCGCTCAACCCGGCGATCAATCGGCCGATGATCTCAGGCCCGCATACGCAGTCCCTGGTGCTGCCCACCGATCGCGTCGACAACTTCCACAGGAACCTCGACGCCTACGACCAGCCGTTGACCTCCTGGCAGGCGTACACCCTGAAGCACGGGGACACGCTGGACAAGCTCGCAGCGAAGCACGGGATTGCCGTCTCCAAGCTCAAGCTCGCGAACGGCATCACGTCCAAGACCAAGGTCAGGCCGGGGTTCGAGCTGCTCCTGCCCCTCAAGGGGTCGGGCGTAGGCGCGGAGCCGCTGCCTGCGGTATTCCGGCAGCCCGTCCTGCCACCCGCGCGCCGGGGCGGCTCGATCCACGTTGTGCGCAAGGGCGAAACCCTTTACGGCATCGCCAGGCGCTATCACGTCAGTACCGACAGCCTGCTGCGCTGGAACCACGTCGGGGTTCTGACCACTGGCCAGAGGCTGATCGTCTATCGCGGGCCGGCAAAAGCCCGCAAATCCGCTACCTCGATCAAGGTTTCCGCCGCTCAGAAGTTGCCCTAAGCCGCGCCCGCCTCCGCCGTCCCCGCGCTCTAGAGCGGGTGTAGTCCCAGCGTGAGCCCCAGCGGCACAAACACGATGGCGAAGGCATTTCCGATCAGCACCAGCGATGCCACGCGTTCAGGCTCCTGGTTGTAGCGCTCGGCGAGCAAGTAGTTGAGCGCCGCGGGCGGCAGGCTCGCGAACAGCATCAACTGCGCGAACTGATCCGCCGGGAGATGCAGCGCAAGCTGCGCGAGATACGCCCCGGCGAACCCGGCGAGGGGGCAGACCACCGCCCCGAGAACTCCGAGCTGCCAGCCGTGCCTCGACAAGTCAATCAGGCGCGCGCCAAGCGCGAAGAGCATCATCGGCAACGTCGCGTCGCCCAGCATCTTCAGCCCCGGCATCAGCGCAGCGGGCACCTTCCAGGAAGAGATACTGAAAAGGAGCCCCAACGCGCTCGCGATGATCATCGGCGAGGTGGCGAGCGCCTTCCAGTCGGCATGACGGCTAACGATGCGGCTCCCGAGCGTGAATTGCAGCAGCGTGCTCGCCACCAGCATCAGCACCATCGCCGCGAGCCCGGACCGGCCGAAGGCGAGCACGGCGAGCGGCAGGCCCATGTTGCCGCAATTGTTGAACATCATCGGCGGCACGAAAGTACGGGGACTGACACGCGCCAGTCGCGAGATCGGCCAGGCAATCAAGCCGGAAACGAGAACAACGATGACACCCGCGGCGACGAAGGCGACCTTGCCCTTCAGCTGAAAGTCTTCGCCGGCGAGCGAGGTGAACACGAGTAGCGGCCCGAGCACGTGCAGCGACACGTGATTGAACGCCTTGAGATCGGGCCTGTTCCGGCGCCCGTAGCCGTAGCCGATCGCGATGATCAGGAAGACCGGCGCGATGACCGAGACGATGCGCTCGAAGATCAGCATGGGGGCGGCACGCGAAGGCACGCATTATAAGGGCTAGAATCGATCCCACTTCACTCCGGAGAAAGCCATGGCACGAAAGTCCCGCAAGAAAAGCGCCCCGCGCGCTGCCTTCAAGCTCACCAGCCCCGACATCAAGCCGAACGGCCCGATCGCCATGGAGCAGGTGTTCAACGGCTTCGGCTGCTCGGGCCAGAATGTCTCTCCCGCCCTGAAGTGGTCGGGCGCGCCCGCCGACGCCAAGAGCTTCGCGCTCCTCGTGCACGACCCGGACGCGCCCACCGGCGGCGCCGGCTGGTGGCACTGGCTGGCGCTCAACATTCCGGCCGGCACCAGCGAGCTGCGCAAGAACGCGGGGCGCGCCGACGGCTCCAACCTGCCTTTCGGCTGCACACAGGTTGATACCGATTTCGGCGGACCGGGCTGGGGCGGCCCCTGCCCGCCGATCGGCGACAAGCCGCACCGCTACAACTTCACCTTGTACGCCCTCAAGGTAGACCGGCTCGACGTGAGCGGTGCGAGCGCCGCGCTCGCCGGCTACATGGTCAACGGCAACGCCATCGGCAAGGCACGCCTCACCGGCAAGTTCGGCCGCAAGAAGTAGCGACGAGGCGCGCCTCCCCAGTGGGCCGCGGCCCAAGCTTGCCGCCTCGCGTCCGCCTTGCTATGGTACTTATAAGGAGGAACAACCCATGAACCGACGTCTCGCAGCCGCTCTCGTTGCTCTGCCGTGCTTCACAGCCACCGCCGCTCTGGCACAGCAGCCCCTGAAGATCGGATTGATCATGCCGTATTCGGGCCAGTTCGCCGACGCGGCGACGCAGATGGACAACGCCATCAAGCTCTACGTGAAACAGCATGGCGAAACGGTGGCAGGCAGAAAGATCGAGATGATCCGCAGGGATACCGGCGGAGTTGCGCCGGACGTCGCCAAGCGCCACGCGCAGGAGTTGGTGGTGCGCGACCACGTCGATATCCTCGCCGGGTTCGTGCTCACGCCCAACGCCCTCGCTGCCGCCGACGTATCCGTCGAGGCGAAAAAATTCATGGTGGTGATGAACGCCGCGACCTCCATCATCACGACCCGCTCTCCCTACATGGTGCGCACCTCGCTGACCATCCCGCAGCTGAACGAGGCTTTCGGCGCCTGGGCTTACAAGAACGGCGTGCGCAAGGCCTACACGATGGTGTCCGACTACGGTCCCGGAATCGACGCCGAGGGCGCGTTCCAGCGTGCCTTCAAGGACGCTGGCGGCCAGATGCTCGGCTCGGTACGCATGCCGGTGGCGAACCCCGACTTCTTCCCGTTCGTGCAGCGTGCGAAGGACCTCAACCCGGAGGCGATATACATCTTCATCCCCGGGGGCGCGCAGCCGGCGGCCTTCGGCAAGGCGCTCGTCGATCTCGGCATCGATTCGAGGAAGACGAAGATCCTGGGCCAGGGCGAGATCACGGAGGAAAACGCGCTGAAGGTCATGGGCGATTCCGCGCTCGGTCTGATCACGGCCTTTCACTATGATCACAACCACAAGTCCAAAGTGAACGCGGAATTCGTCAGCGCCTACAACACGGCTTTCGGGCGCAATCCGGACTTCTTCAGCATCGGCGGCTGGGACGGCATGCACCTGATCTACGAATCGCTGAAGAAGACCGGCGGCAAGGCGGACGGCGAATCGCTCGTCGCCGCGGCAAAGGGCATGAAATGGGAGAGCCCGCGCGGTCCGATTGCGATCGATCCGGAGACTCGCGACATCGTCCAGACGGTCTATATCCGCCGCGTCGAGAAAGTCGACGGCAAGCTGGTCAACGTCGAGATCGACAAGATCGAGAACGTCAAGGATCCGGTCAAGGAGCGGATGAAGAAGTAGTCGTCGCGCCGCACCGCGGCACATTGGGTTATGCTTCGGCACCGCCCGCGAGGCAGCCGTGTTCAATCCGTTCCAGAAAATCAAGCGCATCGAGGCAAGGCCGTTCACCTCGCTTCCGGGCAAGTTCCGCAAGAAGCGGCGCACCGCCTGGTCCGACCCCAACCGCGCGGGCGCGCAGGTGGACAACTTCCTCGAAGGCCCTTCGTTCGACCGCGAAGGCAACCTGTGGTGCGTGGACATCCCCTTTGGACGCATTTTCCGCATCGACCCGAAAGGAGAATGGGAACTCGCCGTGCAATACGACGGCTGGCCGAACGGGCTCAAGATCCACAAGAGCGGCCGGATCTTCATCGCCGACTACAAGCGCGGCCTGATGCTGCTCGATCCGAAGTCGGGGAAAATCGAGAGCTATCTCGCGACCGCATTCAGCGAGGGCTTCAAGGGCCTGAACGACCTGCATTTCGCCGACAACGGCGACCTCTACTTCACCGACCAGGGGCAGACCGGAATCGCCGATCCCTCCGGCCGCGTGTATCGCCTCCGCGGGCCGGGCGGAAATGAGGGCGAGCTGCAGCGCCTGGTGGACAACGCGCCCTCACCCAACGGCATTACGCTCAACACCGGCAACACCCACGTGTACGTCGCGATCACGCGCTCGCAGCAGATCTGGCGGCTACCGTTGATGGCGGGGGGCACGCCATCCAAGACCGGCGTCGCGATCCAGCTCTCGGGCGGCCACGCCGGCCCCGACGGCATCGAGACCGATGCCGAGGACGGGCTGGCGGTGTGCCACCTCGGCGTGGGAATCTGGCGCTTCGATTCGAACGCCCTCCCCACGCACCTCGTTCACGCAGGAAAGCGGCACCGCCTCATGACCAACATCGCCTACGGCGGCCCGAAGCGCAGCACGCTCTACATCACCGACTCGCTCAACGGCGAGATCCTCCGCGCCGAGATGCCCGTCCCGGGAAAGAAGATGTTCGCGCATCGCTAAGGAGTCGTCCATGAATCTCCGCCGCATCATCCTTGTCTTCGTTCTCGCGCTTGCGCTGCCCGTCTCAGCGCAGCAATACCCGACCAAGCCCGTGCGGGTGCTGATCGGCTATGCGGCGGGAAGCTCGACCGACATCGTCGGGCGTGTCATGGCGGATCGCCTGGGCGCGTACTGGAAGCAGACCGTCATCGTGGAGAACCGCGGTGGCGCGGCGGGTAACGTCGCCGCGGACGCGGCGGCGAAATCACCGGGCGACGGCTATACGCTGCTTTTCGCGCAGAACGGCCTTGCGATAAGCGCCGCCGCGGTGCCGAACCTGCCGTACAGCGCCGAACGGGACCTGGTTCCGCTCGCGCCGGTGGCGGCGACGCCGCATATCCTGATCGTAGGCCCGGACTTTCCGGCGAAGAACGTACAGGAGCTCATCGCGCGCGCGAAGGCCGAGCCGGGCAGGCTGACGTTCGCCTCGTCGGGCGTTGGCAATTCCGATCACCTGTGTGGTGAGCTCTTCAACATGATGGCAGGAATCAGCGCGATCCACGTCCCCTACAAGGGCGGAGCACCTGCAGTCCAGGACGTCATTCCGGGGCGCGTCGCCTACTACTTCGCCGGCATGCCGGTCGGCCTGCCGCTCGCAAATTCCGGGCGGGCACGGGCGCTAGGTGTAACGAGCAAGCAACGCTACCCCGCCGCACCGAACGTGCCGACCATCGCCGAGCAGGGATTGCCTCAATACGAGGCGACACTGTGGCAGGGATTCTTCGCGCCCGTTTCCATTTCGCCAGAGCTCGGCGCGCGCATTGCGCGCGACGTCGAGACCGTGCTCAAGCAGCCCGAGACGCGCGCAAATCTGGCGAAAGTCGGCGTCGCGCTGTTCGAGGACAACCAGGCGAACTTCAAGACCTTCTTCCACGCCGATATCGAGAAGTGGAAGAACCTCGTCAAAAGCACCCATCTGAAGCTCGAATAGCGGAGGGCACATGAATCGCGCCGCCACCTTGTTCCTGGCGCCCCTCGTCGCTTCCACGTGCCTAGCCCAGGACTACCCCACCCGGCCGATCCGCTTCATCACGGCGGCGGCACCGGGTGGCACGTCCGACATACTCGAGCGCACCTTCGCCGTGCATCTCACCGAGGCGCTCAAGCAGCCGGTGCTGGTAGACAACCGCGCGAGCGCATCCGGCGTGATAGCCGGGGAACTGACGGCGAACGCGCCGCCAGACGGCTACACGATCCTGCTTGCCTATCACCAGCACACGGTGAACGCCGCGCTGAATCCGAAGCTGCCGTATCACCCGGTGAACAGCTTCACGCCGATCACCCAGCTCACTACTGCGGGCCTGATGCTGGTGGTCAACCCGTCGACGCCGGTGACGAATCTGAAGGAGTTCATCGATTGGACGAGGAACTACAAGGGGCCGCTTAACTTCGGCTCGGCCGGCATCGGCACCGGCGGGCATCTCGCGGGCGAGCTCTACAAGCTGATGGCCGGCGTAAAGGCGGAGCATATCCCGTACAAGGGCTCGGGCCCGGCGCTCATGGACCTGATCGCCGGGCAGTACCAGTTCAACTTCGCCGGCATCCAGGCGGCGCAAACGCAGGTGCGGGCCGGAAAGCTGCGCGCGATCGCGGTGACTACACCCAAGCGCATCGCGGCCCTGCCCGATCTTCCCGCCATGGCGGAAGTGCTGCCCGGCTTCGAAGTCGTGGGCTGGTACGGCGTGATCGGGCCAGCGGGGCTGCCCCCGCCCATCGTCGCGCGCCTTCATGACGAGTTCGTCAAGGTCCTCAACCGGCCCGACGTGCGAGAGCGTATCGTGGCGGACGGCTCGGAGCCCGCGGGCACCACGCCCGAGGAGTTTCGGCTCTTCATGCTCGCCGACCTCGCCAAATGGGCGAAGCTCGTGAAGGAGAGCGGGGCGAAGCTGGATTGATGAGCGGCGCGCACTACCACGGTTCGTTCGGCCTCAAGGCCGGAATCCTCTGCGGCGTGCTGGCTCCGCTGCTGTGGGCCTCGGCAATCGTAGTTTACGGAATGCTCAGGCCCGGCTACAGTCATTTCGCGCAGTACATCAGCGAGCTCGGCGAACGCGGCAGTTCCACCGAGCTTCTGATGCGCTATGGCGCGTTCGTGCCGACCGGGTTGATGCACCTCGCCTTTGCGGGAGCCCTCGCGTCGACTTTCCGAAGCAACCGGCTCGGCGTGCTGGCCGCGGTGCTCCTCGGCCTGAACGGGCTGGCGCGCATCAGCGCAGGCTTCTTTCCGTGCGAAACGGGATGCGAGGACCCCACTGCCTCGCTCGGCCAAAGAATGCACAGTCTCTCCGCGGGCGTGGGCTTCCTCGCGCTCGCCGCGTCGACAGTCCTATGGAGTGTCGTGCTCAAGCGAACCCGCGACCTGCGCAACCTCGCGGCGTACTCCGTGGTCTCGGGCGCGCTGGGTCTCGCGTTCCTGCTGCTCATGCTGTGGAGCGCGGAGCACGGAACCGCGAGAGGACTCTTCGAGCGCCTCTCCTCGGGCGTCCTGTCGCTGTGGATCCTGGTGTTCGCGCTTCGCCTTCAGCGCCGCTAGAGCGCCCCGCTCAAAACACCCCGCACCCGCACGCCTCCCACGCTCCACCGTCGGCGATGAGCCGTGGCTCCGACATGGCCCTGGCGAGGTTCTGCGCCTCCGCCATGCTGCGCTTGTAGTACTCGCCGTACTGCCCCACCGGCAGCCAGTCCTGCGCCACCGGCGGCAGCGGCGGCGCGAGGCGCGAGAAGGGGCCCGCGCCATAGACGACCTTGCCCCCGACCATGGTCAGCACCGACTCGATGCCCTTGATCTGCTCCGTCGGAACGCTGAAGTAATCGGCCGACAGAACGACGAAGTCGGCGAACTTCCCGGCTTCCAGCGTGCCCTTCTTCCCCTCCTCTCCCGATATCCACGCGCTGCCCGACGTATACAGGCGGAGCGCCTCGGTACGGTCGAGGAGATTCTTGTCGCCCTGCAGCTTTGCTCCGCCCAGCGTCTTGCCGGTGACCAGCCAGTGCAGCCCGACCCAGGGGTTATAGCTGGTCGCGCGGTTGGCGTCGGTGCCGCAGGCGAGAGGAATCCCCAGCTCGCGGATACGGGCAATGGGCGGCGCGTCCGCCGCCGCCTGCGCGCCGTACTTCTTGAGGAAGGCCTCACCGTCGAGGGACATGCGGTTCTGGATGTCGATCGAGCCGCCCAATGCCGCGAGCCGCTCGAGGGTCTTCGGCTGCAGCGTCTCGCAGTGGTCGAGACCCCAGCGCAGGCCCTTCAGCGGCTTCTCGCGATTGACCTGCTCGAGGACGTCGAGCACGCGGCTCGCGCTGGCGTCGAAGCTGGTGTGCTGGCGGAACGGCCAGCCCTGCGCGACGATGTAGTTCACCACCGCGGAGAAATTCTTCTCCATCACGCCCGGCGGCGGCACCGGGTAGTCCTTGGCGAAATTGGCGACGTCCCCTGCCTGGTAGAGGATGTACTCGCCGGTGCCGATCATGCGGTAGTAGTCGTTGCCCTGGCCATACTTCACCAGCTTCGACCACGCCGTGTAGTTGTCGAGCTCCTTGCCCGGCGCCTGCGCGAATAGCGTGTAGCCGATGCGCAGCGTCATCTGGCCGTCGGCGGCGAGCTTGGCGATCGCAGCGTAGTTGTCCGGGTAGTTCTGGCCGCCCCCACCCGCGTCGATGACGCTGGTGACGCCGAGCCGGTTGTGCTCGCGCATGAAATGGCGCGTCGAGAGAATCTGGTCCTCGGGCGAGAGCCGCGGGATACGCAGCCACACCGAGACCAGGCTCGCGAGGCTGGTGGTCGACATCACGAGGCCGGTGGGATTGCCCGAGGCGTCGCGCTCGATCGCACCGCCGAACATGTTAGGCGTGTCCTTGTTCCAGCCGAGCGCGCGGATCGCCGCGCGGTTGAGCCAGGCGCGGTCGTAGAGGTGCATGATCATGCACGGCGTGTCGCCCGTGGCCGCGTTGATCTCCTCCAGCGTCGGATAGCGCTGCTCCGCGAACTGCGCCCAGGTCCAGCCGCCGATGACCTGGACCCAGTGTGGCGGCGGCGTGCGCCGCGCCTGTTCGCGCACGCGGCGCATGCCCTCGGCGAGCGAGGGCACGCCGTCCCAGCGCACCTCGTTCGTATAGGTCAGACCACCGCGGATGAAGTGCGCGTGTCCGTCGTTCAGCCCGGGAACGATGGTGCGTCCGCCCGCATCGATCACCTGGGTATTGGGACCGCGCAGCCTCTCGACCTCGGCCGCCGAGCCGATCGCGGCGATGCTTCCGCCTCGGACAGCGATGGCGCTCGCATCCGGCTGACGCGAATTCAGCGTCGCGATCTTGCCGTTCGTGATGATCGTGTCCGCGGGGCTCACGCTCTCCTGCACCGGCACCGTCTCGCAGCCGGCGAGGACAAGCCCGGCGAATCCCGCGGTCGCAGCGCTCTCCTTCAGGAATTCACGGCGGCCCAGACTGACCGCGTTCCTCGTCGCTCCCGCGCCGCATGACAGGTGCGCACACCCGAAACCCCCACATTGATTCGACACGGCCATGTCCCCCTATTTTGCACAAATTCCTCTTGAAAACTATACACCGTGACGCGATCAGTTTGGGATGGGCAGGAGCCCACATTGTCAGGCCAGGTACTTGCCGAACCAGGCGAGCGTTTCGCCCCAGGCTGCTTTCGCCGCCTGAGCGTCGTAGCGCGTGCCGCTGTCGTTGTGGAAGGCATGGCCGACGTTGGGATACACGATCTTGCGGAAGGTCTTGCCGTTCTTCGCCATCGCCGATTCGATCGCCGGAATGTTCTGGTTGATGCGGTCATCGCGCCCGGCGTAGATGGCGAGCACCGCGGCGCCGATTCCAGGCACCTCACCCTCCGGCACCGGGATCCCGTAGAAAGGGACGGCCGCACGCAACTCGCGCAAGCCTGCGGCGACTCGCCAGGTTACTGCGCCGCCGAAGCAGAAACCGACCATGCCGACGCGATCGAGTCGCGCAGCAGTCTGCGACTGCGCGAACGCGAGTCCGCTCCTGAAATCCTGCACGTGGCGCGCGGGCGGCGCCTTGCCGAGAATCCCGGGAATCGCGTCGAAGTCATGTTTCTCGGTCCCGCCCTCTCGTGACAGGAGGTCCACCGCAAGACCGACGTAGCCCCCCTTCGCAACGCGCCGCGTGACGTCCTCGATGTGGCGGGTAAGTCCGCGGTTCTCGTGGCATACGAGCACCACGGGAAAGAGGCCGGGTCGAGCCGGGCGCGCAAGATAGCCGTCGAGCCGGGCGCCTTCGCCCGGAAACTCCGCAACCCCGGCGACGATGTCGGCGTCGTTCGGCAATACCTGAGGCGGCGTACTCGGCGGCCCCTTGGGTGCCGCGGTCTTGGCGCCTTGCGCCTGCGCATCGAGAAGTTGGGTGGCGAACACCGCGCCCGCGACGCCGGCGATCGCCCTCAGTGCCTGGCGCCGCGTGAGTCTCCCCTCTTCATAGTCTTCGACGGCCTCCTCCACCAGATAGCGCTGCAGTTCGTTCATGAGCGGACATCTCCCCGATCGAATACCGTCATCGTTTCGCTCCGGCGAGCCACGCCATCGCCTCATCGAGCAGCCGCTCGAGCGCTTCGCCGCTCGCGGTTGGCAGGCTCGGATTGACCTTGCTCCCGTTGCGGGTCTGAAGATAGGCGAGGTGCCGGTAGCCGTCGGGAAAACGCCCGAGGAGCTCCGGGTCGAGCGCGATCTTCGCCTGCGGATCGACCGGATCGATGCGGTCCTTTTCGTAGATTACCGACCGCCTGGATATACGCCAGGCGCCGTCGCGCATCTCGACGCGGTCGTAGAAGCGGCCCAGGCAGACCGCATCGACCTCGACCCCGTCGAGGCGCGAGCGCACGTTGATCGACATCCGGGTCTGCGCGATCGCGCGCTCGCCCTCGATCTCGGCGACCGTGCCGCCCAGGAAATGCTGCGACCGCGATCCCCTGGCCCAGGACGCGCGGCAGGATTCCACGAAACCGTCGAATGCCCCGTGGAACCACGTGGTCGTCATCGTCGCGTCGGGGTGCGCGGTGGCGCGCAGGCTTTCCCAGTCGCCCGTGTCGCGCGCAAGCGCCCATCTCTGCATCAACATGAAGATCGCAAGCTGGTCCTGCGGACTGGCGGCGCTCACTCGGGCTCGATTCCGGCCTTGCGCAGCAAAGCGACCCATTTCGCCACTTCCGCCTTGACGAAGGCCTCGGTTTCGGCGGAACTCATGCGCACGCTCCTGCCGCTCCCCATCTCGAGCCGCGAGCGCACCTCTGCAGATCGGGTCGCCCTGTCCACCTCGGCGCGCAGGCGTTCGGCGATGCCACGCGGCACGCGCGCCGGCGCAAACAATCCGAACCAGGTTTCCATCTCCAGATCGACCACGCCGGTTTCGATGAACGTGGGGAGCTGCGGCATGGTCGGCGCGCGCTCGCGGCTCGACACCGCCAGCGCCTTGACCTGACCGGACTCGACGTAGGGCCGCGTCGTCGTGGTGTTGTCGTAGAAGAGATCTACCCGGCCGGCGAGCAAGTCCTGGTATACGGGCTGGGCGCCCTTGTACGGGACCTTGACGATGTCGACACCGGCGAGCGCGGCGATTATCGCCGCGCCGATGTACTGACCGGTGCCGATGCCGCTGGTACCGATGTTGAGTTTGCCGGGGTTCGCTTTGGCAAATGCGACCACTTCCTTCAGGCTCCTGAGGGGCAGGTCCTTGCGCGCGACCAGCGTGTAGGAATGGCTGACGACGAGGCTGACCGGGACCAAATCGGCGAGCGAATCGTAGCCGGGGTCCCTGTACAGGCCCATGTTGAGCGCGATGTTCGAGAGCCCGCCGACGACGAGGGTGTAACCGTCGGGGGCGGCGCGCGCGACGAGCTGCGTGCCGACCAGCGTGCCCGCGCCGGGGCGGTTCTCGACCACGAAAGCCTGCCCCATCTGCTCGCCGAGCTTTTGCGCGAGGACACGCCCCACCAGATCGAAGCCACCCCCGGGAGCCGAGGGAACGACGATGCGCACCGGACGCGAGGGATAGTCCTGCGCCTGCGCGGCGGCGCAGGCAAGAAACAACGCCAGCGCAGCCTGGAGAGAGCGCGCGAATCCGAATTGCGGCATGGCTTTCATATTA
>JBGQKQ010000066.1:0-14676 GCA_041499655.1 Gammaproteobacteria bacterium
CCCGCGGGCACCTCGCGCATGATGTACTCGACCGAGGCGAACGCCTGCGCTGCGTCCGGCTTGTAGTTCATCGTGAGCAAGATGCCGGTGACGATCTGAAGCACCAGCACGAACAGCGCGAGCGAGCCGAAGTAGTACCAGAAGTTGAAGTTCTTCGGCGCGTAGTACTCGCTGAGATGCGAACGCCAGCTCTCCATCAGCGGGAAGCGCTGATCGATCCAGGTGAGCACGCCGTTGAACGGACCTGCCCCGGTCACCGGCTGCTTATCGGCGGCGGCCATCCTAGGCTCCCTTCTTGTCTTCGCCGATGAGGATCTTGTTCTCCGACAGGAACGTGTACGGCGGCACCCTGAGATTGTCGGGCGCGGGCTTGTTCTTGTAGACCCGTCCTGCCAGATCGAACAAAGACCCGTGGCAGGGGCAGTAGAAGCCGCCCTCCCAGTCGCTCGCGAACGGCTCCGGACCCGCCTTGAGGCGATCCTGCGGCGAGCAGCCAAGGTGAGTGCAGATGCCCACCACGACGAGATACTCCGGCTTGATCGAGCGGTACTCGTTGCGCGCGTACTCGGGTGTCAGCTCGTCCTTCTTGCGCTCGCTCTTGGGGTCGGCGACCTTGCCGTCGTCCTTCTTGACTCCCTCGAGCATCTCCGGAGTGCGGTAGACGATCCACACGGGCTGGCCGCGCCACTCGACCGTCATCATTTCCCCAGGCGCGAGCTGGCTGATGTCGGCTTCGACCGGTGCGCCGAGCGCCTTGGCGCGATCCGAGGGAAGCATGGAAGCCGCGAAGGGGACGGCGCTGGCGACGGCAGCCGCGCTTCCGGCGCACGCGCTCGCGATGACCAGCGTGCGGCGACCGCGGTTGATGCCCGCGTGATCTGTCATGGAGAAATCCTTGCAGGGAGAGGCATTGTCGAAGAGGGCGAATTATACAGAAAGCGCGCTGCCAGACCAAATTTTTTGCGCCAACCCTTTGATTGTGGAAACGAATTCGAGAGTTCTCCCGCGGAACGCGGGCACCGCAAACGGATTTGCGCAATAATCGCGGGTACAGGGAGTCCTGGTTACCGTCATGCATTCCGCTGACCGGCCGCCGCGGACATAGCCGTCAGGATTTTTCCGAAGCACCGTTTACATAATTCCATGCGCAATCTCTGGCTCATCTTTGCCCAGGCGGCTACCGTCGCGGTCGGCGCGCTCTTCGTCGTCACCACCCTGAAGCCCGAATGGCTCGGTCGCTCAGGGTCCGGGCCTCAAGTAGTCGAGCTGCGCCAGGCCGCACCGTCGGGAGTCGTCCCGACGCGCGCGACTTCGTACAGCGACGCAGTGAGAAAGGCCGTACCTGCGGTGGTCAATATCTTCACCAGCAAGGAGATCAAGTCGCAGCGCCATCCCTTCCTCGACGACCCCCTTTTCCGGCACTTCTTTGGCGACCGCCTGGAGGAGGAGCCGCAGCGTGCGGCGAGCCTGGGCTCCGGGGTTATCGTCAGCTCCAAGGGCTACATCCTCACCAACCATCACGTCGTCGAGGCGGCCGACGAGATCGAGGTCGCACTGGTCGACGGGAAGAAGCTCAAGGCGCGGGCGGTAGGCTCGGACCCGGAAACCGACATCGCGGTCCTGCAAGTCGAGGCGGGCCCGGTTCCCGCGATCACTTTCGGCGACGCCGACGCGCTCCGCGTAGGTGACGTGGTGCTCGCCATCGGCAACCCTTTCGGCGTGGGGCAGACCGTAACGATGGGCATCGTATCGGCGCTGGGGCGCAATCAGCTCGGCATCAACACGTTCGAGAATTTCATCCAGACCGACGCCGCAATCAATCCCGGCAACTCGGGCGGCGCGCTGATCGACACGGCGGGAAATCTCGTGGGCATCAACACCGCGATCTTCTCGCCCTCCGGGGGATCGCTAGGCATCGGCTTTGCGATACCCGCCTCCAGCGCCAAGCAGATCATGGAACAGATCATCGAAACCGGCAGCGTGACCCGCGGCTGGATCGGCGTGGAGGCTCAGGAGATCACGCCCGAGATCGCCGATTCGTTCAGGCTCCCCTCGACCGGCGGGGTACTCATCGCCGGCGTGCGGCGCGGCGAGCCAGCAGATAAGGCAGGCCTGAAACCAGGGGACATTCTCGTGGCGATCAACGGAAAGCCGGTAAAGGACTCGAATTCAATGCTCAATCTCGTCGCCGCGCTCGTTCCAGGCAAATCCGCGTCGATCCAATTCAAGCGCGACAACAAGGATGGCGAGGTGCAAGTCACCGTCGGCAAGCGTCCCACCCAGCAGCGCCGGCGCCGCTGACGGGCGCGCCAGGCTCGGGCGGCTATTTCTGCCCCGCCTCGGTCCGCTCGAGTTCCTTGTCGGCCGCCTCGGGTGATGCCGGGGAGCGCCCGACGAAGCGCGCGACCACGATGCCGACCTCGTAGAGAAACCACAAAGGCACCGCGAGCATCACCTGCGAGATCACGTCGGGAGGCGTGAAAATCGCTCCAATCACGAAGGCTCCGACAATCACGTACGGCCGGATCTCCTTCAGTTTCTCTATCGAGACCACGCCGACCCGCACCAGAACGATGACCGCGACCGGGACCTCGAAGGTCACGCCGAACGCCACAAAGGTAGTCAGCGCGAACGACAGATATTTGTCGATGTCGGTCATCCACGCGACGCCCTCCGGCGCAATCGATGCCATGAATTTGAACACCACCGGGAACACCAGGAAGTACGCAAACGACATCCCGGTCACGAACAGCGCCGTACTGGCGACGACCAACGGCGCCACCAGGCGCTTCTCGTGCAGGTACAGACCCGGGGCGACGAACGCCCAGACCTGATAGAGAACATAGGGAAGCGCGATGACGAAAGCGACGAGGAAAGCGACCTTGACGGGCACCAGAAACACGCCGACGACGTCGGTCGCGATCATCTGCCCCCCCGCCGGCAACGCCGCGATCAGAGGCTTGGCCAGTATTGCGTAGAGATCCCTCGCCCAGGGAAACAGGCACAGGAACACGATGATCACCGCGAGAATCGCCCGCAGGAGCCGGTCGCGCAACTCGACCAGGTGGGAGATGAAGGTATCCTGCGTGGTCATTTCTGGGCCGGTCGCGACGGAGACCGTTCAGACCGGGGTCTTCTCCGGCGGCGAAGGCGAGCCCCGTGGCTCGCCAGCGGCTTCGCCCTTCGCCTCCGGCGCGGGGGCCGCGGCAGCCGGCGAAGACGCCGCGGCGGTTTCGCCGGCCTGCGTCATGGCATTGAGCTCGCTCTCGGTTTTCGCGACCTCGCTCTGCACCGAGCCGACCGTCGTGTTGACGCTGCCCTCGAACCCGCGCGCCGCGTCCTCGAAGGTGGTCTTGAAGTTCCGCAGCTCCTCGAGCTCGATCTCGCGGTTGATGTCGGCCTTGACGTCGTTCACGTAGCGCTGCAAGCGGCCGAACAAGTGGCCCAGGGTGCGCGCCACGCGCGGCAGGCGCTCGGGCCCGATGACGATCAGCGCCACCACGGCGATCACCATCAGCTCGGAGAATCCGACGTCAAACACGATGATCGAGCGAGTTGTTCAAGGCCGGGACCCTGCCCGGCATCCGGATCGGGCGCAGACCCTCAGGTCTTGGCCTTGTCCTTGATCTCGCCTTCGATGGTGCGGCCACCCAGCTGAGCCGACGACCCGCTCTCCGGGTGCTTGTCGGACGCGGATTCCTTTATGCCGTCCTTGAATCCGCGCACCGCACCGCCGAGGTCCGTACCGATATTGCGCAGTTTCTTCGTGCCGAAAACGAGCAAGACGATAAGCAGCACGACCAGCCAGTGCCAAATGCTCCAAGTACCCATGGCATTTCCCTTTCAATCGCGTTTCAGCATCGGGCCCAAGACCTCCGGGCCGCCGATGACGTGGACGTGCAAATGATACACCTCCTGCCGACCCACACGTCCCGCGTTGATGATGACGCGAAAGCCGTCGGTCGAGCCTTGCTCGCGTGCAAGCCACGGCGCCGCGGCGAGGATCTTGCCCAGGATCGCCTGGTGGCTCGTATCGCAGTCGGCGAGCGACGCGATGTGCTGCTTGGGGATGATCATGAAATGAACCGGAGCGATCGGGTGGATGTCGTGGAACGCGAAAATGTCCGCGTCCTCGTAGACCTTGCGGCTGGGAATCTCTCCGCGGGCGATCCTGCAGAACAGGCAATCTGCCGCACCCACTTATTTGCGCTCCGTCTTGGCGCGCCGCTTGTCCGCGCGCGCCGCTTTCTCGTCGATCCCGGAGATGCCCTCGCGGCGGCGCAATTCGGCGAGCACGTCCGCGGGCCGCAGGCCGAACTGCGCCAGCATGATCAGGCAGTGGAACCACAGGTCGGCGGTTTCGCCGACGATGCGCAGCCGGTCACCGTCCTTCGCGGCCATCACGGTCTCGGTGGCCTCCTCGCCGACTTTTTTCAGGATTGCGTCGGGCCCGCGCGCGAAAAGACGCGAGACGTACGACTTCTCCGGATCGCCGCCTTTGCGCGATTCGACCACGTCCGCCAGCCTCTCGAGTATGTCGCTCATCTCCGGTAGCTCATCGTCCGTAAATTTCCTTGGGATCCCGGATCACCGGCTCCACCGCCACCCAGCGGCCGTTCTCGAGCTTCTGGAAGAAGCAGCTGTGCCGTCCCGTGTGGCAGGCGATTCCGCCGCCCTGCTCGACCTTGAGCAGCACCACGTCTTCGTCGCAGTCCAGGCGGATTTCGCGCACCGTCTGGACGTTCCCCGACTGCTCGCCTTTTTTCCAGAGGCGCATGCGCGAGCGCGACCAGTAGTGCGCTTCTCCCGTCGCCACCGTCCTGGCGAGCGACTCCCGGTTCATCCACGCGAGCGTCAGCACCGCGTTCGTCGCCGCTTCCTGCGCGATCGCGGGCACGAGACCGTGCTCGTCCCATTTCACCTTGTCCAGCCAGCTCTCCGCCATCGTTTTCGCCACATCAAAGCCTGACTTCGATTCCGCGCCTCGCCATGAATTCTTTCGCCTCGCGCACCGTGAACTCGCCGAAATGGAAGATGCTTGCCGCGAGGACTGCATCGGCGCGTCCTTCGAGCACCCCTTCGGCAAGGTGCTGCAGCGCGCCCACCCCGCCGCTCGCGATCACCGGGATGCCCACCGCATCGGACACCGCCCGCGTCAGCGCCAGATCGAATCCAGCCCGCGTGCCGTCGCGGTCCATGCTCGTGAGCAGAATCTCGCCCGCGCCCAGCTCCTGCATTCTACGCGCCCAGTCAACCGCATCCAATCCCGTCTGCCTGCGTCCGCCGTGGGTAAACACTTCCCACCCCGCTCCCGAGCGCTTTGCGTCGATCGCAACGACGATGCATTGCGCTCCGTAGCGAGCGGAAGCGTCGGCGACGAGCTGCGGATTCTGGACGGCGGCGGTGTTGATCGACACCTTGTCGGCCCCTGCATTGAGCAGCCGCCTCACGTCTTCGACCCTGCGCACGCCGCCTCCGACCGTAAGAGGGATGAACACCTGGGCGGCAACGCTCTCGACGACGGAAACGATGAGGTCGCGTTCGTCGGAGCTGGCAGTGATGTCGAGGAAAGTGAGCTCGTCCGCGCCCTGCTCGTTGTAGCGCCGCGCGATCTCGACCGGGTCACCCGCGTCGCGAAGACCGACGAAATTGATCCCCTTGACGACGCGGCCCCGATCGACGTCGAGGCAGGGAATGATGCGCTTGGCAAGAGCCATGGCGGGCGGGCCGAATCGCGACTGCGTCGCGATGTCGCTCAATCCTTGCTTTTCCCCAGTTTGTCCGCTTCGGCCTGGGCCTTCTTGAAATCGAGCGTTCCCTGGTAGATCGCGCGCCCGGTTATCACGGCGCTGATGCCTTCGGATTCGATCGCGCAAAGCGCCTTGACGTCTTCGATGCTGGTCAGGCCGCCGCTTGCGATCACGGGAACGCGCAGCTCGCGGGCGAGCTTCAGCGTGGCGTCGATGTTGACACCGGTCAGCATGCCGTCGCGGCCGATGTCGGTATAGATGACCGACTCGATCCCGTAGTCCTGGAACTTCTTCGCAAGATCCACGACGTCGTGCCCCGTCATCTTGGACCAGCCCTCCACGGCCACCTTGCCGTCCTTCGCGTCCAGCGCCACGATGATGTGTCCGGAAAAAGCAGTGCTCGCGTCCTGCAGGAAGCCGGGGTTCTTCACCGCGGCGGTACCGATGATGATGTAGCTGACGCCGAGATCGAGATAGTGCTCGATCGTGTCCAGGTCGCGGATGCCGCCGCCCAGCTGCACCGGCAGCGCCTCGCCGACCTCCTTCACGATCGCGCGGATGATGGGTTCGTTTTTCGGCTTGCCGGCCGCGGCGCCGTTGAGGTCGACGACATGGAGGCGGCGTGCGCCTTGGGCCTTCCAGTGCCTGGCCATGCCGACGGGGTCCTCTGAGAATACCGTGACCTCGTTCATTTTTCCCTGCTTCAGGCGGACACAGTGCCCGTCCTTGATGTCAAGCGCTGGAATGATCAGCATTGAGTCGGAAAAAGCGGAGGCCCAAGGAGGGCGGGACCGGCGATGGAAGAATTCAGGGATTCCAGTTGAGGAAGTTGGCGAGTAGCCGCAGGCCCGCAGTATCGCTTTTTTCCGGGTGGAACTGTACCGCAAAAATATTATCCCGCGCCACTGCGCAGGTAAAGGGGATTCCGTATTCGGTCACGCCCCGAACCACGGCCTCGCCCGCCTCCGGAAAATAGCTGTGGACGAAATAGAAGCGGCTGCCGGGCTCGATACCCGACCACAAGGGATGCGGCTGAGCCTGAGCCACCCGATTCCAGCCCATGTGAGGAACCTTGAGCCTGCGTCCCTCGGAGTCGACCATGGCCGAATCGGGAAACCGGCGCACCGTTCCCGGCAGGAGCGCCAGCCCATCCACCCCGCCCTCGTCGCTGCGCTCGAACAGCATCTGGAGCCCGATGCAGATTCCCAGGAACGGCCGGTTGCGGGCGGCGTCGATGACCGCGGGCCGCAGGCCCCGCGCGTCCATCTCCCGCATGCAATCGGGCATCGCGCCCTGGCCAGGGAACACGACGCGGTCGGCCCCCGATACGCGCGCAGGGTCGGAAGTGACTTCCACCTGTGCGCCGGGCGCGACGTGCTCCACCGCCTTGGAAACGGAGTGAAGGTTGCCCATGCCGTAATCGACGACTGCAACGCGCATCGCGGGTCAGACGGCAAAGTCTAGAGCGTCCCCTTGGTGGAGGGCACGCTGCCCGCCGAGCGCGGATCCGGCTCGAGCGCCATGCGCAGCGCCCGCGCGAACGCCTTGAACATTGTTTCGCACTGGTGGTGCGCGTTGTCGCCGCGGAGGTTGTCGATGTGCAGCGTGACCTGCGCGTGGTTCGCGAATCCCTGGAAGAACTCGTGCACCAGGTCCACGTCGAACTCGCCGATCAGCGCGCGCTTGAACTGGACGTGGTACTCGAGGCCGGGACGCCCCGAAAAATCGATCACGACGCGCGACAAAGCCTCGTCGAGGGGAACATAGGCATGGCCATAGCGCCGTATGCCCTTCTTGTCGCCGACTGCGCGCGCCACCGCCTGGCCGAGCGTGATGCCGATGTCCTCGACCGTGTGGTGGGCGTCCACCTGCAGGTCGCCTTTCGCCTGGATGTCGAGATCGAGCATGCCGTGCCGCGCGACCTGGTCGAGCATGTGATCGAGGAAGGGAATGCCGGTCGCGAGAACGGCCTTGCCGCTGCCGTCGACGTCGACGGACAGCGCTATCTGCGTTTCGGCGGTCCTGCGGTCTGCTTTGGCGGCGCGCGTGGGCATTGCGGCGAGCTTCAAGTGAATAGCCTACACGAAATCAGCACTCGGCGAGCGACTCCCGGAATGCGGCGAGGCATTGCCGGTTCTCTTCCGGCGTCCCGATGGTGAGCCGCACGCAGCCGTCGAGCAGCGGCGTGCCGGTGTGCAGGTTCTTGACGAGCACGCCGCGGTGGCGCATGCCTTCGAACACCGCGGCCGAGTCGGCAATGCGAACCAGGATGAAATTCGCATCGCTCGGGAAAACAGTGACGCCGGGGAGCTTGCGCAACTCGGCGTCGAGGCGCTTGCGCTCGGCGATGATGTCCCGCGCCTGCGCGTCGAGCACGTCGTGGTGCGCGAGGATCCGCTCGGCGACCGCGTGCGTCAGCGAGTTGACGTTGTAGGGCGAGCGCACCTTGTCGAACTCGCGAATCCACTCCGGCCGCCCGACCGCGTAGCCCAGGCGTATTCCGGCCAGCCCGAGCTTCGAGAGCGTGCGCATGACGACGAGATTGGGAAATTCCGTGAGGCGCGTCATGAAGGTCTTGTGGGCGAATGCGTGATAGGCCTCGTCGATCACCACCAGCCCCGGCGCGGCGGCGACGATGTTCGCGACCGATTCCTCGTCGAACAGGTTTCCGCTGGGGTTGTTCGGATAGGCGATGAACACGACGGCGGGCCGGTGCCGCTTCATCGCCTCGAGAAAAGCCTGCGCGTCGAGCGTGAAATCGGGGCGGAGCAGCACGCCGACGAACTCCATCCCGGCGAGAGCGGCGTAGGCGCCGAACATGACGAAGCTCGGCCGCGGCGCCAGCACGACCGCGCCCTGCCGCGCGACGCTCTGCACGACAATGTGAATGATCTCGTCGGACCCGTTGCCGAGAAGGACATCGTGTTCGGGCCGGATATCCATCGTCTCGCGCAGGCGCCGCACCAGAGCGGGCGCGGTCGGATCGGGATAGCGATTGATGGCGACCCGGGACACCGCATCGGCGATCTCGCGCTGAAGTGCCGGCGGCAATCCGTAGGGGCTTTCCATCGCGTCGAGCTTCACCAGCCCGTCGGCCTGCTGGACGTGATAGGGCTTGATCGCGCGGATGTCCTCGCGAATGATCTGCTCGGGCCCCGCGCTCACCGTTTGCTCCTCGGCCTCTCCTGCATTCTCAGCTCGGCGGAGCGCGCGTGCGCCTGGAATCCTTCGCCGTTCGCGAGCGTCACGGCGATCTTGCCGAGTTTTTGCGCGCCTTTGCGCGAAACGGCGATCAGGCTCGAGCGCTTCTGGAAGTCATACACCCCGAGCGGCGACGAAAAGCGCGCCGTGCGCGATGTCGGGAGCACGTGATTCGGGCCCGCGCAGTAGTCGCCCACGGCTTCGGACGCGTAGCGCCCGAGGAAGATCGCGCCCGCGTGGCGGATCTTCTTGAGCCATTTCTTCGGGTCGGCGACCGATAGCTCCAGGTGCTCGGGAGCAACCCGGTTCGCGATCTCGCAAGCCTCGTCGAGATTCCTCACTTCGATGAGCGCGCCGCGGCGGCGCAGCGATTCTGCGATGATCTTCTTGCGCGACATTTCCCCGAGCAAGCGATCGATGCTCTCCTTCACCTTCCGGATGAACGTTCCATCCGGTGAAATGAGGATGGCCTGCGAGGTTTCGTGGTGCTCGGCCTGGGAAAAGAGATCCATGGCGATCCAGTCCGGGTCGGTCGTGCCGTCGCAGATCACCAGGATCTCGGTCGGGCCGGAAATCATGTCGATGCCCACCGTGCCGAACACGCGGCGCTTCGCGGCCACAACCCAGGCGTTGCCGGGCCCAACGATCTTGTCGACTTGCGGGATGGTCTGCGTGCCGTAAGCAAGCGCCGCGATCGCCTGTGCACCGCCGACAGTGAACACACGGTCGACGCCGGCAACCGCGGCCGCGGCGAGAACGAGGGGACTGCGTTCGCCCCCTGGAGTGGGTACGGTCATTACGAGTTCGCGGACTCCGGCTATCTTGGCCGGAATGGCGTTCATCAATACCGACGAGGGATAGGCCGCCAAACCGCCGGGCACATACAGCCCGACGCGATCGAGCGGCGTCACGCGCTGGCCGAGCATCGTGCCGTCGGCCTCGCTGTATTGCCAGGACTTCGCGAGCTGCCGCTGATGGTACTTGCGGATACGCACCGCGGCCTGCTCGAGCGCCTCGCGCTCTCCGCGTTTCAATTCCGAGCGCGCCCTTGCGAGATCCCGGCGCGACAGCTCCAGATCGATGACCCGTGCAACCTTGATCCGGTCGAAGCGTTCCGTGTATTCGAGCACCGCTGCGTCGCCCCTTTCGCGCACGCTGGCGAGAATCGCTGCGACGTCGTCTTCGATCTTCTGGTCGAAGGTCGCGTCGAACGCGGTCAGCGCCTTGAGACGCGCATCGAAGTCCGGTTCTCTCGTCGACAACCGTGCAATTTCAGGCATGTCTGCCGACCAACTTCGAAAACGTGTCGAGGAGCGGCTGGATCGCGTCGCGCTTCAGCTTGAGCGCGGCCTGGTTGACAATCAAGCGGGCGCTGATCGGGCGGATCTCCTCGACGGCTTGCAGGCGATTGGCGCGCAGGGTATTGCCGGTCGCCACCAGGTCGACGATCGCGTCGGCCAGGCCGAGGAGCGGGGCGAGCTCCATCGAGCCGTAAAGCTTGATGAGATCGACATGAACGCCTTTCGCGGCGAAGTGCTCGCGCGCCGTCTGCATGTACTTGGTCGCGACGCGCAGGCGCGCGCCGCGCCGTACCGCTCCCGCGTAGTCGAAGCCCTCGGGAACGGCGACCACCATGCGGCAGACCGCGACGCCGAGATCGAGCGGCTGATAGAGCCCCTCTCCGCTGTGCTCGAGCAGCACGTCTTTCCCCGCGACGCCGAGCTCGGCCGCACCGTACTGAACGTAGGTCGGAACGTCCGACGCGCGCACGATGAGCAGCCGCAGGTCGCGGCGGCTGGTTCGCAGCACCAGCTTGCGCGAGCCCCCGGGATCGTCGAGCGGGCGTATCCCCGCCGCCGCCAGGAGCGGCAGGATCTCGTCGAAGATGCGGCCTTTGGAAAGCGCGAGCGTGATCACGGGTGCACGGGCTCGAGTAAAGCGCGGATTTTACCGCAAAGGACACGGAAAACCTTATTTTTCAACGCGTTCGTCGACCGTTCCCGGTCGCCGAGCGGGGCCATCCCGACATCAAGTCACGCGCCGGATGCGCGCGCCGAGCTGCGCGAGCTTCTCCTCGATGCATTCGTAGCCGCGGTCGAGATGGTAAATCCGGTCGATCCGAGTTTCGCCCTCGGCGACCAGGCCCGCGATGACGAGGCTCGCCGACGCGCGCAGGTCCGTCGCCATCACGTTCGCCCCTTGCAGCCTGGCGACGCCGCGAACGACCGCGGTATTTCCCGAGATTTCTATGTCGGCGCCGAGGCGCTGCATTTCCAGGGCGTGCATGAAGCGGTTCTCGAAAATGGTTTCGGTGATCATAGAGGTGCCTTCCGCGATCGCGTCGAGCGCCATCAATTGCGCCTGCATGTCGGTGGGAAACGCCGGGTAAGGCGCGGTCCGCACGTTCACGCCCCTGGGCCTGCCCCGCATGGCGAGCGAAAGCCTTCCATCTTCCGCGCGCAGATCCGCACCCGCCTCGCGCAGCTTCTCGAGGACGGCTTCGAGCGTACCGGGGCTCGTGCCATGCAGCGTGACACTTCCGCCCGTCGCGGCGGCGGCGGCGAGAAAGGTCCCGGTCTCGATGCGGTCGGCCATGATGCGGTGGCCCGCCCCGTGGAGCCGGCTCACGCCCTCGATCGTGATTACGTCGCTGCCCGCACCTTTGACCTTCGCCCCCATCGCTGAAAGGCATTGGGCGAGGTCCACGACCTCGGGCTCGCGCGCCGCATTCTCGATGAGGGTGGTCCCTTCGGCGAGGCATGCCGCCATCATCAGGTTCTCCGTGCCGGTGACGGTCACCAGATCCATGACAATGCGGGCGCCTTTCAGCCGCTTCGCTTTCGCCGAAATGTACCCCTGCTCCACCGAGATTTCCGCCCCGAGTGCCTCGAGACCCTTGATGTGCAGGTCCACCGGGCGCGTTCCGATAGCGCAGCCTCCCGGCAGCGAAACGCGAGCCTGACCGCAACGCGCCACCAGGGGCCCGAGCACGAGGATCGAGGCGCGCATGGTTTTCACCAGATCATAGGGCGCGACCGGATTGGCGAGACGCGCCGCGCGCAGCGACAGCCCCAGCCTGTCGTCGAGCGACACCTCCACGCCCATCTGAGAGAGCAAGCGCACCATGGTGCTCACGTCGCGCAGGTGCGGCACGTTGGAGAGCGTGAGTTCGTCCCCGGTCAGCAGCGCCGCGCACATGAGCGGCAGGGCGGCGTTCTTCGCGCCCGAAACGCGCACCTCGCCCGACAGCGGCACGCCGCCCTGGATGACGAGCTTATCCATCGACCGCTTCCTCCGGCGTCAGGGTCCGCATCGACAGCGCGTGAATCTCCTCGCGCATGCGTTCCCCCAGCGCCGCGTAGACGAGCTGGTGACGCTGAATGCGACTCTTGCCGCGAAACGTTTCGCTCACGATCAACGCCTCGAAATGCTGCCCGTCGCCCGCGACGCGCACCTCGAGGCACCGAAGTCCCCGTTCGATATAGGTTTGAACCTGCTCGGGCGTCACCATGCTAGTGCCTCAGCTTGTATCCGCTTCTGAGCACGACGAGCGTGAGCCCCGAGACCGCGACGAGAAAAGCCGCGACCACGGCGAGGCTCCGAAGCGGATGCACATCCGAGACGCCGAAGAATCCGTAACGGAAACCGTCGATCATGTAGAAGAACGGGTTGAAATGCGAAAGCCGCTGCCAGAAGGCGGGCAGCGAATGGATCGAATAGAACACGCCCGAAAGGAAGGTCAGGGGCATGATCAGAAAATTCTGGAACGAAGCGACCTGGTCGATCTTCTCGGCCCAGATGCCGGCCATCATCCCGAGCGCGCCCAGAACCGCGCTTCCGCAAAATGCGAATGCGACGATCCACAATGGGTGACGAAATTCCACGTCGACGAAGGGCAGCGTCACCAGCATCACCGCCGCACCCACCACCATGCCCCGGACGACCGCGGCAAGCACATAAGCGGCGAAAAACTCCGCGTAAGAGAGCGGCGGAAGGAGCACGAAGATGATATTACCCGTGATCTTGGATTGAATGAGCGATGACGAACTGTTGGCGAACGCGTTCTGCAGCACCGCCATCATCACCAGGCCGGGGACGAGGAATGCCGTATAGGGAACGCTATCGTACATGCGCACCCGGCCTTCCATCACGTGGCCGAAGATGAAAAGAAAAAGCGCCGCGGTGAGCACCGGCGCGCCTATCGTCTGCGTGCCGACCTTCCAGAAGCGCAGCACTTCCTTGTGAAGCAGCGTGGCGAACCCGCTCATGAGCGACGCATCACGTCGACGAAGGCGTCTTCCAGATCGGGCTGCACCAGCTCCATCTCCTCGATGCGGACACCCGCCCGGCGGATGCACGAGAGCGCTTGCTCGACATCGTCATAGGTTTTCAGGCGTAGAACGTGGACATCCTCCATGCTGCCGTGCTCGAGCGCTCGCAACTCCCCCGGAAGCGCGCCCGCCAGGCGCAGGCGGAGGAGCAGATGATGCACCCGCTTGAGCAGGTTGGGGGTCGAATCGAGCGCAACCACGCGCCCCTGCTTGAGCATCGCGATGCGCCCGCACAGCGCCTCGGCCTCCTCGAGATAGTGCGTAGTGAGGACGATGGTATGGCCGTCGCGATTGAGTCTGCGGATGAATTGCCACAACGCCTGCCGCAACTCGACGTCGACTCCGGCGGTCGGCTCGTCGAGAATGATCACGGGCGGCTTGTGCACGAGAGCTTGCGCCACGAGCACGCGCCGTTTCATGCCTCCCGAGAGCGCGCGCATGTTGACGTCGGCCTTGGAAGCGAGGTCCAGGTGTTGCATGACCTCGTCGATCCATGCGCGGTTGTCGCGCATCCCGAAGTAGCCCGACTGGATGCTCAGGGTTTCGCGCACCGTGAAGAAAGGATCGAACACAAGTTCCTGGGGCACGACCCCTAGCGAGCGCCTGGCGGCACGGTAGTCAGAGCGCACGTCGTGGCCCATGACGCGCGCCGATCCGCGATCTGCGCGTACCAGACCGGCGAGAACGCTGATCAGGGTGGTCTTGCCCGCGCCGTTCGGGCCGAGCAGACCGAAGAACTCTCCCTGAGCAACCTCGAGGTCTATTCCGGATAGCGCGTGCAAGTCGCCGAAGCGCTTGCGGACGTCGCGGATCTCGATCGCCGCGGGCATGCCGATGGGTCGCCGCCCGGGATCAGCTCGAAGCCGGCTGAAGCAGCTCGGAGACTCCGTAAAGCTTGGCGAGATTCTGCATCGCGACAGGCAGATTGGCGAACCGCAGGCCCGTGTTGCTCTCCTCGGCCTGGCGCAGCCACTCGAGGGCAAGCGCCACCGCGGAGGAATCGACTTCGGATACCCCGCGGAAGTCGACGACTCTTGCGCCCCGGCGCAGGTGATCCTGCACCGCTCCAGCCAGGCCGGAGACCGTGCCCAATGTAAGCGCGCCCTCGAGAAAGAGCGAATCGGCGTCCCTGCGGATCACGACCTGCCCGCTTTCGAGCCGAGCGGCTCGCGGTTTTTTGCGGCGAGCGACTTGATCAGCCCATCGATTCCGTGTTCGCGAACTTCGCTCGCAAAGGTGTCGCGGTAGGTCGTGACCAGGCTCACCCCCCCCACTTTGACGTCGTAGATTTTCCAGCCGTTGTCGGTCTTTTCCATCTCGTAGTCGATCGACACGGGCTGCGACGATCCCGACTGCTTGACATCGGATTTCACGGTGACCTCATTGTCCTCCGG
>JBGQKQ010000067.1:0-14512 GCA_041499655.1 Gammaproteobacteria bacterium
CCGACGTGAAGGTGAAGTTCAAGTTGAAGTTGCGCAAGACCTGAGGATGCGATTTCACCTTCATCGCGCCGTCTTCACGGCGGCCACGCTGCTCGTCCTGCTTTTCGCGGGTTGCGCCGAGCTATTGCGCGTCGAGGCGCCCGTCGCGCCACCCGCCGGGTTTCCCGAAGGGTATTACCAGCAAGCGCTGAAACAGGGCAAGGCTGTTTATCGCGTCGATCCTGCGGGGTCGCTGGTCGTGATCGAAGTGCGCCGCGGCGGTTCGCTCGCGCGCCTGGGGCATGACCATGTGGTCGCGGGCCACGAAGTGACGGGCTATGTCGAACCCGGTGAAGGCCGGGCCGACCTGTACCTGGCCCTCGCGCGGCTCGTCGTCGACGAGCCCGAGCTGCGCAAGGAGGCGGGTTTCGACACCCAGCCCACGGAGTCCGATATCGAGGGAACGCGCTCCAACATGCTGAACTACGTGCTCGAGGCGGAGAAGTTTCCCTTCGCTGTCATCGGAGTGAAGGACGTGGACACCAAGCAGAAGAAGGCGACGCTCGCCGTCGCGATCACGCTGCACGGCCAGACGCGTACCTTCGAGATGCCCGCGGAGATCGAAGCCGACGCGGAGAGCATCAGCGTGTCGGGGCGCCTCGCCTTCAACCAGAGCGATTTCGGCATCACGCCCTACTCGCTGCTGGGCGGCGCGATCGCGGTGAAGGACGGCCTCGCGCTGCGGTTTCGCATCCGCGCGCGGCGAATGCCAGCCCTTGAGTAGATTGTTTGACGTCTGGACGTCTTTTCGATAGTATGCATGCGTCGAGAGACCTATTGTGACGCCGTGAGAAGACGCCCTGGAGAAGTGAGGGACGCGATCGTAAGAGTGCTCGACGCGCGTCCTCGCGGAGCTACAGTCGGGGAAATAACCGAACAAGTCACGACAATGATCGGTGCGGTTCCCGCTTCATCGGTTCGATCCTATCTGCAGCTCAACACTCCTCGGCTGTTCGCACGGATGGATCGTGCGCAGTACGCCTTGAATGGGTTCTCGTACCAGCCTCCAAAGGCCACGAGGAAATCCGAACCGCAGACATTCGTGTTCGGCAAGGCCACCTTGATTCACGATGATTGCCTAGCCTGGCTCGAAAGACAGCCAATGAACTCAATACACGCGGTCGTGACTGACCCACCCTATGGATTAGTCGAATACTCCGAGATCGAGCAAAAAAAACTCAGGTCGGGGCGCGGAGGAATCTGGAGAATTCCTCCGTCTTTCGATGGCTCGAAGCGATCGCCCTTGCCTCGATTCACTGTCCTTACGCCCGCTGACCTCGAAGCGCTCGACCAATTCTTCAGTGCGTGGGCTGCGCGCTTGCTCCCTGTGCTCGTGCCGGGCGGAAACGTTATTGTCGCGAGCAATCCGCTCCTTTCCTACATTGTTTCGAATGCCCTGTCGCGATCCGGCTTGGAGCGCAGGGGAGAGATCGCCAGACTAGTGATGACGATGCGCGGCGGTGATCGCCCAAAGCACGCACACGTTGAATTCAGCGAAGTCAGCGTGATGCCACGCTCTATGTGGGAACCGTGGCTGGTTTTCCGGAAGCCACTCGATGGGCGAGTTCAGGATAACCTCCGAAAGTGGGGTACTGGCGGGTTTCGGAGGATTTCAGGTGAGCGGCCGTTTGGCGACGTGATCGAATCTTCGCCGACGCGGCCTTCGGAGCGCGCGCTCGCTCCTCATCCGAGCTTGAAGCCTCAATCCTTCCTACGCCGGGTCGTGCGAGCGGTGCTTCCGCTCGGAAAAGGGATCGTTTTCGATCCATTCGCAGGCTCGGGTTCCACTCTGGCGGCGTGTGAAACGGTTGGATATGAAAGCGTGGGTCTAGAGAAAGACGCCGACTACTTCAGCATTGCGACAAGCGCCATCCCGAAGCTCGCGAAGCTTCCGCTAAACGGAAGCTAGATTCGATACACCCAGCTCTTCCTAAGCTTCTCGATACCTTTGGCGTGCAGCGTAGCTGTCCTAGTGCCAAGTTCTCCGCGGGGATTCTTTCGGAAGTCCGCCAGCACGACCTGACCTAGATAGACCTCGGTAAACGCCAATGGGGCGCGAGCTGTTACCGGCTCGGCCTCGTTGTCCACTTTGTAGACGAATACACACATCCACTGGTCGCGAGCGCCGTGCGTGTCAACTGCTCCGCCAGCCTTACGTGTCGTCTTGATCTCTATGCCGTGCTCCCCAGCCTTGACGCTGTTGTTCGCATACTTGCCCTTGACGACAAGGTCGGGATGACCGTTGAAGTACGCGTTCTCCACAAGAGTCCTGGAATGCTTGGCGAGGCTCGCGGTAAGCATGTCTGACAGTACCCCAGACATGATCGCAGGCCGGAGCATGTCATCGAGCCGATCGAGGCCCTTTTCGACAAGGTGAGAATTGACGTCGAAGAAGAAATCGTAGACATCCTGCATGGCCGATTTGAAGTCTTCGAGCCGGATCTCATAGGGCAGCTTTACTGCGTCGTTGAATCCGCCCGCTGCGACCTTATTCCTAATCACCGTCATGGATTGACCGCTCAATGGCTCGTGGACGCGCTATTGTATGCTTGCGCGCAAATATACAAGACGCGGAGCCGGCATGTCCTCAGCAACCCTATGGACCGATTCCTTTCCGGGCAATTTCCAGTGGTCGAACGCGACCCTGGTATGCAAGGGGATGGCCCCCTGCGGCGCGGTGGCGCTCGAGGAGATCGAGCGCGTCTGCGAGCGCCTGCGCTCGCGCGGGCCGCAAGACCCGGACGCGTGGTGGCAGGAGTGGTGCGCGGAGGCGGAGAGAAACGAGAAGCTCGCCGACGCTGCCGCAAGCGAAGGCCGCAACGCGAGCGCGGGGAATCACTACCTGCGCGCGGGAAACTATTACTACGCCGGCGAGCGCTTCGTTCCGCCCGGCGAGAAGAAGCTCGGAATCTACAACAAGGCGCTACGCTGCTACCAGGAGGGCCTGAAGCGCCGTCATCCCGAGATCGAGTTCTGCGAAGTGCCCTACGAAGGGAAGACCCTCCCGGCGTACTTCATGAAGTCGACGGCGAAAGCTCCCGCGCCGACGGTCGTGCTCTTCGACGGCATGGACAACTGCAAGGAGATGAGCGTGCTGTTCGCCGGCCTGGAGTTCGCGAGGCGCGGATTCAACACGCTCGCGATCGACGGGCCGGGCCAGGGCGAGACCCTGCGCCTGCGCAAGATCTACGCCCGCCACGACTACGAGGTGCCGGGCAGCGCGGCCTACGAGTTCGTCTCCAGGCGCCCCGACGTCGATTCGAAGAAGGTGGTGATCATGGGCTACAGCTTCGGCGGCTACTACGCGCCGAGGATCGCGGCGTTCGAGCGCCGCTACGCCGCCTGCGTGTGTCTGGGCGCGCTGCACTGGGACCTGCACGCCTGGCAGAAGAAGATCAAGGAACAGCTCGCGGCCGACCCGAAGAAGAGCGCGCAGTCGAACTTCCAGTTCCAGTGGATCCTGGGGCTGGATGACTCGGACGCGGCGCTGGAACGCGCCAGGCTGTTCTCGCTCGAGGGCGTGGCTGGAAAAATCGCCTGCCCGGTGCTCATCGCACACGGCGCGAACGACCGCGTCGTGCCGGTGCAGGCGGCGCACGATCTCTACGCCGCCTTGAGGACCTCGAAGAAGACGCTGAAGATCTTCACGCCCGAGGAAGGCGGCGCCGAGCACTGCCAGGTCGACGACCGGCCGCTCGGCATCGGCTTCATCGCCGACTGGATCGCGGCCCTGTGAGCCGCGGCTAGTTTCCGACCGCGAATCCCAGGATCGTCGGGCGCAGCTCGCGCTTGAGCGTCGCGTCCGCCTCGTCGAGCGTACGCCGCTGCGCCGTGGCTTTCTGCGGGCTGGAGGTCTTGATCTCCCAGCGCTTGTTGCCCCGCACCTTGCCGCTCGCCGTGTCCGTGAGCTGCACCTCGAGTGTTCCGCGCATCCAGTACCAGCCGTCGATGACGCCGAGGTCGTCGAACTGCAACGAGCCGAAGAGCACGTAGGGCGCCGCGGTTCCCGCCTCCGGCACGAAACCGGCTGCGGATAGCGCCGCCGAGAGCATCCGCTCCAGCTCCTGCGAAGCCGGAGCCTGGGGCTTCATGCGCACGCGCTTCAGCAGCGCGTCAAGATCCGCGGCGAGCTGGCCGCTGTTCTGCTCGGGCGCCACGCCAAGTCCGGTGACGTCGATCACCTGGAGCGTTCGCTGCACGGCGTCGCGCTCACGCTGCGAGTCGAGCGCACGGCTCGCCGAGGCGACCTGCGCCAGCAGGTCGGGCGCGCTGCGCGCCCCGGCGACATAGCCGCGCGTCGCCGCGTCGAGCCGGTCGATGTCCGCCCGCAGTCCCATCGCCGCCTGCGAACGCGGCAGTACGGCGAGCGCGTAGACCGACTTGGTCTGCGGGTCCTGCCAGGTCTCGGGGATCTGGATGCCGCGCACGATCTGCTCGGTGCGCGTCACGATGCTGCGCGAAACCTGCGATTCGGTCTTCGCGCCCTCGGTGCCCGAGTTGAAGCTGGTGACATCGCTCGATTTCGCCGACACGCCCACCTCGAGGATCTTCGCCAGGTCGGCGCGCGCGCGGTTGCGCGCGTCCTCCTGCGCGTCCGCCTGGCCGCGCCCCACGAGGTACTGGTTGTCGGGATACTTGGCGCTCTTGCCGTTCACCCAGTCCGGGGTGGAGGGCGCGCTGGCGCAGCCGAACAGTGAAACGCCCACAACGATCCAGTGAAATGGCTTCATGGCTTGACCTCGAGATTGGTTGGAATCCAGTGCCGCGACAGGTATTTCTTCTCTCCCTTGCGGAGCGTGATCTTTATTTCCTTCGAGTCGAGCACGCGCTCGTCCTTCCCGTGGAGCTCGACCTTCAGTTTGTATTCGCCCGGGGGCAGCGCGAGGCGCGCGAGATGGATCTCCCCGGGCAGCGTGAACCAGCTGCGGGTGTCCGCGCGCTCGGTGAACACCCCGGCGAGATTGACCGCCAGTCCGAACAGGGCGGCGCCCCCGCTGTTGTTGTTGCCGCCGGAGGCGGCCGCGGCGCCGGCGAGGGTGTCTTTGGCGATGGCGCGGGCGATCGCGCGCGCGGTGATACCCGCCATCTCGGAGTCGAGGGTCTTCATCGCGATTCCCTCGACGTTCTCCACCCTCGAGGTCCTGGCGGACGCGGAATCGGCGCTGAGGCTTGCGTACGAGAAGGCATGCCCCCTCGGACGGTAGTCCGGTACCGCGACCCGGATGATGCGCCCGGTAGCCGGGTTCGGGGCGGTGACGGCCTTCTCGCGCTTCAGCGGAGCGAGGCCGGCGTTGACGATGAAGATGACCTCTCCGTGCTCGAGCAGGTCGGCCTCGCTCATGGTCTGGTCGATCTTGAACTCGTCGCGGTAGCGCTTCGCCTCGTCGGTAATCCCCATGCGGTCGGCTAGGCGGATCAGATCGTGCTTCAGCGTCTCGGGCATGGCCACGCCGAACGTCTTGAGCTGTTTGCTGTAGGCCTCGTAAGCCTTGCGGTAGGCGATCATGGCGTCGCTCCACTCGCTCTCGTCCTCGTAGACGATGCCGCTGAGGTAGCGCGCGAACGCGTCCTCCTGGTACGGGTTGCCCTTTGAGGTCCGCTGCTGCTTTTCGCGCAGCAGGACGTCGACCTGCAGCGCCTCGATGCGCGCCGCGTCGAGCTGACCCTGCTCCAGGTAGTTGAGCGCGAGAAAGTTGTTCACCATTACCTGCTCGTAGTCCTCGCCGATGAAGCTCTTGGTGGCGTCGTTCACGGTCACCGACAGCGCCTGCTCGCGCAGGCTGAGCGCCCGGAGCTGCTCGATCTGGCCCTTGGCGCTCTCGAGGGTTCGCGTGCTCGCGTCGTAGTCACCGCACATGCGCTCGAGCATCCCCGTGTTCATGAGGTACAGCACGCGGTCGGCGGGCCCGGGCTTGAGCTTCTCGTACTCGGCGAGAGCCGCCTTGAACTGCTGCTGGGCGAGGCTGCGCTCGGTGGACTGGATGGTGTCGCTGAAGGTCGCGCACCCCGCCAGCGCCGCGAGGCACGCCGCCGCGCACGGCCACCCCAGTCTCGCCGCAGCGCCGCGCGCAGGCACGGAAGCCGCGCTAGAACCGCATCTTGCTGCGCGTCACCAGCTTCCTGATGTCTTTCTGGCCGACCCAGACCTTGCGGTTGTCGGAGAGACTGATGAGGGTCATGTTGACCTGGTAGAAAAGGAGCTGCTCGTTCCCGTTGGGATCGACGATGGTATTGATCGTCCCCGTCAGCATGAAATCCGCCCCCAGCTCCTTGCCCATGGCGTTGCGCGTATCCCCGCGCGCGTTCAGGTCCTGATCCTTGCGCTCGTCGCGGATTCCCTTGCGCTCGTCCTTGGTGGCCACGAAATCCACCTTGCCGGAATTGATCAGCGCACGCTCGAGATCCAGGGTGAAGGTGTTGACGTTGATGTGCTCGTGGCTCAGGTTGCGCACCTCACCGACGATCACCGCGGGCCGCGTTTGCCCCGAACGGCCGCGGAACTCCTGCAGCCAGGGGCGCGCCAGCGAGTCCTGGATCATTTCCTGCGATACCGCCCGCGAGTCGGTGTCGTTCCAGCCGCCGCTCAGGTCCACCGCCTTGGATTCGTCGAGGCGCTCGACCTTGGTGGCGCAGGCGGAAAGCGCGGCGAGCGCGAGCAGTGCGACTCCCGCGTTCAGCGATAGGGCGCGCTTCACTTGGCACCTCCGGCCGAGACCTTGTCGAAGATGTTGTCGGCGTTGCGGCCGATGTAGCGCTTCACGTCGTCGTTCATGCCGTTGGCGCCATCGAGCGTCGTCTTGATCTGCTTCAGGTCGAGCTCGGCGATCGAGTAGACCGTGCTGGTCTTCGCATCCTTCCAGCGGCCGATGATCTTCGATCCCGCGAGATTCTGCTTGGTGACGGCCTTGATCTGGCGCGACACGGACTGGTCGGCGCTGGCGTTGGTCCCGGTGCCTGCCGAGGCGCTGTAGTCGCTGCTCACCACGTCGAGGTAGGTCGAGAGCATGCGCGCCACTTCGGCGCGCGCGCGGTCGTCCGCGGTCGAGCGCTGCAGCGCTTCGTCACCCAAGGAGGGCGAAGAGCCTACGCCATGGAACAGCCTGCCGTCCTTGTCGTTGACGGCCTGGGTCCCTTTGTTGACCCAGTCGGGGGCGCCCTTGATGCCGAGGTCGCTCTCGACGACGGTCTTGCCGCCGCCGCAGGCGGCGAGGACAAGGGTGAGCAGGGCCGCGACGAGAGCCCTGGTCGAGGCGAATTGCGGGCTGGCGATCTTCATGGGGTTTTCCTCCTCTGCGAAGACAGCAGGGTTAACGTATGAACTCGCGGAAAGAATACCACGCCCGCAGAGGTGCCCGGTGTCAGGCGCGCGAAAGGCCGAAGCGTGCGGCACCCGGATCGTCTATATTCCGGTGGAGTTGCAAACATTTTGTTACAGGGACCTGAAAATGAGCCGTGCCGCGGCGTCCTTCCTGCTGCTTGCCCTTGCGCAGGGTGTCCTTGCGCAGTATCCCGTCAAACCGATCCGCCTCGTCGTCCCTTTTCCCGCGGGGGAATCGGTGGACTCTACCGCCCGGCTCGTCGGCCAGTCCTGGTCGGCGGCGCTCGGCCAGCAGATCGTCATCGACAACCGCGGCGGCGCCGGCGGAACCATAGGCAGCGAGGCGGTCGCGAAATCCGCGCCCGACGGCTACACGCTGTTGTGGGGGAACGTCGGACCGCTCGCGATCGGCCCGAGCCTCTATCCCAAACTCGGCTACGACGTGGCAAAGGACTTCGAGCCGGTGTCGCTGGTCGCGACGCTGCCCTTCGTCCTGTTCGCGAGTCCCGTGCTGCCGGTGAATTCCGCGGTCGAGCTGCTCGCCTACGCGCGGGCGCATCCCGGCGAGCTCAATTTCGGCTCGACCGGCGTCGGCTCGGGGTTGCATCTCATCGGCGAGCTCTTCAAGAGCGAGGCCGGCTTGCAGATCGTGCACGTGCCCTACAAGGGGGTGGCGCAGGCGCTCCCCGAGATGATGTCGGGCAAGGTGCAGATCGCCTTCAACACCATTCCGGCTTTCCTGCCGCACGTGAAGGCGGGACGGCTCAAGGCGCTGCTGATCACGGCGACCGAGCGCTCGTCGCTCCTTCCCGATGTGCCGACGACGCCGGAGATCGGCTTGCCGGGCGTGCTCGGCGCGTCCTGGCACGCGGTGGTCGCGCCCGCCGGCACGCCGCGCGCCGTCGTCGACAAATTGAATCTCACGCTGGTCGAGACGATCACCCGGCCCGAGATGCGCAGCGCCCTGATCGCCCAGGGCGCCTGGCCGGTGGGCGGCTCCCCGGAAGACCTGAGGATCTTCATGCAGGACGAGGCGAAGAAGTGGGCGCGCGTGATCCGCTCGTCCGGCGCGCGCGCGGAGTGACGCGAAGTGACGCGAAGCGTCATCCCGAGGCCAACGGCCGAGGGATCTCTAGCGGAGCATCGCGCGAGCGGAGATCCCTCGCTTCGCTCGGGATGACCTAGGGCTTGAGCACCGCGCTCGTACCGGCCTGCCTGATCAGCGCGTCCGCATCTTCCTGCAGAAGGAAACCCGCCGCGACTGCCTTGGCCGCCGCGGCGCGCACCGCTGCGACGTAGCCCGCGTGATCCTGGTAGCGCTCCTCGAGCGACAAGCGAGGGTCGCCGCTCGCCTCGCGCTCGGCCCGGGTCTTCGCGAAGGGGATCATGCCGCCCGCGTAGTCGCAGATCTGGCCCTGGTGGAAGGGGCGCGCGCCACCCGCCGTGATATTCCAGCCGAGATAGGTTCCGAGGGGCGCGTCGCGCAGCACCACCGGGACGCCGCCCAATTCGTTGCCGTCCGCGTCGACGCGCGGCACCAGCATCCTGAGGACGCGCTTGATCGGAGGCGGCTGCTTGCTCGGAACGCCCGAGGTGTCGTTGGTGTTGAACTCCGGACCCCAGTCGTAGTCGAGCACCGGCATGATGAGATTGCCCGGAGCCGTTTGCGAGACTGCGGTGAGGGCAGGAATGCGCGGGAACCCCATCGCACCCTGCGTCGCTTCCACGAGGTCGCCGGACTTCAGTCTCGGCCAGACGCTGTCGGGCGGCGGCGTGCCGCGCATCACCCAGTTGCGAAAGTGCGCTCGCAGCGCGTTCACCGTCTGCGTGTGCGGGACCGGGTTCGCGGGGAAGACGGCGTTTCCGAAGTTGTTGCCGGGACAGGCGGGCCCGACGGGCGGCAGGCCGGATCCGGGGAGACTCGTGTTGAATCCGCCCACGCCGCCGCCGTGCGTGGTGCTCGGGAGGTAGTAGCGGCGCACGTTCTCGGGCAACGGGACGTCCTCCTTTGCGTCGGTGCCGACCCATTCGGGCGTGAGCTTCAGCGCCCACACCTCGGCCGAGCCGAAGTGCTCGATGATCTTCGGGCAGGTGCGCGAGAGCGCGCAGCGGTCGAGGATGCCGTGCCTGGGCAGGCCACGCACCTTGTCTTCCCACGGCACCCACCACTGCGGGCCTTCGCTACCCGCCTGGTAGAGCTCGAGCACGCCGTCGGGCTGCGCCCAGCGGAAGTTGAGCGCGATGCGCCGGCCGGCGATGATCGGCCAGGCGCCGTCGTACACCTGGCGGCCGGCTTCGTCCTGGTTGAAGCCGAGGTGGATGAATTGCCGCAGGTAGTTGCCCGACTGCGATACGCCCCGGCCGATCACCCACCGGATGCGCCCCGCGAGCGGGTTCGGCGTGCCCGTGTCGTCCTTCGCGGCGTTTCTGAAGAAGGCCGCGACGTCGCGGAACGCGGCGAAGCCGACGCCGAGCACATAGGGATCCTTGGCGGTGAACACCACCTGGTACAGCAGTTTCGCGTCGAAGCCTTTCTTCAGGCAGATCTGCGCCGGGTCGGGCGTGCCGGGGAAGGGGTGCGCGGCGTCACATCGGGCCCACGCCCATTCGCTGCTCGGAACGACCGAATGCACGGTCACTTTGCCGTCGACGGTCTCGTTCGCATGCGCCGTGAGCGTCGCCCGACGGGTGTCGAGCGTCGACGGCTTGTAGGGCAGCGGATTGCTCTGCACCAGGATCGGCTGCGAGTCCGGCCCGCTGCGATTGACGATGCGCCCCAGCACCTTTCCGGTGATTGCGGAGCCGCCCGGTTTCCTCGCGACCGGCACCACGACGACTTCCCGGTCGGAAGCGTCCTGCGCGGTCCCGCCCGAGTTGTCGCCCTGCCAGCCGCTCGACAGTCCCGCGTCGCCGGCGTTGCGCTCGGCGGCGACGATCGTCACCCGTCCGCCGCGGTTGGGGACATCGTGCCACATCAGGCCGCTCATCTTTCCCGGGTCGGACGGCAGAATCAGCTGGAAGGTCGCCTGGTACTCCACCTTGCCCTTCGCGTTTCTCGGAGCGAGGCGGATGTCCTGGATGATGGCGTTGTGGGGATCTTTCGGATCGAGCTCGCCGAACGCGCGCCCGGTGATTCGCTTGATCGGGAAGGGCGCCCCGTCCGAGAGCACCGCGTCGGGATCGGCGGTCGCGTTGATGACGATCCTTGTCACACGCGCTTCGGCGGGCGGGACGAACGTCAGCAGCGCAGCGATCAGGGCGGTTCCGCGAACCATGTCGTACCTCAAAGATCGTCATGATACAGTCGTCGCATGGACACCACTGCGGCCACGGCGCAGCAAAGGACCGTGGTCGTCCTCGGCACCGCGACGCCCGGCGGCGGCTTTCCGGTCTACGGCGCGGCCTACTCGAGTACCCTGAACGAGATGGACCCGGCTCTCTCGGTCGAGCCGAAAAACACCAAGGGCAGCACCGAGAACATCCCGCTCCTCGAGGCCGGCAAGATCGATATTGGCCAGGCGACGGGCGAGGTCACCTACGAGGCGCTGCAGGGGATCGGCCGGCCGAAGGCCGACCTGCGCATCATCAACGCGATGTATTCCAACTTCGGCATGTTCGTGGTGCGCTCGGACAGCCCGGCGCGCGCCATCGCCGACCTGAGGGGCAAGCCGATCGCGTGGGGCGCGTCGGGCTCGGGCTTCGTCGTCCTCGCCCGCTACGTGTTCGACGGGCTCGGCCTGGACATCAACCGCGATTTCAAGCCGATCTATCTGGAGAAGGCGGGCGACGGCCCTGCGATGGTGCTCGACGGCCGCGCGGCCGCGCTCTGGGGCGGCGGCATCGGCTGGCCGGGATTCGTGACCATGGCGAATGCTCCCGGCGGTGCGCGCTTCATCGCGCCGACCGCCGAAGACATCCAGCGCGTTCTCGCGAAACATGCTTTCATCAAGCCGATGAAGGTGCCCGCGGGCAGCTATCCCGGCCAGGATTCGCCGATCACCGCGCTAGGCTCGTACTCGCTCGTGCTCGCGAGCCCGTCGCTGCCCGAGGACGTGGCGTACCGACTGGCGCGGGCGCTGCACAAGGGCAAGAGCGTGATCGCCGCGCGCCACGCGCAAGGCGGCGAATCGACGCTCGAGAACACGCTCGCGGCCGCGCCGCGGCAGGACCTGATCCACCCGGGCGTGCTGCGTTATATGCGCGAAGCGGGAATATTGCACTAGCGCCAGGGAACGCGGGGCACGATTCCCTATTACAATCCGGACGACTCGATACCAAGGAGGAAACCATGAACGACCGCCTGCGCCTGACCGTCTCCCGCCTGTTCGCGGCGTCCCTGCTCGGCGCCGCGCTGGGCTGCGGAACCGCTTACGCCGAAATCGTCGGCACCGACGAGGCGGCCGCCTCGGTGGAGCCGGCCAACCAGAATGCCGACCGGGAAAAGCTCCGCGCTTTCATGGAACGCCCCGAAGTCATCGAAAAGCTGAAGGCGATGGGCGTCTCGCCCGATGAAGCCAAAGCGCGGGTCGCCGCGATGGGCGACACGGAAATCCACATGGTCGCCAGCAAGCTGGACATGCTTCCCGCGGGCGGCAAGATTAGCAACAACGATCTCCTCCTCATCACCGTCATCATCCTCGCGGTCGTGCTTCTGATCATTGTGCTTTGAGGCGGCGCAAGACCCAGGAAGGGCGATGAAGACCACGGCAAGACTTTCGGCCGCAGCCATCGTCCTTGTCGCAGGGATGGCGGTTGCGCAGGAATATCCCGCAAGGGCCATCCGCATCATCGTGCCGCTCACGCCGGGCTCGGGTGCCGACATCGCGGGACGCATCGTCGCCAAGTACATGAGCGACGCCTTCAGGCAGCCGGTGCTGGTGGAGAACCGCCCCGGCGCGGGAGGCATCATAGGGACGCAGGCGATGCTCAACGCCGAGGCCGACGGTTACACCCTGATGGTGCAGTCGGCCTCACACGCGGCGAACCCGGCGATCTACAAGAGCCTGCCCTACGATCCGCTGAAGGACATCGTCGACGTCGCGATCCTCGGAATGACGCCCTACGTGATGGTCACCGCGAAGGGCGGCGCGTACCCGACGCTGAAGTCGCTGATCGACGCGGCGAAGGCGGAGCCCGGGCATATCCCCTTCGCGTCGGCGGGCGTGGGCACCTCGACGCACATGGCCGCGGAATACGTCGCACAGATCGCGGGCATCAAGATGCTGAACGTTCCGTACAAGGGCTCGCCCGAGGCGATCCAGGACACCATCGCCGGGCGCACCTCGTTCTACATGGCCCCGCTCGATGCGGTGATCGGACACCTGAAGGAAGGCAAGCTCGCCGCCTTCGGCGTCTCCACCAAGAAGCGCGCGGAGATCGTCCCCGATATTCCGACGCTCGCCGAAGCGGGCCTGGCGAACTACGACCTCGCACTGTGGTTCGGCATGTGGGCGCGCGCGGGAACGCCGAGCGCGGTCGTGCAGAAACTGAACAACCAGGTCAATACCATCGTGCAGGGCAAGGAAGTGCGCGAGCAGTTCGGCAGGATCGGCATCGCGTCCGCGCCGATGAAAACCGATGAGTTCGCCAGGTTCGTCCGCGAGCAGATGGGCACTTTCCGCACCATAGCGCGCGAGGCGAACATCCAGCCGCAGTAGCCGGTCTCCGGGCTAGCGCCCGTTCCGCGTCCGCCACTGCACGAGCAGCGCCACGCAGGACGCGCCCACCGCGATGACGCACACCGCGGTCCATCCCGACTGCGCGAGCGCCGTGCTCGCGAGAAACGCCCCCACCGCGTTGCCGCCCCAGATGTGCGCGCCGAACACGGTGTTGAAGCGGCTGCGCGCCTCGGGTGCGACCGCGGTGATGAGCGTCTGGTTGGCGACGATCGCCGAGCGCAGGCCCGAGTCGAGCAGCACCGCGCCCGCGATCACCGCGCCGACCGCGAGCGGGGCGAAGGCGAGCACGACGTAGGCCGCGAGCACCAGGCACACGCCCGCGGTCACGATGGGGAAGGCGCCGCGGCGGTCGGTCCAGCGGCCCGCGGGCTGCGATACCAGGATTCCGGCCGCGCCGGGAATCGCGAGCAGCCCCGTCTGCGCGGGGCCGAAACCGTGGAGCGCGAGCATCATCGGCGCGACCGTCGCCCAGAAGCCGCCGTAGGAGATGCCGAGGAGGAACTGGATGGTCGAGGCGCGCCGCAGCGTCGCGTTGTCGCGCAGGAATTCGAAGAGCGAGCCGATCAGGCGGGCGTAACCGAGCCGCGTCTTCGAGGGCATCGAGGGCAGCCACAGGATGAGCGCGGGAGCAAGCGCGAGCAGCATCACCGCGGCCGCGACGTAGGTCCAGCGCCAGCCGAGAAACTGGGCGATGAGCCCGCCCGCCAGGCGCCCGAAGAGGATGCCGAGAAACAGGCAGGCGCGCAGCGTGCCCATCACGCGCCCGCGCTTCTCGGGCGGCGCGAGCTCGGCGGTGAGAGGGATGACGAGCTGGGCGAAGCCCGAGGTGATGCCGACGATCAGACTCGCCGCGACCAGCGCCGGCAGCGTGGGCGCGGAAGCCATCACCAGCAGGGCGACGACCAGCACCGCGAGCTCGATGAGAATCAGCCGGCGCTTGTCGAAGCGGTCGCCGAGCGGCACGAGAAAGAACGTGCCCGCGAGAAATCCGCCGAAGGTGAGCGTCGCCACCCAGCCGACCGCGGCCGCGTCCGCGTTGAACTCCGCCGCGAAGGCGGCGAGCATGGGCGTCTGGTAGTGGATGGTCCCCGCGCCGGCGAAGACCGACACGGCGAGGAGCACCATCAGCTTCCGGTCGAGAACGCGGCCGGGCGGTTGCATACGGCGTCGAGCGTAACACGCCACCCGCGTCCCGGATAGAATGGATTCCCCGCACGCCGCCGGAGGAAGAATGGTTGGCCATGGTCTTCGCCGTCTTGCGTTTTGCATCGCAGCGCTCACCTTTGCGGGCGCGATTTTCGCGCAGCCGGCGGAACCCGTCCTCTCTCTCGCGAAGAAGCAAAGGCAGCCTTTCCTCGATACGCTCAAGGAGCTGGTCTCGATCGAGACGGGCACGCGCGACCTCGAGGGCCTGGAGCGGGCGGCAAACCTGATCGCGGGACGCCTGCAGGCGCTCGGCGGCAAGGTCGAGCTGATC
>JBGQKQ010000068.1:0-14329 GCA_041499655.1 Gammaproteobacteria bacterium
CAGGCGTTGCCCGAGATAGCGAGCGTAGACATCTGCGGGGCCGCCGGCAGAGAAGGGAATGATGATTTTCACCGGCTTGGTCGGATAGCTTTGCGCGTGTGCGGTTGCGGCGCAGGCTGCGACGGCGAATCCGACGATGGCGCTGAAGAATCCCTTCGAAGTCATGATTCCTTCCTCCTGTCTGATTTTACGCGGGGATTATAACGACTCACGCTACAACTCGGCCAACACGGGCGCGTGGTCGGACGGGCGCTCGAGCCGGCGGAAGGCGACATCGATCGAACATGCCCGGCAGAGCGACGCGAGCTCGGGGCTGAGCAGAATATGATCGATGCGCAGGCCTAGGTTCCGCTTGAATGCGTTCATGCGGTAGTCCCACCACGTGAATGACTTCTCCTGCTGAGTGAACATCCTGAACGCGTCTTTCAATCCCAGCGCAAGGAGCTTCTTGAAAGCCTCCCGTTCGGGGACGCTGAAAAGAACCTGACCCTCCCATGCTTTCGGGTCGTACACATCCTTATCCTCCGGCGCGACGTTGTAGTCGCCCAGCACCGCGAGCCGTGGATGGCTGATCAACTCCTGCTCGAGCCAGCTCCGGCAAGCGGCCAGCCACTTGAGCTTGTATTCGTATTTCTCGGACCCGACTGCCTGTCCGTTGGGAACGTAGACGCACACCACGCGGACCGCTTCGGCTCCCAGCCCTACGCCGGCTGCGATCACTCGCTTCTGCTCGTCTGGAAACCCCGGTAATCCCGTCGCGACATCGGCCAGCGGGCCTCGCGACAGGATGGCCACGCCGTTGTAGGCTTTCTGCCCGGACCACGCGCAATGGTAGCCCGCGGCTTCGATTTCCAGAATGGGGAATTTGTCGTCCTCGAGCTTGGTTTCCTGCAGGCAGACGATGTCGGGACGGTGCAGCGCGAGCCAGTCAAGCAGCTGGGGCAGGCGTACTTTCAGCGAATTCACGTTCCATGACGCGAGCTTCATTGCCGCGTTCCGGAATCTCGCCTATTTCGAATCGGTACCGGGTTTGCCGCCAGCGGACTGCTGCGAGGGCTGAGCGGAAGGTGATGAAGGCGCGGGTTCGGTCTTGCGCAGTGATTCGAGAGGCACGCGCGGCCCGGCAGGCGGATATCCGGCGGTGTCGAGGAGGCTGTTGATCGCATTTTCCTGGAAACCGGTCTGAAATTGGGATCCGACGACCAGCAGTGGCAGGTCTTCCCTGCCCGATACCCTCTTCATTTCGTCGATCTCCTTTTGCCCGAGGACGCTCACTTCCCGGAAGGGCACCGCGCGCTTGACCAGCGATCCTCGCGCCTCGTCGCATGGCGGGCCGCAATCCGGCTGCGTGTACAACGTCACGGGGTAGTTCTTCGCCGCAATCTGCGTGGCGTAGGGCAGGTCGACGGAACCGGAGGCGCCGGAGCGGAAGTCCTTCCTCTGGATCTCCTTCGCCTGCTGAGGAGGCGGCGTCTGTGTGTAGTGGACCTGGCCCCGCTCGTCCACCCAGCGATAGGCTTGTCCGACCGCGTGACTACAGACGATCCAGAGAGTCGCGGCTACGATCAGGTACGTGCGCATGCCGGGTTCTCAAGTGATCATACCATTGTGACGCAGCAGAGCATCGATCCTCGGCTCGCGCCCGCGGAAGGCCTTGAACGATTCGATCGCGGGCCGGCTGCCGCCGACTGCGAGAATCTCGTCGCGAAATCGCGCGCCGGTGCCGGAGTCGAATACACCGTTTTCCTCGAACAGGCTGTACGCGTCAGCGGAGAGCACCTCCGCCCACTTGTAGCTGTAGTAACCCGCCGCGTAGGCGCCGGAGAAGACGTGAGAGAAGTTATTCAGGAAGCGGTTGTATTCCGGCGGAATCACCACGGCGACCTTCGCGCGGATCTCCTCGAGGAGCTGCAGCGGTGTCTTGGTGCCCTCCGGATCGTAGTCGTGGTGTAGGTGCATGTCGATCAGCGCAAATTCGATCTGGCGCGCCGTCTGCATCCCGCTCTGGAAATTCTTCGCCGCGAGCATCTTGTCGAACAGGGAACGAGGCAGCGGCGCCCCGTTATCGGCGTGCGCGCTCATGCGGGAGAGCGCGTCCCATTCCCAGCAGAAATTCTCCATGAACTGTGAAGGAAGCTCGACCGCGTCCCATTCGACCCCGCGTATCCCCGAGACGCCCGGATCATCGACCCGCGAGAGCAGGTGGTGCAGCCCATGGCCGAATTCGTGAAACAGCGTCATCACCTCGTCGTGCGTGAGCAGCGAGGGTCTGTTGTCCATCGGGGCCGGGAAGTTGCAGACGAGGTGGGCCACGGGGGCCTGGAGCCCACCCGCGAGCCGTTGCCGCGTCATCACCTCGTCCATCCAGGCACCGCCGCGCTTGGTCTCGCGGGAATACGGATCGAGAAAGAAGCGTCCAATCAGCGCGCCATGGGGGTCGGTGATCCGGAAGAACTTCACGTCCGCATGCCAGGTCTCGGCCGTGTCCGGGTCGATCCGAATTGCGTAGAGCGTCTCGACCAGGCGGAACATGCCTTCCAGGACCTTCGGCTCCGGAAAGTATTGCTTTACCTCGTGATCGGAGAAGGCATAGCGTTTCGCCCGTAATTTTTCCGAGGCAAACGCCATATCCCATGCTCGAAGGTCCTGCAGGCCGAGTTCCGCTCGCGCAAACTCCTGGAGCTCGGCGTAGTCCCTGCGGGCGTGCGGCAAGGCCCGTGCAGCGAGATCCTCCAGGAATACGAGCACGGCCTCGGGCGACTCGGCCATCTTCGGGACCATGGACATCCGCGCGAAGGACTCGTAGCCCAGCAACCGGGCCTTTTCCTTCCGCAATCGAAGTTCGTGGGCGATGAGAGAGGTGTTGTCGAGCTTGGGCCCGCCGAACTCGCTCGCCCGCGTGACGTGGGCCCGATACAGCCGCTCCCGCAGGCTACGGTTCTCGGCGTACTGCATCACCGGCCCGTACGATGGCGCGTGAAGGGTGAGCTTCCACCCTTCCCGTCCCTCCCGGCGGGCGGCTGCCTGTGCCGCGCGCAGCACATCTTCCGGGATGCCGAGCAGATCGGACCGGTCGATGATCACTTCCGAGAACGCGTTGGTCGCGTCGAGGAGATTCTCCGAGAATTTCGCCTCGAGCGCGGCGAGCTCTTCCTGGATCTCGGCAAATCGCCCTTTCTTCTCGGGCGGCAGCTCCGCTCCCCCAAGGCGGTAGTCGCGCAGGCTGTTCTCCACGATCCTGCGCCGCGCTGCGGACAGGTCGCCGAAATCCCGCGACGTGCGAAGAGCCTTGAATTTTCCATACAGCTCGAGATTCTGGGCGAGCTCCGTGTAATAGCGCGTAACCTTGGGCAGGCTGGCGTTGTACGCGTCGCGAATCGCCGGATTGTCGTCGACCGCGTGCAGATGAGCGACCACGCCCCAGGCGCGCCCCAATCGTTCGTTGGCGCTTTCGAGGGGCTCGGCAAACGCGTCCCAGGTCGCGGGCGCACCCTCCGCGCTCAGTGTGGCGATCAAAGCCCGGTTCTGCGCAAGAAGCTCGTCGATCGCGGGCGAGACGTGCTCCGGCCGGATCGATCCATATCGCGGCAACCGCGAAAAATCGAGCAGGGGATTGTCACTCATCTCAAATCGGGTGCCTTGCCGCGAGGGTGCGCTCGGCGGACGCTATGGTGTTCTCCAGAAGCATGGTGATCGTCATTGGCCCCACTCCTCCTGGGACGGGCGTGATTCCCGCGGCCGTCCCTGAGAGACTCTGGAAATCCACATCGCCGGCGAGTTTCCCGTCGGCGAGCCGGTTGATACCGACGTCGATGACCACAGCCCCGGGTCTTACCATTCCCGCCGTGATGAGTTTCGGTTTTCCAGCGGCGACAACAAGGATTTCCGCCTGGCGCGTCATCGAGCCCAGATCCGGAGTCTTCGAATTGCAGATGGTGACAGTGGCGCCCTTTTGCAAGAGGAGCAACGCCATGGGTTTGCCGACTATGTTGCTGCGGCCGACGACGACGGCGTGCAGGCCCTCCGGGTCGACTCGCTCGTGCTCGAGAAGGGCCATGACCCCAAGGGGGGTGCAGGGCACGAAGCGCGGATGGCCGATAGCGAGCAGCCCGACATTCGTCGGATGGAAACCGTCGACATCCTTCAGCGGGCTGATCGCCTCGAACACCCGCTCCGCCACAAAGCCGGCCGGCAGCGGCAGCTGCACCAGAATGCCGTGGATGCGCGGATCCCGGTTGAGAATCCCGATCTGCCCCAGAAGAGTCGATTCGTCCGCGGTATCGGGCAGCTGTATGTCCTGCGATTGGACCCCGGCCTCGCTGCAGGCCTTGATCTTGTTTCGCACGTACACGCTCGAGGCCGGATGGCTGCCGACCCGGATTACGGCCAGGCCCGGGCGCACCCCGCTCGCAGCGAGGGCTGCGGCCCGCTCGATGAGCCTAACGCGAAGCTCGCGCGCGATGGCGTTGCCGTCGATGGTGCGAGTCTGCATGGATCGATGCGCTGGAAAGGTCAGCAATTATAATGGGCGATCGCTGATTGATCCTGCGGAGGCAGCGGGGTAAGCTTCGCGCAGGTTCGCGCAGATCCGAATAGGGTTCGCGCAAGTCCGCCTAGCCGCACCAGCCCGCCCAGAGGAAACGTCATGTCTGCGCTGCCAGAATTCCCTGCCGCAAACGATCCCGATGCTCTCGAGACCCAGGAGTGGCTCGACGCGCTGGAAGCGGTTCTCGAGCGCGAGGGCCCGGAGCGGGCCCACTACCTGCTCGAGAAACTCGTCGACAAGGCCCGGCGCTCGGGCGCCTACATCCCGTTCTCGCTCAATACCGCCTATCTGAACACCATTCCGGTGCATATGGAGGAGCGCTCGCCCGGAGACCATGCGCTGGAAGAGCGCATACGCTCGTTCTGCCGCTGGAACGCCATGGTCATGGTCGCCAAGGCGAACAAATCCGACGACGAACTGGGCGGCCATATCGCGAGCTTCGCCTCGGTCGGAACGCTGTTCGGCATCGGCTTCAATCATTTCTGGCATGCCCCGCACGAAGGCCATGGTGGTGACCTGATCTACTTCCAGGGACATTCGTCTCCCGGAATCTACGCGCGTGCGTACATGGAAGGTCGGCTGACCGAAGCGCAGATCCTGAATTTCCGCAGGGAGGTCGATGGCGGCGGCATCTCGTCTTATCCGCATCCCTGGTTGATGCCCGATTTCTGGCAATTTCCCACCGTATCGATGGGGCTGGGGCCGATACAGGGCATTTACATGGCGAGGTTCCTGAGGTATCTGCACGCCCGGGAGCTCGCCGACACCGCCAACCGCAAGGTGTGGGTCTTCTGCGGCGACGGAGAGATGGACGAACCCGAGTCCCTGGGTGCGATCGGCCTCGCCGCGCGCGAGAAACTCGACAATCTCGTTTTCGTCGTCAACTGCAACCTGCAGCGTCTCGACGGCCCGGTTCGCGGCAACGGCAAGATCATTCAAGAGCTCGAAGCCGACTTCCGCGGCGCTGGATGGAATGTGATAAAGCTCATCTGGGGATCGTACTGGGATCCCCTGTTCGCCCGCGATATCGAAGGACGGCTGCTGCGCATCATGGAGGACACAGTCGACGGGGAGTATCAGAACTACAAGGCGAACGACGGCGCCTTCGTGCGCAAGAATTTTTTCGGCAAGGACCCGAAGGTGCTGGAAATGGTCTCGCGGATGACCGACGAGGACATCTGGCGCCTGAACCGCGGCGGGCATGATCCCCACAAGATCTATGCCGCGTACGCCGCCGCGGTCAGGCATAAGGGCCAGCCTACGGTGATTCTCGCGAAGACGATCAAGGGCTATGGGCTGGGCAAGCAGGGCCAGGCGAAGAATCCAACGCACCAGCTCAAGAAAGTCGACGTCGCAACGATTCGGGAGATGCGCGACCGCTTCAACGTGCCGATCCCCGACGACAAGCTCGAGGATCTGTCTCTCTATAAGCCCAAGGATGACGATCCCGTGATGGTCTATCTGCACGCGCGCAGAAAGGCGCTCGGCGGCTACCTGCCCCAGCGCCGCCGCGAGTCAGACAGCCCGCCCGCCGTACCTCCTTTGGAAACGTTCGAACCCTTGCTGAAAGGGTCGGAAGGGCGCGAGATTTCCACGACCATGGCCTTCGTGCGCCTGCTGACCCTGCTCGTGCGCGACAAGAGCATCGGCAAGCATATCGTTCCCATCGTTCCTGACGAAGCGCGTACTTTCGGCATGGAGGGTATGTTCAGGCAGCTGGCGATCTACTCGTCCGAAGGTCAGAAATACGAGCCGGTCGACCGTGACCAGGTGATGTACTACCGCGAAGACAAGGCCGGCCAGATTCTCGAGGAGGGGATCAACGAAGCGGGATCATTCTCTTCCTGGATCGCGGCGGCCACGTCGTACAGCCATTCCAATCTCGCGATGGTACCGTTTTTCATCTTCTACTCGATGTTCGGCATGCAGCGGGTAGGCGATCTGGTCTGGGCTGCGGGCGATCAACGGGCACGCGGCTTCCTTCTCGGCGCGACCGCGGGCCGCACGACTTTAAACGGCGAAGGGCTGCAGCACGAGGACGGGCACAGCCACGTGCTCGCCTCGGTCGTACCCAACTGTATTTCCTACGATCCCACTTTCGGCTACGAGGTTGCAGTCATCATCCAGGACGGCTTGCGCCGAATGGTCGCGGAGCAGGAGGACGTGTTCTACTACATCACGGTGATGAACGAGAATTACGAGCATCCTGCGATGCCCGCGGGCGCGGAGCAGTCGATCCTCAAGGGCATGTACCTCTTTCGCGAGGGGTCGAAGAAGAAGCTACGGGTTCAGCTTCTCGGCTCGGGGACGATCCTGCGTGAAGTCATTGCTGCGGGCGAGCTGCTCGAGGCCGACTGGGGCGTTGCCGCGGACATCTGGAGCGCGACCAGCATGACCGAACTGCGCCGCGACGGGCTCGCGGCCGAACGCTGGAACATGCTGCACCCTGAGGTCAAGCCCCGCGTTCCCTATGTGAACCAATGCCTCGAGAAGCGGGTCGGGCCGGTCGTCGCCGCGACCGACTACATCAAGACGTTCGCCGAGCAGATCCGTCCTTTCGTTCCCAGGGACCGCGTCTACAAGGTACTCGGTACCGACGGCTTCGGCCGCTCCGATTCCCGAGCGAAATTGCGCGGCTTCTTCGAAGTTGATCGCCACTACGTGGCAATCGCCGCACTCAACGCGCTTGCCGAAAGCGGCGAGATCAAGGCGAAAGTCGTTTCCGAGGCGATCGGCAAATACGGTCTCGACCCCGAAAAACCCAATCCGGTGACGGTTTGACCGAGCCGGCCTGCCGCGGTGGCTTGATCCGGCAGATTTGCGATCCCTGAACGCAAGCGATGGCTACGACAAGAGAAATCTCGGTACCCGACATCGGCGACTTCAAGGACGTTGCCGTGATCGAAATCCTCGTGAAGGCCGGCGATGCCGTCCAGCCGGAGCAGCCGCTCATCACGGTCGAATCGGACAAGGCGACGATGGAGATTCCCTCGCCTGCGGCGGGTGTGGTGAAGGAGCTGCGCGTCAAGGCGGGCGACAAGGTTTCGCAGGGGAGTCTCATATTGCTGCTCGATGCGGCCGGCGCGCCAGGGGCTGCGGCTCCGAAAAGACCTCCGGAATCGGTTGCAGTGGCGCCCGCCTCGCCGACGCCGGTGCGGGCTGCTCCCGCGGCACCGGTTGTGCCGATCGGCAGGCCCGAGTCCGCACCTCGCGAGCTTGCGCGCGCGCCGGACTCCATGCCGCACGCGAGCCCCTCGGTACGCAAGTTCGCCCGCGAGCTCGGTGTCGATCTGCTGCGCGTGAGAGGTTCGGGTCCGAAGGGCCGCATCACCCAGGGCGACGTGCAGGAGTTCGTAAAAGGGGTGATGCGCGGAGCGCCGGCCGTGCCCGCTGCGGCGGCGCGCACCGGGCTGACGCTCGACTTGCCGGAATGGCCGGAGGTGGATTTTGCGAAGTTCGGCCCGGTCGAAGCGAAACCGCTGTCGCGTATCAGGAAGCTTTCCGGCAAATTCCTGCACCGCAACTGGGTTTCCATCCCGCACGTCACCCAGCACGACGAGGCGGACATCACCGAGCTCGAGGTTTTCCGCAAAGAGAACGCTCAAGTGGCGGAAAAGGGCGGCTTCAAGCTCACCATGCTCGCGTTCCTGGTCAAGGCTTCGGTGAACGCGCTCAAGGAATTTCCGGAGTTCAACGCTTCGCTCGACAAGACGGGCGATAACCTGATCATCAAGAAGTACTATCACATCGGAGTTGCGGTCGACACGCCTGACGGGCTGCTGGTGCCGGTGATCAAGGATGCGGACCGCAAGGGTGTCTTCGATCTGGCCAAGGAACTGGCCGAAGTCTCCAAGGCGGCGCGCGAGAAAAAGCTCAAGCCCGACGCCATGCGCGGCGGCACCTTCAGCATTTCCAGCCTCGGCGGGATCGGCGGCACTTCCTTCACGCCCATCATCAACGCCCCCGAGGTCGCGATTCTCGGGGTGGCGCGGTCGCAGATGCGGCCTGTCTACCGGGACGGCGCCTTCGTTCCGCGGCTGATGCTGCCGCTGTCGCTCGCCTATGACCATCGCGTGATCGATGGCGCCGCCGGGGCGCGGTTCACCAGCTATCTCGCATCGGTTCTGTCCGACATCCGCCGCACCCTATTGTGAGGCCGGCGTGGCGCAGATGATCGAAGTGAAGGTGCCGGACATCGGCGATTTCAAGGACGTTGAAATTATAGAAGTCCTGGTGAAGCCTGGCGACCGGGTAGAAAAAGAGGCTTCGCTCATCACGCTCGAATCCGACAAGGCGACGATAGAAATTCCATCGCCGCAAGCAGGAATCGTGAAGGAGCTGCGCGTCAAGCTGGGCGACAAAGTCTCGCAAGGATCGCTGGTCCTCGTGCTCGAAGAGAACCTAGGTGCCACCGCGGCCCCGCCCGCCAAACCGACTCCCACTCCCGCTGCCGCTGCACCCACACCCACGCCCGCGAAACCCGTCTCCCCGGTGCCTGCGGCAGCAGGGTTCAAGGGGGCGGCCGACGTGACTTGCGAAGTGCTGGTACTGGGCTCCGGCCCCGGCGGCTATTCGGCGGCGTTCCGTGCCGCCGATCTCGGCCTCGCCACGGTGCTCATTGAGCGCTATCCGGCACTCGGCGGGGTGTGCCTCAACGTCGGCTGCATCCCCTCCAAATCGCTGCTGCACACCGCGGCCATCATGGAGGAGGCACGTGCCATGGCGGCGCACGGTGTTACTTTCGGCGAGCCTTCGATCGACATGAACAAGCTGCGCGAGTTCAAGAGCAAGGTCGTGGGCAAGTTGAGCAACGGCATCGCCAGCATGGCGAAAATGCGCAAGGTGACGGTGCTCACGGGCGTCGGCAGTTTCGTCGGCCCCAACCACATGGCGGTGGAGACCAAGGATGGCCGCAAGATCGTCGCCTTCAAGAACGCGATCGTTGCCGCCGGCTCACAGTCGGCGAAACTCCCGTTTCTGCCCGAAGATCCGCGCATCGTCGATTCGACTGGTGCACTCGAACTGCGCTCGAAACCCAAACGCCTGCTGGTGATCGGCGGCGGCATCATCGGCCTCGAAATGGGCACGGTGTTTTCGACGCTGGGTGCCCGGCTCGACGTGGTCGAAATGCTCGATGGCCTGATGGCGGGCGCAGACAGAGACCTCGTCAAGGTCTGGCAGACGTTCAACGCGCGCCGCTTTGACAACATCATGCTGAAGACCAAGACAACCAAGGTCGAGGCGACGAAGGAAGGGCTGAAGGTGACCTTCGATGGCGAGGCCGCGCCGCGGACGCCGCAGCTCTACGACATGGTTTTGGTCTCGGTCGGCCGCATACCCAACGGCAGGAAAATCGGTGCCGAAGCCGCCGGCGTCGCGGTCGACGAGCGCGGCTTTATCCCCGTCGATTCGCAGAGGCGCACCAACGTGCCGCACATTTTTGCCATCGGCGACATCGCCGGTCAGCCCATGCTCGCGCACAAGGCGGTGCACGAAGGCCATGTCGCCGCCGAAGCCGCCGCGGGACAGAAATCCCATTTCGATGCTCGCGTGATTCCGTCGGTCGCGTACACCGATCCCGAGGTCGCCTGGGCGGGGTTGACCGAGGACGAGGCAAAGAAGCAGGGGATCAAGTACGGGGTCGCCAAGTTTCCCTGGGCGGCGTCGGGACGCGCGATCGCCAACGGCCGCGACGAGGGTTTTACCAAGCTGATCTTCTCCGAGGACATGCACCGCCTTATAGGCGGGGCCATCGTCGGAACGGGCGCGGGCGATCTCATCAGCGAGATCGCGCTCGCGATCGAGATGGGCGCGGATGCGGTGGATATCGGAAAGACCATCCACCCGCATCCGACGACAAGCGAGTCGGTCGGAATGGCCGCCGAGCTGTACGAAGGCGTGTGCACCGACCTTCCGCCGGTCAAGCGCCGATGACGCAGGACGAGCTCAAACAGGCGGTTGCCCGCGAAGCGATCAAGCACGTGGTCGAGGACGCCGTCGTCGGCGTCGGCACCGGCTCGACCGCCAATTTCTTCATCGACGAGCTGGCGAAGATCAAGGGCCGCATCGCCGGCGCAGTGGCAAGCTCGGACAGGTCCGCCGCAAGACTGAAGAGCCACGGCATCCGGCTCTTCGACCTGAACGGCGTAAACGAGCTGCCCGTCTACATCGACGGCGCCGACGAGATCACGGAGCATCTCGCCATGATCAAGGGCGGGGGCGGCGCGCTCACTCGCGAGAAGATCGTCGCCGCGGTGGCAAAAAAGTTCGTTTGCATCGCCGACGAGTCGAAACTGGTCCCGGTGCTAGGCAAATTCCCTTTGCCGGTGGAGGTAGTTCCGATGGCGCGGGCCTACGTCGCGCGGCAGATGGTCAAGCTTGGCGGCCGGCCGGAGCTCCGCGAGAATTTCACAACTGACAACGGAAATATCGTTCTCGACGTTCGTGGTCTGTCCATCCTGAACCCGGTCGAGCTGGAAGCAACGATCAACAACATCACCGGTGTGGTCACGAACGGACTTTTCGCCCGGCGCGGGGCGGACGTGCTGCTGCTCGGAACCAAAGCAGGTGTGAGAGCGATCGTTCGAAACTAGCGAGACTACTCTTTCGGCGGAACATAGCCGGAGGCCATGTCAGCTCCGGACCCGAAGAAGTGCTTTTCCATCTGTTCTGCTAGGTATTTGCGGGCGCGCGAGTCGGCGAGGTTCAGCCGGTTTTCGTTGATCAGCATGGTCTGGTGCTTGATCCAGCCCTGCCAGGCCTCCTTGGAGACGTTCTCCCAGATGCGCTTGCCGAGCTCGCCCGGGTACGGGGGCAGATCGAGCCCCTCGGCCTCGCGCCCGAGCTTCACGCATTTCACCATCCTTGCCATCATTTCCTCCTTCGTGGTCCCGCGCCGATTCTAGCTCGTCTGAAGCCTGCTAGAGGGACTTAACCAAGACCTTCGACCGGCGCTGATAGTTGTACAGGCCCTGCTTTTCCCTGGGCAGCCTGTCGACCGTGGATTCCGCAAAACCCCGCTCGATGAACCAGTGCGTCGCGCGTGTCGTCAGCACAAAGAGTTTTTTCATTTTGCGAGCGCGCGCCTGAGTCTCGATTTGCCGCACCAGGCGCTCGCCGTAGCCGGCGTCGCGATAGTCGGGCCTTACCGCCAGGCACGCAAGCTCGCCAGCGCGGGCGCTCGCGAAGGGATACAGCGCGGCGCAGCCGACGATGACGCCATCGTGCTCGATCACCGAGAATTGCGTGATCTCGCGCTCGAGCAGCTCGCGGCCGCGCCGCACCAGCGTCCCGTCCTCCTCGAGGGGCTCGATCAATTTCAGGATGCCTCCTGCGTCGTCGATCGCCGCCGCGCGCAGCTTCACCACCTTGTCGGCGGTGATCATCGTGCCGGACCCGTCGTGGGTGAACAGCTCGACTAGCAGGGCGCCCGGCACCTTGCGGCTGATGACGTGGGCGCGCTGCACGCCGCCGCGCACCGCCTCGACCGCATGAGCGAGGTAGAGCCGCGTGTCTTCGGTAAGCCGGTTGCTGCGTGCGAGCAGGTCGGCGGCCTCGTTGGCAGTGAGTTCGGGCAGCAGCTCGCCCCCCTTGTCTTCCACCGGAGCATCGGAGAGGAAGACGAGCTTCTCGGCGTGCAGCGCCGAGGCCGTGGCGACCGCGACGTCCTCCATCGCAAGATTGAAGACTTCTCCGGTGGGCGAATACCCCACGGGAGACACTATCGCGATGTTCCCTGCGTCGAGGCAACCCGAGATCGCTTGCGCGTCCACCTTGCGCACCGACCCGGTGTACTGGAAATCGATGCCATCGTGCACGCCCATCGGCTGTGCTGTGATGAAATTTCCGGAGACTGTATTGATTGCCGCTCCCGCCATCGGAGAATTCGGCAGACCGAGCGAGAGCAGCGCGTCGATCTCGACGCGCAGCAGGCCGACCGCCTCCTTCACGCATTCCAGCGCTACCGGGTCGGTAATGCGCAGGCCCTTCGCGTAGCGCGAGCGAACCCTGCGCTGCTTCAGCTGGGCTTCGATCTGCGGGCGTGACCCGTGCGCCAATATCACGCGGATTCCAGTGCTGTGCAGCAGGTTGATGTCGTGCGCAAGCTCGACAAACCTGCGCTCTGCGAATATCTCCCCGCCAAAGGCGAGCACGAACGTCTTTCCGCGGAACGCGTGGAAATACGGGGCTACTGAGCGAAACCAGCTCACGAACTGGGGATCGGAACGGGTAGACATGGTTGGGTCGTTGCTCAAGGAAGCCCGATTCTAGCCTTTGCGCAAGGCAGATTCAGCGGTTGCTGCCGCACCGAGCTAACAATCGCCCCACTGCGCTTGCATCGCCGCGATTACGGCAAGGGAGGCCGTCTCGGTGCGCAGCACCCGGGGCCCGAAGCGAACCGGGGTGAACCCACTCCGTTGTGCATCCTCGCGCTCGCGCGCCGTGAGGCCTCCCTCCGGCCCGACCAGCAACGTGACCTGGCGGGGCGGCGACAGCTGCTTGAGATTTCGGCCCGTATCCGGTGCCAGAAGCAGCAGCAAACCCGCGCCGGCCTCCTGATCACAGAAGTCAGAAATGTCGGTGATCGCGGTGACTTCGGGTATGCGGTTGCGTCCGCATTGTTCGCAGGCGGCGATCACCACATTGCGCCAGTGGGCGACGCGCTTTTCGGCGCGATCGCTGGAGAGCCTGACTACGGAGCGCTCGCTTGCGATCGGCACGATTTTGGAAACGCCGAGCTCGGTGGATTTTTGCACGGCCATGTCCATGCGGTCGCCGCTGGATACGCACTGGGCAAGCACAATCGAAAGCGGCGACTCGCGCTCCGGGTCGTGCCTCGACAGCACGCGCGCGAGCGCCTCCCCGGCGGTGACCCGCGTCAGTTCCGCGGCATACTCCGCGCCCTGGCCGTTGAACAGCGTAATGGTGTCGCCGCCGCGCAAGCGCAGGACCATGAGGTGACGGGCTGCGCGGTCCGTCAATCCGATCTCGGCCCCGAGGGTAAGGTCAACCGGGGCGAACAGACGAGGCGCGGGAGTTTTCATGCTGCAATTTCAAGCATATCCGACGCGGTCCGGTTTCGCTCACGGCTTGGAGCTTTACCCATAACCCCATGATTCTCCGAGAACTATGGCGCTTTTCGACGCTCCGCTGCTATAATCGCATGGCATAAGAAGACCCTTGGGGGAGAGCGGTTCACGGCAGGAAGCCGGTCGTACCAGCAGCTGCCGTCGTACAGCCCCTTGAACACGGCAGCGGGTGGTGCAGGAGACGCCGCCGTCGGGGCTGCCTGTCGCACCCAGGCCGCGGCTTGATCCAAGTCTTGCGCTTTGCTCGAGCGGTCGTCCCTGATGATCTGGAAAGGAAGCAAGAAAAATGAAGCTTTGTCGTTACGGCAGGAATGGGTTCGAAAAACCCGGTGTCATCGATGCGCAAGGCCAGCTGCGCGACTTTTCCGGGGTGATCTCCAATATCGACCAGGAGACGATTTCGCCAAAAGGTCTGGCACGACTCCGCAAGATCCGACCCGAGTCCCTGCCTCTGGTGCGAGGAAATCCGAGATTCGGGGTTCCCTATACGGGCATCTCCAAATTCGTTGCCATCGGCCTGAACTATGTCGACCACGCGCACGAGGCGGGTCTGCAAATTCCCGCCGAGCCGGTGGTATTCATGAAGGCCACGACTTGCATCAGCGGCCCCAATGACGACGTCCAGCAGCCGCGAAATTCCACCAAGCTCGACTACGAGGTCGAGATCGCCATCGTCATAGGCACCCGGGCCAAG
>JBGQKQ010000069.1:0-14035 GCA_041499655.1 Gammaproteobacteria bacterium
CCACGACTTGCGCGGTCTGGGGCACGCCGCGGCGGCTCTCCGCGCCGCACGCGGCGCTCGCCAACGGCACCCAGGTGCAGGGTTTCGAGCTCGACGACGTGCATCGCCAGGGCGTGCTGCACGTGGGTGCGGTGGTGCTGCCGGCGCTGGTCGCGGTTTCGGAGATGCGCCGCATGAGCGGGCGCGAGTTTCTCGCCTCCGCCGTCGCCGGCTACGAGATCGGACCGCGCGTCGGGCTGTGCATGGGGCCGGAGCACATCGGACAGGGCTGGCATTCCGGCGCGACGCTCGGCGTGTTCTCCGCCGCGGCCGGCGCCGCGCGCGGCCTCGCGCTCGACGCGGACAGGACGGTGCACGCGCTCGGCATCGCCGGAACGCAGGCCTCGGGCCTGATGGCGGCGCAGTACGGCGCGATGGTGAAGCGCATGCACGCGGGCCGCGCCTCGCAGAGCGGGCTGTACGGCGCGCTCCTCGCCGAGTCCGGCTTCACCGGCATTCCGGACGTGTTCGAAAGCGAGTACGGCGGTTTCTGCACCACCTTCTCGCGTTCGCGGGACCGCTTCAGCCTGCCCGAGCTGACCGCGGGGCTCGGCGAGACCTGGCAGACGATGGGCGTCGCATTGAAATTCTATTCCTGTGTCGGCAGCAACCACACCGCGCTCGACGCGCTGCGCGAGCTGCAGGCCGAGCGCCCCTTCGGACCGAAGGACGTGAACAAGATCGTGGTGTACGGCTCGCAGGTGACCCTGGACCATGCCGGCTGGAAATACCGGCCCGCCGGGGTCGCCTCGGCCCAGATGAATCTTTCCTTCTGCGTGGCGACGCTGCTTCTCGAGGGCGATTGCTTCGTCGATCAGTTCGGCGAGAAGGCCGTCTCCGATCCGAAGCGTCTTGCGCTCGCGGAAAGGGTCGAGGTGCACGCCGATCCCGGGATCACTGCCAGGGGATCGAAGTTCCGACACGCGGTGCGGGTGGAGGCGCATCTCAAAGACGGCAGCGTGCTCGAGCGCGCCGTGGAGTCGCCGCGCGGCAGCGAGCCCCATTTCGCGAGCGAGGCGCAGGTCGTCGCGAAGTTCGAGAAACTCGCGGCGCACGCGCTCAAGCGCTCGCAGGCCGCGCAGCTGCGCGACGCCGTGTTGGGAATGGAAAAACTCAAGGACGCTTCGCGCATCGCGAAGCTCATGACCACAAAGGGGGCGAGATGAAAGGATTCCGTTTCGCGGCGGCGGCGCTGTTGCTCGTCTCGTTGTCTGTTTTCGGACAGGCCGGCAAGCCCATCCGCGTGATCGTCCCCTGGCCCGCGGGCGGCACGGTCGACGGTGTGGCGCGCGTGCTCGGCCCGAAATTCTCGGAGGGTCTCGGGCGTCCCGTGGTGGTCGAGAACAAGGCGGGGGCGGGCGGCTCGATCGGCGAGGCCGAGGCGGCCAGGGCGGGCGCCGACGGCAGCACCGTGCTCTTCGTGTTCGACACGCACGCGGTGAATCACCTCCTCTACAGCAACCTCGCCTACGATCCTTTCAAGTCCTTCGAGCACGTGAGCCTGCTCGTGACCTCGCCGCACGTCCTGGTCGGCGCGAACAACTTCGCCCCCTCGAGCGTGGGCGAGGTGGTGGCGTATGCGAAGGCGAATCCCGGCAAGGTGACCTACGCGACGGTGGGCGCGGGCAGCTCGAACCACCTGAACGCGCTCCTGCTCTCGGGCCGCACCGGCATCGAGATGACTCACGTGCCCTACAAGGGCGGGGCGCCGATGATGATCGACCTGGTCGGCGGCCAGGTGAACGTGATGTTCGTGTCGGCGCCGCAGGCGATCCCGCAGGTGAAGGCGGGCCGCATCAAGGCGCTGGCGATCGGGAGCGCGAGCCGCATCGCCCAGCTTCCGGACACGCCCACCGTCGCCGAGACCCTGCCCGGCTTCGCCGCGCAGTCCTGGGTCGGGATGCTGGTTCCCGCCGGCACGCCGAAGGACAGGGTCGCGCGCTACAACGCGGAAGCGAAAAAGGCGCTCGCCGATCCCGAGGTACGCGGCAAGCTCGCCGCGCAGGGGTTCGAGGTCGTCGGCAGCAGCCCGGAGGCGTTTCTCGCCTTTGCGCACGCCGAGTCCGATAAATGGGCGAAGGTGATCCGCGATTACAATATCCGGGTCGAGTGATCCGAGGAGCCCCGATGGCCCGCGACACGAAATGGATTCCCCAGGGCGTGATCCCTGCGGTGCTCTTGCCCTTCCACGAGGACCTGTCGATCGACGAGACCTCGTTCCGCGCGCATTTGTCCGATGTCGCATCGGTCGAGGGCCTCTCCGCGGTCACGATCAACGCGCATTCGACCGAGGTCGCCTCGTGTACGTTCGAGGAGCAGAAGCGCGTGCTCGCAATCACGAGGGACGAGATCGGCGCGCGGCTGCCGATCGTGCATGGCGTCTACGCCGAGGGCAGCCTCGAGGCCGCGCGCATCGCCGGGATGGCGGCGGAGGGCGGCGCGAGCGCGCTCCTCGTCTTCCCGCCCGGGCCCTTCACCATGGGCCAGCGCCCGGAGATGGCCCTCGAGCATTTCCGCCGCGTCGCCGGCGCGAGCGACCTTCCGATCATCGCCTTCCAGTATCCGCTTGCCGGGGGCCAGGGCTACCCGCTCGAGACGCTCCTCAGAATCGCCGAAGCGGTGCCGCAGCTGCGCGCGATCAAGGACTGGTGTGCGAGCCCGCAGCTGCACGAGCGGCAGACACGCGTGCTGCAGTCGCTCGCACGGCCGCTGAACGTGCTCACCACGCACAGCTCGTGGCTCATGAGCTCGCTGGTGCTGGGGTGTAATGGGCTCCTCTCGGGAAGCGGCTCGGTGATCGCCGATCTGCAGGCGAAGCTCTTCCGCGCGGTGCGCGCGAACGACCTCGAGACGGCGAAGGCGATCAACGAGCGCATCTGGCCGACCGCGGAGGTCTTCTACTCCGAGCCCTGGGTGGACATGCACAACCGCATGAAGGAGGCGCTGGTGCTGCTCGGCAAGCTGCCGCGCGCAGTGGTGCGCCCGCCGCTCGTGAAGATTCCTCAGGCCGAGATCGAGCGCATCCGCCGAGCGCTCGTCGCCGCACGCCTGCTCGATCAGTCCGGCCGCGCTCTGCGCGCCGCGTGAATGAAGATCGAATGCGTGCTCGAGTGCGGCAACCATCTCGGCGAAGGCCCGGTCTGGGACGTCGGGGAGGGCCGGCTCTACTGGGTTGACGGCACCGGCCGGCGGGTCGGCAAGCCGTCGATCTGGCGCCTCGATCCCAAGACCGGCAAGACCGAGAATTGGTCGCTCAAGCGCGACGTCGGCGCGATGGCGCTGCGCGAGAAAGGCGGCGCGGTGCTCGCGCTCGACGACGGCTTCTACTTCTTCGACCTCAAGGACGGCAAGCCCGAGAAAATCGAGCTGGTCCACGCCGGCCAGCCGCGCACGCGCCTGAACGACGGCAAGTGCGACCGGCGCGGGCGCTTCTTCGCCGGCGGCATGGACGACAAGGAGGAGCTGAAGCTCTGCGGGCTGTGGCGCCTCGATCCGGATCTCAGCGTGACGCTGGTCGACGACGGCATCATCTGCTCGAACGGCCCGTGCTGGAGCCCCGACGACAAGACCTTCTATTTCGCCGACACCTTCCAGGGCGAGATCTGGAAGTACGACTACGACATCGCGACCGGCACGCCCGCGAACAAGCGCCTGTTCGCCTCGTTCAAGGACGATGCGGGAGTCGCCGACGGCTCGACCGTCGACGCCGAGGGCTGCGTGTGGAACGCGCAGCTCATCTCGGGCGACCTGGTGCGCTACGCGCCCGACGGCACGGTCGAGCGGCGCATCGGCATGCCGGTGCGCAACATCACCAGCGTCATTTTCGGCGGGGACAAGCTCGACGAGATCTACGTCACCTCGATGGCGCGGGTGAAGCACCCGGCGGTGCACGACCACTTCGCGAAGGAGGCCAAGCCGCAGTTCCTCGCGGGAAGTCTGTTCCGCATCACCGGCCTTGGAATCAAAGGAGTGCCGGAGCCGCGGTTCGCGGGGTAGAAGCTCCAGGGAGAGCGGATGGAAAAGCGCAAACCGAAAGGCCCGTCACCCGACGAACTCCTGGACGTGATCGATCTCAGGGATTTCGCCCAGCATGCGGTATCGCGGACCTTTCCGAAGAACACCGTTGTCGTCCGCGAGGGCGACCGGACCGACTCGCTGTACATCATCGTTTCCGGCCGGGTAAAGATCTACATGAGCGACGAGAAGAGCAAGGAGATCGTGCTCAACGAATCCGGACCCGGCGAGTACTTCGGGGAAATGGTGCTCGACGAAGGTCCGCGCTCGGCCTCGGTGATGACGCTCGAGCCGACCGAGTTCCTGGTCGTCCCCAAGGAGGACTTCAGGGAATTCGTGAAGAAGAGCCCGGAGTTCTCGCTGCACCTAATCTATAAGCTCATCGCGCGCGTGCGCGCGCTCACCAACGACGTAAAGAGCCTTGCGCTCATGGACGTATACGGCCGTGTGGCGCGCATGCTCCTGGAGCTCGCCGTGGATCGCAACGGTGTGCTCGTGATAGAGAAAAAGCCGACGCAGCAGGAAATCGCGAGCCGCGTCGGAACGACGCGCGAAATGGTCGGCCGGATCCTGGGCGACCTCACCGCCGGCGGCTACATCGAGGTCGGGCGCGACCGTATCACGATCGCCAAGGCCCTGCCGAGGACGTGGTAGGCAGCAGGCGGACGGTCAGTCCGCCCGCAGCTTGTTCGCGCGGATGATCTCGCCCCAGCGCGCGTAGTCGCGCCGCACGATTGCGTTGAACTCGTCGCCGGAGATTCCGGAGGGCTCGACGCCCAGCTCGCGGAAGCGGCTCGCCACCGCTGGCAGTTGCAGCACGCCGCGGATGTCGGTGGCGAGCTTGTCGAGCACCGGCTTCGGCGTGCCGCCGGTCGTGAAGATCCCGTGCCACCCGGGAATGCCCAGGCCGGGAAACATCGAATCAAAGGGCACCGCGCCTGGCAGCTGCTCAAGCGGCTTCGCGCCCGTCACCATGAGCGCGCGCAGCTTTCCGGATTTCACGTGCGGGATCACCGCGACGGTAACGTCGAGCATGATCCCCGGCTCGCCCGAGAGTACCGCCTGGAGCGCGGGCGCCGCGCCCTTGTAGGGTACGTGGACGAGGCTGATGCCTGCGGCGTTCTTCAGCAGCTCGACGTAGAGGTGCTGTCCCGAGCCGTTGCCCGCGCTTGCGTAGTCGAGCCGTCCCGGCGCCGCGCGCGCCGCCACGATCAGATCCTGGATCGAGTTGATCCCGGTGGCGGGATTGACCACCAGGGCGTAGGTGAGCAGCGTCGTCTGTGTCACTCCCACCAGGTCCTTGAGCACGTCGTACGGGACCGTCTGCAGATGCGGAAGCGTCACGAGCGGCGTCGAGCTGATGATCATCAGCGTGTAGCCATCCGGCGGGCTCTTCACGGTGTATTCCGGCCCGACGGTGCTGCCGGGCTTGTTCTCGACGATCACCGGCTGGCCCCAGCGGTCCTGCAATTCCTTGCCGATGAGACGCCCGGAGATGTCGAGCGGCCCTCCTGGCGGGAAGGGGACGACGAGCCTGACCGGCCTCGAAGGGAATTCCTGCGCTCCGGCGGCGGCTGCAAGCGCCAGCGACAGGAGAGCAGCTGCGACTCGCCTCATGCTTCCTCCTCGTACCGAAGACTATCAGAGCCGGGATTATAATGGCCGGCCGACGCACCAACGCGAAAGAACCATGAGCCAAGTCGCCGCCGCTCCGCAGCAGAACAAGTCCTCGATCGTCCAGCCCATGCTCCTTTCCCACGGCACGCTGATGTGCAAGGACCTCGCGAAATCGCGGCGCTTCTACGAGGAATTCCTGGGACTGGAGGTGGTGCGCCACGCGCGGCCGGCGATGATGCTGCGCCTGAAGACCGGCATGTACGTGGTCGCGGTGTGCATCGGCGAGAACGTGCCGAAGCAGCACGTGCTCACCCATTGGGGCCTGAACGTCGCCACGCGCGAGGAGGTCGACCGCGCGCACGCCGAGGCGCTCCGGCTCAAGGACAACTACGGCATCCAGAAGGTCAACAAGGTGCTCGAGCGGCACGGCGCCTACGGCTTCTACTTCCAGGATCTCGACAACAACTGGTGGGAGATCCAGCACGAGCCGCGCGCCATCGACGACTTCTTCAGCCGCGGCGATATCGTCGACATGAGCGTGCACGCGACCGATACCGAAGCGTCCCACGAATAGGCCCGCGATGGCTGCCGTCATGCCAGGGACCGGGACGCACGCGGAGATCGTCGCCGGGCTGCACTACACCGTCGACACGGGCACGAAGCCCGTGAACGAGACCTTCGGCCCCAATAACATCCGCCGCCGCGTCAGCGGAGAGCACGAGGTGCGGCAGATGACGATCCGCAACGGCCGGCCGCTCGCGGAGGAGTTCGACCTCGAGGTCACCGGATTCGAGTTCGTCGAGCACGAGACGCGGGTCCGCGACTTCTTCGACGCCGGGGAGCTGAAGCGCGTCTACTACCCCGAGGTCGAGGCGCTGATCAGGAAGGTGTCGGGCGCCTCGCGCGTCGTGGTCTTCGACCACACCCTGCGCTCGGGCGACGAGGCCGAGCGCGAGGCGAAGCTGGTGCGCGAGCCGGTGTTCAACGTGCACAACGACTATACCGAGTGGTCCGGCCCGCAGCGCGTTCGCGACCTGCTGCCCGAGGAAGCCGGGGAACTACTGAAGCGCCGCTTCGCCATCATCCAGGTATGGCGCGCGATCAACCAGCCGATCCAGTCGAACCCGCTTGCGATCGCCGATGCGCGCAGCCTCGCGCCGAAGGACCTGATCCGCGCCGAGCGCCACTATCCGAACCGCGTGGGCGAGACCTACCGCGTCGGCTACAACCCGGAACACCGCTGGTTCTACTTTCCGCTGATGCGGCGCGACGAGGCGCTGGTCTTCAAGGTGTTCGATTCGGCGAAGGATGGGCGCGCGCGCTTCACCGCGCACAGCTCCTTTATTGACCCGACCACACCTCCGGGAGCACCTGCGCGCCAGAGTATCGAGGCCAGAACGCTAGCGTTCTTCGACTAACCCGCTCGCGTTCTCTAGCCGAGGTTCACGCCTTCGTCCGCGATGTAGTCGCGGATCACGGCCTCGATGCCCGGGTCGGCCTTGAACCCCATCGACAGCGCGCGCGGGGTGGCGAAGCGCGCCGGCCAGCCCTTCACGATCGCCTCGATGCGCGCGTCGGGTTTCCACGACACGCGTCTCGCGGCCTGCGCCCCGGCGATTTTCCCCATCGCCGCTATCATCTCGGCGACCGTGACCGTAATCCCGGGCAGGTTCAGCGCACGGTTCGAGCCCCACGCCGAGGCCGGAAGGTCGTGCGCGTGGATGAAGGCCTCGACCACGCGGCGCGGAGAGAGCAGCCACACGCCGGTTTCGGGCGGCAGCGGGCAGGCGTAGGCGACGCCGTTCAGCGGCTCGCGCACCACGGCGCTCGCGAACGAGGACGCCGCCGCGTTGGCCTTGCCAGGGCGCACGACGATGGTGGGCAGGCGCAGCGACCTTCCGTCGATGTAGCCCTTGCGCGAGAAGTCGCCGATCAGGTATTCGCTCACCACCTTCTGCGAGCCGTACGAGGTCTGCGGCACCGGCGTGGTCGAGTCGTCGAGGACTTGCGGGAGGTCGCCGCCGAAGGCCGCGACCGAGCTCGCAAACACCAGCCGCGGTGGCCTGGCGGTCGCGTCGCAAATGAGGCGCGCCTGATCGAGCACCGCGCGCACGCCGCCGAGGTTCACGCGCATGCCTAGGTCGAAATCGGCTTCGGCCGCGCCCGACACCACCGCGGCGAGGTGGAAGATCGAATCGGTATCCGGGGCGACGGCGCGCGCGGCGAAGCCCGGGTCGGCGATGTCGCCGGCGAGCGTCTCGAGCCGCGCATCCTTCGGCAAATCGGGAAATGCCTGGTCGGCGAGAACCAGGCGGGTGATCTTCTGCCCCGACAGCGTGCCGCGGGCGAGCAGCGCGCGGGCGAGCTTCGAGCCGATGAATCCGCCGCCTCCGGTGATGACGACTCTCATGCGCCGGAGTTTAGCAGGGCCACCCGCTAGCCGAGCGCCGCGATCTTCTCGAGCAGGTCGCTGACGTCGACCGGCTTGGTCACGTAGTCGCGCGCGCCTTGGCGCAGGCCCCAGAGGCGGTCGGTCTCCTGGTCCTTGGCGGTGCAGAGGATGACCGGGATGGTCCGCGTCGCCTCGTCGCGCGTGATCGTGCGCGTGGCTTCGTACCCGTTGGTGCCGGGCATGATGACGTCCATCAGGATCAGGTCCGGGTGCTCGCTCTTCGACTTGGCGATCGCTTCGGCGCCGCTCTCGGCCATGATGCATTCGTATCCGTGCTTGGAGAGTTTCTCCAGCAGGAACTGGCGATCCGAGGGCGAATCGTCGGCGATCAGGATTTTCTTGACGGGCATGAGGACTCCTTGGCTTGTGGTTGTGGTCGATGGGGTTATCTTGCGATCGTCAACCGCGGCCGCGCCGCCGGTGAGGCTCGCTTCTTCGGACCGAGGAGCTGTGCCAGCTCCGGGGCGGGAAGCGGGCGGAAGACGTGGTACCCCTGGCAATCGTCGCATCCGAGTTTTCTCAGTTGCGCGTGCTGCTCGGCGGTTTCGACGCCTTCGGCGACGACCCTGAGCCCCAGGCTCCGGGCCAGGGAGAGGCTCGCGGCGACGATGGCGATGTCGTCTGCGTTGTCGCACACGCCGCGGACGAACGATCCGTCCACCTTGAGCGTGCGGACGGGAAGGCGCTTCAGGTAGTCGAAGGTCGCGTAGCCCGTGCCGAAGTCGTCGATGGCGAATCCGACGCCGAGGCTGCGGAGCGCCTGAAGCGCCGCCTCCGTACGCGGGTCGTTGCTGACCATGACGCTTTCGGTAATTTCAAGCTCGAGGCGCGAAGGCGAGAGCCCCGCCCGGGCCAGAACCCGGGAGACGGTCTCGACCAGCTTTGGGTTCAGCTGCCGCGCCGACACGTTGATGCACATTCTGAGGGGCCGCAGCCCGGCGTCTTCCCAGGCCTTCGCCTGCGCGCACGCGGTTTCGAGCGCCCACTCGCCGATCGGGTGAATGAGCCCGGTCTCTTCGGCGAGCGGGATGAACTGCGCAGGCGGGACCCAGCCGAGCTCCGGGCTGTTCCACCGCAGCAGCGCCTCTACCGAGTGGATCGCACCGTCCTTGAAGCTCGCCTGAGGCTGATAGTGCACCTCGAGCTCGCCGTGCTCGAGCGCCCGGCGCAGCCCGGCCTCGAGATCCAGCCTGCGGCAGAGCCGGGTTTCGGATTCGGGGGAGTAGAACTGGTGATTGTCGCGCCCGTTCTTCTTGGCCTGGTGCATGGCAACGTCGGCGCGCTTGAGCAGCTCTTCGGGCGATTCCCCGTCGCCGGGAAAAAGGGCGATTCCGATACTCGCGGAAACGTAGACTTCGCGCTCCGCGGTCGCAATCGGGCGATTGAGCTCGGCGCGGGTCCTGTCGGCGACTGCGGATGCGTGCGCGGGCGATTCGATGTCCTCGAGCAGCACGGCGAACTCGTCCCCACCGAGGCGCGAAACGGTGTCGCCCTCGCGCAGGCTGCCGCGTATGCGGGTGGCTGCGTCGAACAGAACGCGGTTTCCTGCGTCGTGCCCGATGACGTCGTTGATCCGCTTGAACCCGTCCAGGCCGACGAACAGAACCGCGAGCAATCCGCCCCGGGTTCGCGCCCTGCCAGTGCCCTGGGAAACCCTCTCCAGGAAGAGGCGGCGGTTGGGCAGCCCGGTCAGGATGTCGTGATCGGCGATGTAGTGCAGGCGCAGCTCGGCCTCCTTGTACCGGCTTATGTCCACGATCGATCCCGCGAGACGCAGTGGCGCGCCGCGTTCGTCCCACATGCCGTGCCCGCGCCCGCGGAACCACCGGTAACTGCCGTTCTTGCACTGCAGGCGGAATTCCTCGTCGATCGAGACCCGCTCGTCGAAGAGGCGGCGCATCGCGCGCTTCACGCGCTCGGCGTCCTCAGGGTGAAAGGCGAGCTGGGTCCGGCTCAGCGGTTCGTCCCCGCGGTAGCCGAGCAACTCGCGAAAACGGGAAAAATAGTGGACGTGGTTGGTACGTATGTCCCAATCCCACAAGCCTTCACTCGCGCAGCGGTGCAGCAGCTCCAAGCGCTCGCTCTCCGCGGCGCGCGCGGAAGGATCGGACGGCGCTGCGAACGCGGCCGCGATCTTCCTTACGAGGCCCGCGATGCGCCTGGGCAAGCAGGGAGAGTGCGGCGAGGGGGCGGGCTGCGTCATGACGGCCTCCTCGCGCGGGCCCTGAGCAGGGCTTTGACGGTCGATTCGAGCTGATCTTCCATGTCGATTTTCGCGACGTATCCGGCGGCGCCGGCGTTGGCGGCGGCGAGACGGTGGGCGGGAGTGTCATGCATGGTCAGCATCACGACGGCCGTCTCCGGTGCCTGCGCCTTCATGCGGCTGGTCGCCTCGAGCCCGTCGATGCCCGGCAGGTTGATATCCATGAGCACGACGTCCGGGCGGGATGTGCGAGCATGCTCGAGCGCTTCCTCCCCGGATTCGACTCCGTAGACGAGGCACCCGGGAAACCGGCACTCGAGCCATTGCACGACGCTCGCGCGCAGCGAGGGAAAATCTTCGACGACCAGGATCGAGGGTCGAGTCGGGCGGAAGCGGGTTGCGTTCATCGTCTTCTCCACGGGGTTGCTTGCAAGTCGTGAAGTGTGGGCGAGAGAGCCGTCGAAAAAAATCAGCGCGCGCCTACTTCCGCGTCGGACTTGGCCGAGCCGGTTGTAGGGCAATCCCTACATGCGATGCCCGGGTTCCGGGCCTGGGGACTACTTGACGAGCTTGTGCGCCACGGCGTAACGGACGAGCTCGGCGTCGCTCGCCGCTTTGAGCTTCTGCATGACCCTGGTCTTGTAGGTGCTCGCCGTTTTCGGGCTGAGGCGGAGCTCCGCCGCGATCGCCTTGAGGCTCTTTCCCGAAGCGAGCTGCAGGAACACCTGGCTCTCCCGGTTCGAGAGCAGCTCGTGCAGCGGCCTTCCGGTCCCGTCGCCGAACGCAAGCTGCTCGGCGAGCTCCGCGCCGATGTACCTCCCGCCTCCGGCAACTTTTCGCAGCGCCGCGACCAGCTGCTCGGGCTCGCTGTCCTTGGTGATATAGCCGGACGCACCCGCCTGGAGCATCCGCGAGGCTACCGGGCTTTCCGCGTGCATGCTGTGGACCAGCACCGCGACCTGCGGCTGCTGCGCTTTGACCCGCTTCACCAGGTCCACGGCGTCGGTCTCGGGCATGCTGACGTCCATCAGCAGGACGTCGACCTGCGTCGTCTGCAGCTTCTCGATCACTTCCGTGCCGTCGGCCGCCTCCGCCACGATGACGATGTCCGGCGACATCGCGAAGATGTGCCGGAGGCCCCGCCTCACCACGGCATGGTCGTCCGCCACCAGTATCCTGATCTGTTTCATCACCCTCAGATCGGTATTGAAACGGAAACCTGGGTCCCCACGCCCGGTACGCTGGTGATGCTCAAGGTCCCGTGGAGCATGATGACGCGCTCGTGGATGCCGAGCAAGCCGAAGGTCTTCTTCTTCCCGGCCGCTTCGGTGTCGAACCCCCGGCCGTCGTCCTTGACATCCAGCCGCACGTGAGTGGCGTCGCGCCTGAGCGAGATCTCCACGTTGCGCGCGCTCGCATGCCGCGAGATGTTCGTCAGCGACTCCTGCAGGATGCGGAACAACACGATGCTCCGATCTTCGGCGAGATCGATCTCACCGTCCGCGACTTTGACCTCGCAGGCGATGCCGTTGCGTTTCTGGAACTCGTCGACCAGCCATTCGATGCCGGAAAGGATGCCGAGGTCGAGCGCCGCGGGCCGCAAGGCCGTCGCCACGTCCCGGACAATCTGGATCATGTCGTCCACCCGTCCCTTCAGCTCGCGGACCTGCTTCGCAATCCGCGGCGCGGTCTTGCCGGACTCCAGGCCGATGACGGACAGGTCCATCTTGAGGGCTGTCAGCGCCTGTCCCATCTCGTCGTGGATCTCACGCGCAATGTGGGCGCGCTCTTCCTCGCGCACCGAATCATGGTGCGCCGACAGCTCGCGCAGCAACTCCTGGTGCACACGGAGCGCTTTCTCGGCGTCCTTCCTCTCGGTGATGTCTATCGCCTGGAACAGGATGAGCTTGCGGTCCGTGACATCGATCAAGGCGGCTGAGACCAGGGCGTCGCGCACTTCTCCGTCCTTGCGCCGCAGTTGGATTTCGCGCGCGTACACCACTTCGTTTCGCTGCAGGTCCGCGACCATCCGCTGGCGCTCTTCCAGATCGGGCCAGAAGCCCAGAGCAACGGCGCTGGCGCCGATCATCTCCTCGCGCGTATAGCCGCTGAGCCGCTCGCCGGCCGGGTTCACCGCGATGAAAGTGCCGTCCTCGACACTCGCGATGGTGATGGCCTCCGGGCTGGCTTCGATGATCTTGGCGAGGCGCCGCTCCGATTCCTCGAGCAGGCGCACGGCGAGGCGCTGCTCGGTGATGTCCTGGATCATGGCGAGCAGTACGGGCTCGCCCTGCATCTCGATGCGCGTGGCGCGCACCATCACGTCTTTCTGTACGCCCGCCGGCGTGCGAATGGTCCGCTCGTACTGGTGGACGCCTCCCGCCTTCATGGCCGGCCCGAGCCACGCGGCGCGCTCCCCGGCATCTCTCCAGAACCCGATCTCCTCGGTGGTGCGGCCGATCACGTCCGGGCGCGCGCGGCCTGTCAGGTGGCAAAAGGCCTCGTTCGCCTCGATGACTCGTCCGTCAGCGATCGAGGTGACCACCGTTGCGTCGGGGGAGAGCCTGAACACCTGGCCGAAGCGCTGCTCGTGCATCCGGACCGAATCCAGGGCGCTGCGCAGCTCGGCGGTCCTGGCCGAGACCCGTACGCTCAGCGAGCGGTTCCACATGATCAGCAGGGCGGCGGCGGCGAGCACGGCCGCGGCGGCCGCGCCGAAATAGTAGAGATACCGCGTGTCGAGCGGCAGCCGCATCGGGCTCCCGATCCAGCGGTTCTCGATGTCCCGCAGCTCCGAGGCAGAGACGCGCTCGAAGCCCTGCTGGATGAAATCGCGCAGCTCCGTCCGCCCCTTGGCGACGGCCCAGTGGAAGCGCGCCACGTAGAGGGGCTCGGTCTGGCGGAATTCGTCCGCGAGGCTCTGCTTGAAAATGAAGTATTGAGCCGCCGGCAGGTCCATGCAGAACAGCGGCACCTCGCGGGTGCGCGCGGCCTCCACTACGGCAGCGGAGCTCGGGAACCGGCGCAGGGTCGTGATGCCTCTTTCCTCGAGCCAGGCGGCGCAGGCGCTGCCGTCCTTGGCGCCGATGGTGAAGCCGCGCATGCTCGCGACGTCGTTGATGCCGGTGATCGACCGGTGGAAAAAGACGCGCGCGTCCACGTCCGCGTACGCGGGGGAAAACTCGTAGAGTTCCGCGCGCGCCGGGGTGTAGGCGATCGCTTCGATGATGTCCGCGGAGCCCTCCCTCACGACTTCCTGGGCCCAGACCCACGCCATTCCCTCCACGGTCACGGGGATTCCCGTTTTCTTGGACCAGAGCGCCCATTTGTCGACGACGATTCCCTGCAATTTCCCGGTGTCGGTGCGAAAGAGGTAGGGCGGATAGCTGTCGTCGCTGACCACAACGAGCCGTGCCGGCGGCGAGAACGCGGCCAGCGAGCTTTCGCCTCCGACGAGGAGCCAGATGAGAGTACCGAGCGCCGAAAGAGGCAGCTTCATCGCCGGCGGACCACGGTCCCTACCTGAACAGGCTCCCGACCGCCTCGTTCATCGCGGCGGAGTGCTTCGGCAGCCACAGCACGATCTCGGGGACATAGGTGCACACGATGAGGGCCGCGAACAGCGGCACCAGCCACGGGAGTATCGCCATTGTAGTGCGTTCGACCGAGAGCTTCGCCGTCCGCGACAGCACGAACAGCACCGTCCCCAG
>JBGQKQ010000070.1:0-13867 GCA_041499655.1 Gammaproteobacteria bacterium
AGATCGGTGTGGCAGACCGCCGTTGCGGCGGTCTGTATCGTCACCTCGCCCGGGCCGGGTACCGGCTTGTCGCGCTCGACGATCGCGAGTTTGCGCGGCGCCTGAAGAAGAGCGGTGCGCAAAGGCTTGGGTCAGCGCCCGAACAGCGTCGAGTAGCCCGGCATGGGATCGACCACAGTGATCTGCTCGACCGGGAAGTTCGAGATGAGCTCAACCTTGTCCTTGTGCACGATCAGCATCTCCTCGATGCGCACGCCCCACTCGAACTTCTTGCCGTGCTGGGTCTCCAGGGCGAACACCATGCCTTCCTTGATCTCGACCGGATGATCCAGCGACCAGATACGCGAAATCACCGGCTGATCGTACTGCGCGAGCCCGAGGCCGTGGCCCCACAGGTTGGCCGCGGCCTGGTCCTCTTCTGCGTAACCCCAGGCCTCTTTCGCGGAGGGCCACTTCGAGGCGATCTCGCGGGTGGTGGTGCCGACCTTCACTGCCTTGATCGAGTCGTACAGCCACTTGAGCGCAGTGGCGTAGATCTCCTTCTGTTCATTCGTCGGCTCTTTGCCTGCCCAGTAGGTGCGGTAATAGCAGGACTTGTAGCCGTTCCAGGTGAGTGCGGCGAGGTCCATGAACACGATATCGCCGGGCTTCACGATGCGGTCGGAGAAATTGCGCCAGTTCGGCCAGGTGTTCGGTCCCGAGGACACGATCACGTCCTCGACGTCCTCCATACCGGGTATCGAATACAGGTACTCCATGATGTGCGCGGTGAGCTGGTTCTCGGTGCGCCCGGGCTTGAGAAATTTCATGAACTCCCAGTGCGCTGCGTCACCGATCGCCCCGACCATGCGCAGGGCCTCCTGCTCGTCCTCGTTCTTCACGGCGCGCGCCTCCATCATCGGAGTCATGCCGTCGGTCCATTCGATCTTTTCGTCGCCGAAGATCTGGATCATGTTGATGTCGACGAAGTCGACCCCGAGCTTCTGGCCTCCGACACCGGCCTTCTTCATTTCCTGCTTGATCGCGTTGGTGAACTTACGCACCTGCGAGAGCGAGGCCGGGCCGGCCGCGCCTTTGATCCAGGCGTAGGACCACCGGACGTGGTCCTTCGGTATCCATGGCGAGTGGCGCTCGATTTGCATGCCGATGTCGCCCTGTTCGAACAGCACGGGCGCGTCGTCGCCGCAAAGGAGCGCGTAGCGCAGGCCGGGCTTCAGGCGGTTCCAGCCGGGAGTGAGCGTGCTGGTCACGTATCGGCAATTCTCATCGTACATAAGGAGCATGGCGCCCAGCCCGTGCGCTTTCATCCGTTCGCGCGCCCGCTCCAGGCGGTATTTGCGCAGCCGGTCCCAGTTGATGCGCTGTTGCCAGTCCACTGCCACCATTCCTGCGTTTGCCATTACTCGTCTCCGTCTCTTGTTTAATTCTGTCGTCCCGAGCGCAGCGAGGGACCTCTAACAGCACCGTGCCAAAAGAGATCCTTCGCTTCGCTCAGGATGACGCTTCGCGTCAATCCACCGTCGCTCCCACTTCGCGCGCGACCTGTCCCCAACGCTCCGATTCGAGCGCGACGAACTCGGCAAAGGCCTTGGGCGAGGCGCTGAGAACCACCTCGACCCCGCCCGTGGCGAGCCGCTCGACCACCTCGGGCGTCTTCATCACTTGCTGCGTCACCGTGAAGAGCCTGTCCACGAACTGTTGCGGCGTGCCCTTCGGCACGAAGATGCCCTGCCAGGAGCCGGTGACCGAACGCGGGAAACCCGATTCCACCATGGTTGGCACGTCGGGCAGCGCCGCGATGCGCTTGGCGCTGGTGACGGCGAGCACTTTCAGCCGGCCGCCCTTGATGAAGCCGAGCGCGGAGGGGGCGGTGGTGAACATGAGCTGGGTCTCCCCGGCGATCAGCGCGGTGACCGCCGGGCCGGCGCCGCCCTTGTAGGGGATATGAAGCATGTCCAGCCCGCCAGCGGCCTGGCGGAACAGCTCCATCTCGAGGCGGTTCTGGCTGCCGCTGCCGGGAGAAGCGTAGTTCAGCTTGCCCGGGTTGGCCTTGGCGTAAGCGACGACCTCCTTCACCGTACCTGGCGGGAAGGAGGGGTTGGCCACCAGCACGCCGGGAACATCCACCACCTGGGTTACCGCGATGAAATCGCGCTGCGGCTTTACCGCGAGCGAGTGGAACACCGCCGCGTTGATGGCGATGGTGCCGATGTTCCCGAGAAAGACGGTGTAGCCGTCGGGGTCGGCCTTCGCCGCCGCCTCCAGGCCGATGTTGCCTGCGGCGCCGCCGCGGTTCTCGATCACGATCTGCTGGCCGAGCAGCTCGCCGAGCTTCGGCTGAATGATGCGGCCGACGAAATCCGACGCGCCGCCCGGCGCGAAGGGGATGATCATGCGGACCGGCTTGGTCGGATAACCGCTTTGCGCGAGCGACAGGGCGGGAAACAGCGCGAGCGCCACCCACACCAGCATTTTGCGCTTCATCGTCTCCTCCTCGGGCTTATGTCCTGCGGCATTCGCTTCGGCCAATGGGAGCAATTCTACCAGCCCGGAGAGCCCCGGCTATTGGGCGAGACCGAGGAATGCGCGACGGGCGCCGCGACGCTGTCCTGCTTGATCCAGATCAATCCTTTGTCCCGACAAGAAGACCTGGCGTTACCGTTCGGGATTTGCTGCCACGGCCGTTTGCACGCGCCGGACAGGCCGCGGCATCACGATGGTCCTTGCGCATCCGCCCTTGCCGGAAAGTCCAGGCATGAGCTGGATCACGGCGATCGTGCCCGTTTCGCCGGCCCCTGAACGAGGTCTCTGTGCGTTACCGAACAGCGCACCGAGAAGGGCTCCGGTCTAATCCACATTTCATTTGCGGAGAGGTAAACCTGAAATGCAACGGCGAAGAAACTGCTCACCGAAATGATGGCAATCGACGGCGCCGAGGCAAAGCTCAAACACACATACGTGCCCCAGCTGGAGAAGGCGATTCCGGGGATGAAGGTCGCGCGCTACATCCAGATCGAGAACAAGATCCGCGCGCTCGTTAAATACGAAATGGCGACACAGATTCCGCTGGTGCAATGAGCCGCCATAGGTAAATCTGGTCACGCATCCAACCACGAACTCTCAGGAGACACACATGACATCCACATTGAAATTGTTCGCAGCAGCAACGGGAACGGCGATGCTTCTCGCCGGGTGCGGAAGCTACTACCAGGTACGCGACCCCGCGTCGAGCAAGGACTACTACACCACCGACGTCGACAAGGCGGGCAGTGCGGTCAAGTTCAAGGACGCGAAGACGGGCAGCGCGGTCACGCTGCAAAACTCTGAAGTCAAGGAGATCTCCAAGGACGACTTCACAAAGGGCGTCGCGGCACCCGCCCCGGCTCCTGTCCCGGCCCCGGCCGCTGCTGCGGTCCCGGCCCCGGCCGCTGCTGCGGCTCCGGTTGCCGCCGCGGCTCCTGAAGCTGTCGCGGCGCCCGCTTCTACACAATAACCGGCTCTGGCCCCGGCGGTCGCCATAGCCCCTTTTGAGCTACGATACTCTGGAGGCATTTGAGCGCCTACGGAGTAAAGCCGGCGACAGGAGGAGCAAGTGAGACCATACGGTGCGGAGTTCCTTGGGACGTTCTGGCTCGTTCTAGGTGGTTGCGGCAGCGCGGTACTCGCCGCTGCGTTTCCGAACGTAGGCATCGGTCTGCACGGCGTTGCGCTCGCCTTTGGCTTGACCGTGCTGACCATGGCCTACGCCATCGGCCACATCTCCGGCTGTCATCTGAATCCGGCGGTCTCCGTCGGCCTTTGGGCAGGTGGCCGCTTCCCTGCCGGCAAGCTCGCTCCGTATATCGCGGCGCAGGTGCTCGGCGCGATCGTCGCGGGCGGCGCGCTGTACGTCATCGCCAGCGGCGCGCCGGGATTCGATGTTTCGAAGGGCTTTGCGTCGAACGGGTACGGTGCGCATTCGCCCGGCGGCTACTCTCTTGCAGCGGCGCTGCTCACCGAAGTGATCATGACCATGTTCTTTCTGCTGGTCATTCTCGGCGCAACAGACAAGCGCGCCCCGGCGGGCTTTGCACCCATCGCCATCGGGCTCGCGCTGACGCTGATCCACCTGATCAGCATTCCGGTGACCAATACCTCGGTCAATCCTGCGCGTAGCACCGGCGTAGCTCTTTTCGCCGGCGGCTGGGCCATTGCTCAGCTTTGGCTGTTCTGGGTTGCTCCCGTCGCTGGAGCGTTGCTCGGAGCGGTCACCTACCGGTCGCTCGAGGGCGGCAAGGGCTGAGGCGTTTCGGGGATCGCTCACGACGCCCCCCTGCGGCGAGGGCATCACCTGCCGAGGCAAACCATGAAGGCAACGCGTCTTTTCTCGACTGCGTTGGGCGACCGCCTCGCGCCGTCTACTCTGCGACCCGCTTCCGTGCGGCGCCTTCGCAAGATCGTGCTCTGGGCCGGTGGCGCCCTCGCGCTCTTCGCGGTCGCAGGCTTCCTGGTGGCGCCGCCGATCGTGCGATCCCAGCTCGAGCGAATCCTGAGCGAGCAGCTTGGGCGGCGCGTCACCGTCGAGCGTGTGCGCATCAACCCATTTGCGTTGTCCGCTTCGGTCCACAACTTCGCTCTCAAGGAGCAGGACGGCAGCACGGACGCTGCAAGCTTCGACGAGCTGTACGTGAACCTCACGCTGTCGTCGCTCTTCCGGCTCGCTCCCGTTGTCGAATCCGTGCGCCTCTCAAAGCCGCTCGTGCGCGTGGTGCGCCATGACGAAAAGACGTACAACTTTCAGGACATCATCGACAAGTTTGCAAACGCCCCTGCTGGGCCGCCCGGACCGCCGCCGCGATTCGCTGTCTACAACATCGTGGTCAGCGACGGCCGCATCGAATTCGACGATCGGCCTGAGAAAACGCAGCACACGGTGAGCGAACTGCAGATCGGCGTGCCCCTGGTGTCCAGCCTGTCCAGCCAGGTCGACATCGTGGTCCAGCCCCTGCTGAGCGCCAAAGTCAACGGCACGCCGTTCGGAATCACCGGCGAGACAAAGCCGTTCACGGACACGGCCGAAACGACGGTCCGGATCAACATCGATGATCTCCAGCTCGCGAAATATCTGAAGTACTCACCGATCCCGCTACGGATCCGAGTTCCGTCGGGTCGACTCGATACGAAGCTGGTCCTGTCGCTCTCCACGCTGAAGGAGCAGCTCCAGACCCTCACCCTCTCCGGGTCGGCGAGCCTGCGGGACCTGACGGTTCAGCAGTTGGACGGCGCGCCGATCGCCAAGCTCGACCGGCTGAGCGTCGATCTCGACTCGGTGGACCTCCTCGGGCAACGCGCCATGGTCAGGAGCGTGCGCATCGACGCGCCCGAAATCGACATCACGCGCTTCAAGGACGGCAGCTTGAATCTGCTCGCCGCAGTTCCCGCGGCGCCGGCCGCCGCTCCAGCCGCGCGGCCGGCGAAGTCGAGCGCCCCGCCGTTCACGTTCAGCGTCGCCGAGATCGCGCTCACCAAGGGCAAGGTGCGATTGATCGACCGTTCCACGGAGAAACCTGTTCAGTTCGGGCTCCACAATCTGTCCCTGAAGGTGAGCGCCCTCGGCAACGCGCGCGAAACGAAGGCCGCCGTAAAGCTCGGCTGGGACACCGAGGCAAAGGGCAGGCTGGCCTACGACGGCTCATTGCAACTCCTGCCGCCGCGCACCGAGGGACGCCTGGATCTCGTGGGCTTCCGCCTCGGCGTACTGGCACCGTACATCGAGCAGGTGCTCAACCTCGTCATCGCCGGTGGCACCTTCTCGACCAAGGGCCGGCTCGCCGTCGAAGTACCCGACGGCCAGCCGGTGCGCATCGCCTATCGCGGCGACGCCAGCGTCCCGAACTTCGCCTCGCTCGACAAGTCCACCTCCCAGGACCTGCTGCGCTGGAAGGCGCTCACGGTAAACGGCATCGATGTCCAGACCAGTCCGTTGAAGGTTGTCGTCGGCGAGATCGCGCTGTCGGATTTCTTTACGCGCCTGATCGTCAACACGGACGGCACGCTGAACCTGCAGGCGATCCTGAAGGAGACCGACGCGAGCGGCGCACAGCCGGCCGCCGCAGCGACGGCGCCGCAAGCGCTGGGCGCGCCGCCGGACATCCGCCTCGGCAAGATCGTGCTGAGCGGCGGCAGCGTGAACTACAGCGATCTCTTCGTCAAGCCGAACTACACGGTGATGCTGACCAGCGTGGAGGGCGGTGTGACCGAGGTGACGCCCGACAAGCCAGGCGATGTCGAGCTGCGCGCGCGAGTTCATCAGACCGCCCCGGTGGAGATTGCCGGCAAGGTGAATCCGCTCGCCAAGGACTTGTTTGTCGATCTGAAGGCGAGCGCACGGGACATCGACCTTTCCCCGATGTCGCCGTATTCGATCAAGTACGCCGGCTATGGGATCACGCAGGGTAGGCTCTCGGTGAAGGTCGCGTACCGCATCGAGAATCGCAAGCTCACGGCCGAGAACAACATCTATCTCGATCAGCTGACCTTCGGCGAGAAGGTCGACAGTCCGACGGCGACCCATCTTCCCGTGCAGCTCGCCGTCGCGCTGCTCAAGGACAAGAACGGCGTGATCGACGTGAACGTGCCGATCTCGGGCTCGCTCGACAGCCCGGAGTTCAGCCTCGGCGGCGTCCTCGCCCAGGTCACCGGGAATCTCATCGCAAATGCAGTCAGCAAGCCGTTCGCGATGCTCGGCTCACTTTTCGGCGGTGGCGAGGAGCTGGCTTATCTGGAATTCGCCCCCGGCTCGGCGAACCTCGACGCCGACGAGACCAAGCTGAAGACGCTCGCGAAAGCGCTCGATAGCCGTCCCGGCCTCAGGCTCGACGTGAGCGGCCGGATCGACCCCGACAAGGATCGCGACGGACTGAAGCGCGCCGGGCTCGATCGTCAAGTCAGGGCCGCGAAGGTGAAGGACAGTGGCGGAACGGCCACGGGCAAGGCGTCCCTTGACGAAGTCGCGATCGAGCCTGGCGAGTACCAGAAGTACCTTACCGTCGCTTACCGCGAGGCAGAGTTTGAACGCCCGCAGACCGCCATGGGCTCACTGAAGGACCTGCCGCCGCCCGAGATGGAGCAACTGATGCTGTCCAACGTGCAGGTTACCGACGACGATCTGCGCCTGCTCGCGGATGCGCGCGCGCAGGCGGCGAAAAACTGGCTGGTCGAGACGGGGAAAGTTTCCGCCGCACGCGTCTTCATCGCCACGCCGAAGGCGGGCGCCAAAGGCATCAAGGATCAAGGCAAGTCGACCCGCGTCGACTTCTCGCTCAGATGAGACATGAGCAGACGCAGCGAACCGCTCTTGAACGAGCCGCCTGATTTCTCGCTGGTCCTCGGAGGACCGTTGTATCAGCTCTGGCGGCGGACGCATCTGGCTGGAGACGCGCTGCAATTGCTGTACCGTCGCCTTATCGTGTTCCCGCTGCTCGCCTGGGTGCCGCTGCTGCTGTTGTCCATCGCAGAGGGACACGCCTGGGGCGGCAGCGTCGCGCTGCCGTTCACCCACGACGTGGAGCTGCACGTGCGCTTTCTGCTCGCGCTGCCGCTGTTGATCGTGGCGGAACTGGTCGTTCACCAGCGCATGCGCACATTGTTAGGGCAGTTCCTCGAGCGCGGCCTGATCCCGGACGCTGCACGGGCGCGGTTCGACGCGGCCATCGGCGCGGCGATGCGCCTGCGCAATTCGACCACGGCGGAGGTGTTGTTGATCGCGCTCGTCTACGTCGTCGGGGTGGGAATCGTCTGGCGGACGCAGGGAGCGCTCGACGTGGCGAGCTGGTACGGCGCGCCGGCGGGCGGGAAGTTGCGGCCCTCGCTGGCCGGTTGGTGGCTGGGCTGCGTGAGCCTGCCGCTGTTCCAGTTCCTGCTGCTGCGCTGGTATTTCAGGCTGTTCATCTGGGCGCGCTTCCTGTGGCAGGTTTCGCGCATCGAGTTGAACCTCGTACCGACGCACCCGGACCGCTGCGGCGGCCTGGGCTTCCTCGCGCTGGTGAGCCAGGCGTTCTCGCCGTTGCTGCTGGCCCAGGGGACGCTGCTCGCGGGGATGATGGCCGAGCGGATCTTCTACGCGGGCGCCAAACTGCCCGACTTCAAGATGGAGCTCATCGGGATGGTCGCCGTGATGATGTTCGCCGTCCTCGGGCCGTTGCTGGTGTTCAGTCCGATGCTCGCCGCAGCCAAGCGCGCGGGCCTGCGCGAGTACGGCACGCTGGCGCAGCGCTATGTACGCGAGTTCGACCGCAAGTGGCTGCGCGGCGGCGCGCCGGCGGACGAGCCGCTGATCGGCAGCGCGGACATCCAGTCGCTCGCCGACCTAGGCAACAGCTTCGAAGTGGTGAAAGGCATGAGATTAATGCCGTTCACCTTGCAGACCGTGCTGCCACTGGCGGCGGCCACGCTGCTGCCCGTGGCGCCGCTGCTGCTGACGATGTTTTCGCCGGACGAATTGCTCCTCCGGTTGCTGAAGGTCGTCTTCTAGCTCCCTACGCCCTCGCCTGCGCGAGCGCGGGTTGTTTCTCCGCGGCGATCGGCAGCGGCACGGCGCGCTTCAGCCGCGCCGACAAGTCGAACGCCTTGGTGAGCATCAGCCGGTTGTGCGCCTCGGCGGCGGTGGCGTGCTGCGTCGTGAGCCCCAGCGACACGCGGTTCAGCCACTGCTCGGTCTCCTCGCGCATCGGGCCGCGCAGCTCGCCCAGCGCGATATCCCCCGGCGGATAGCTGCCGAGAAAATCCACGCGCCTTGCGGCGTCGGGTGCGTAGCCCTCGCCCTGGGCCTGGGTGGTCGCAAGCACGATGTCGCGGTGCGTGTCGTCGATGGTCAGGACGCCCTCGGTGCCGACGATGCCGACCTCCAGGCTGTAGACCGCGCCCGGCCACACCTTGGGCAGGGCCCACGATATCGACGCGTGATAGAGGCTTCCGTCCTCGAAGGTGATCACCCCTGCCGTGGCGTCGATCCCGCCGCACAGCGGCCCCAGGGCCTTGTCCACCGAGCGCGCGTAGACTTCCACGGGCTTCTTAGCCTCCATCATCCACATGACGACATCCAGTGCGTGCGTTCCCGAGATCACCATCGGCGAGATCGAGGACGGATCGTCGGTGCGCTGGTAGTTGTCGAGCGCGACCAGCCGGTTCATGAAGGCGCGCGAGGTGACGAGCGTCACGTCACCCAGCGCCCCGGTTCGCACCTTTTCCTTGGCCGCCAGCCAGCGCCTGCGGAAGCGCTGCGTGTAGCCGACCACGGCGTCCACGCCCGACTTCTGGATCGCCGCGAGCACGCGCTCTGAGTCGGCGAGCCCGGTCGCGAGCGGCTTCTCGATCAGCATCGGAAGTTTCCGGTCGACGGCCGCGAGGATGGGATCGACGTGCAGGTGCTCGTCGGTGGAGACGATCACCGCGGTGACTTCCGGTCGCGCGAGCAGCTCGCGGTAATCCGCCGTGACGAAATCGGCGCGGATCTTCGCGGCGACTTCCCTGGCGCGGTCCGGCTTGATCTCCGCGATCCCGATGAAATCCACCTGAGGGTGCCGCGCCGCGACTTCCCCGCGGATCAAGCCGACGCGGCCCGCCCCGATGATCGCGAGGCCGATGCGTTTGGGGTTCTTCTTCGGCATGACGCCTAGCCTGTCATCCTGAGGCCGCAGGCCGAAGGATCTCCGTTGACAGCGTGCGACGGCAGAGTTCCCTCGCTCGCGCTCGGGATGACAGCTCGGGATGACATCACGCTACCGCGCGCACCGATTTCGCGGCGGCGGGGAGCGATACCGCTTCGTTGCGCTCGGCCGAAAGGTCGGCGGCGATGTAGATCTCCATCACCATGCGCGCGTGCTCGGGTGTCACCATCACCGGCCGGTCGTAGGCCACCGCTTCGAGGAAGTGGATCGTCTCCGCAGCCATCGGCCCGGCGTAGGTGTGCTCGACGCGCTCGCCCGGCATGGTGGACATGGGCAGCTGCATGCCCTTCTGCATCGTGTTCAGCACCACGTCGCGGTGACTGTCGTCCACCAGCAGTGCACCCTCGGTCCCCACCATTTCGATCCAGGTGGTCGAGAAATTCGGGTATCCCGGCGGCAGGCTCCAGCCCCCGCCCACCACGAACGAAAGGCCGCTGTCCATCGTCACGGCGATCCACTGGCTGTCCGGGATCGGCTGGCCGCTTGCTTCCTGCATCGCACCGAAATTCTGCTGCGAGTACACCCGCACCGGCCTGGCCGGCTCCAGGCACCACAGCACGAAATCGAGGTCGTGGGTCGACTCCATCGCCGCCGGCGAGAGCTTCACCCGCCCGCTGATTTTCTTGCCCAGGCCGCGGGTGATATGGCGGGAGACGAGCGCGCTCACCGGCTTGCCGATGGTGCCGTTGCGGATCGATTGCCTCACGTAGGCAAATTTGGGGTTGAAGCGCTGCGAGTAGCCGATGGTGAACTTCAGGCGGTTCTTGCGCGCGAGGGCGATCAGGTCGTCGGCCTCGGACAACTCCATCGCGATCGGCTTCTCCAGGAACACGTGCTTGCCTGCGGCGAGGCTGTCGCGCGCCATCGGATAGTGGGTGGTCTCGGGCGTCGCCGAGATGTAAACCGCCTCGATCTCCGGGTTCTTCAGCAGCTCGCGGTAGTCGGCGACCGCGCTCTTCGCCCCGGTCGCGCTGGCCACCTCCGCGAGCCGTTCGGGGCGGATCTCGGCGAGATGCAGGCTCTTGGTAAGGGGATGGGCGGCACAGGTCTCGGCGCGGATGCCTCCGCACCAGCCCGTGCCAATGATCGCTACGCCGATCTGCTTCATGAGACCTCCAGGGTGCCGCTATTCCTATTGCCGCTGCGTATTATCGCCTGATCTTGAGCAAACGGGCAGCCGTCTCCCCCATGATCTTCTGCTTGTCCGCCGCGGAAAGCCGCGGCACGCTGTTGATGAGACCTACCGGATCCTCCTCGCCCATGTCGAAGGGGTAGTCGGTGCCGAGGAGCACCTGCTGCGGCCCGTACTTGTCGATGAGATTGCGAAGCATTTCCGGATCGAACGCGATGGTATCGAAGTAGAACTTCTTGAGATAGGTCGTCGGTGCCTTCTTGATCACCGTGCGGCAGTCTGGGCGCGCGCGCCAGGCGTGGTCCATGCGTGCCCAGTAGTGCCCGATGAATCCGCCCGCGTGCGGCAGGACGATCTTGAGGCCCGGGTGCCGCTCCATCACGCCGTCGAAGATCAGGCGCATGGTCCCCACGCTCGTGTCGAGCGGATTGCCGATCACATTGTTGAAATAATGATCCATGAAGCGCTCGGCGTGCGTGAATCCGATCGGATGCATGAAGATGACGATGTCGAGCTCGCGCGCCTTGGCGAAGAACCTGTCGAGATTGAGCGAGGGATCGGTGAGCTCGCGTCCGGCGACGTTCGGATTGATCTCGACTCCGCGCAGGCCGAGTTGCTTCACGCAGCGCTCGAGTTCGGTCACGGCCAGGTCGACATTCTGCAGCGGCACGGTGCCCAGGCCGACGAAGCGGTCGGGCCAGGTCGCCACGATCTGCGCCAGTCTGTCGTTGATCATGCGCGAGACTTCAAGCCCCAGACCTGGCTCGGCCCAGTAGTACGTCTGCTGCGGCGCCGGTGACACCGCCTGGATGTCGACGCCCATGCGGTCCATGTCCTTGAGGCGCAGCTCGATCGTGGTGAGCTTCGGCCCACGGTCCTGCATCTGCTTGACGTTGACCTCGCGGGTCAGCGCGTTGGCGAACTTGATCTGGGGCTCGTACTGCGCCGGATTCAGGGGCGCCATCTTGGCCGCCACGTCCTTGTTCAGGAAATGGCAATGGATGTCGACCCTGAGGCTGCGCCCCTTCCTGTCGCGCACCACGGCCTGTGCGTGCTTTTTCGACGGCGAGCTCTTGGCGGAGGCCCTGCGCGAGGCGGCCATCGCAGGGTGAGTGTGCCCAGGCTGATCGCAGCCGGGAGTGACGCAGGTGAACATCATGACAATGCTTCTCCAGTGGGTTGAGTCAGAAAACTCCAAGGTGCTGCGTAATCAGGTCCTGATCCGTGCGTACGCGATCCGCTCCGCCGTGAAATACGACACGGCCGGTGTTGAGGATCACTACGTCGTCGGCGAGATCGAGCGCGAGCTTCACGTTCTGCTCGACCAGCAGTATCGACTGGCCCTCTTCCTTCAGCCGTGCGATGGTGCGGCCCACTTCGGCGACGATCAGGGGCGCCAGCCCTTCCGAAGGCTCGTCCATCAGCAGCACGCGCGGGTTGCCCATCAGCGCGCGTCCGATCGCGAGCATCTGCTGCTCGCCCCCGGAGAGCGAGCCCGCCACTTGCTGCAGCCGCTCCTTCAGCTTTGGAAACAGTCCGACCACGCGATCGAGCGTCCAGGGCGCCGCCGCGCCGGGCCGGGATCGGGCTGCAACAATGAGGTTCTCGCGCACGGTGAGCGTCGGAAAGATGCGCCGGCCCTGCGGCACGAAACCGATGCCCTTGCGCGCGATCGCCTCCGGCGGCAGGCGCAGGATCGAGGCCCCGAACAAGCGGACGTCGCCGCTCCGCGGCGGCAGAAATCCGATGATGCTGCTCATGCAGGTGGTCTTGCCCGCGCCGTTTCGGCCGAGCAGCGCCAGCACCTTCCCGGCGTTCAGCGCGAACGATACCTGATGCAGCACATGGCTCTCGCCGTAGAGCGCATCGACGCCGGAGAGCGCGAGAGCCTCGCTCATCTAGTCTCCAAGGTAGACCTCGCGCGTCTTCGGATCGGCGATGATCTCGGCGCGCGTGCCTTCGACGATGACGCTGCCGTAGTGGAGCACGGTGATACGCTCGGCGAGGTCGAGCGCCGTGTCCATGTCGTGCTCGATCATCACCACCGTCACCTCCCGGGGGATCCGAGAGATCAGCTCCTTCATCGCCGTGCGCTCCTCCCGGGACAATCCCGCGAGCGGCTCGTCGAGCAGCAGCAGCTTCGGCTTCTGCGCGAGCGCCATCGCGATCTCGAGGCGCCGCTTCTCCCCGTAGGCGACCTCTCCGATCGGCCGCAGCGCGAGGTGCTCGAGCCCGACGCGCCTCAGAACTTCGCGTGCTTCCGCTTCGAGCTCGGTGTAGCTCGCGAGCGCCCGGAAGGCCCCCCAGCGGATCGTGCGCAGTCCGAGCAGCGACAGGACGATGTTGTGCAGAAGCGAGTCTCTCGGAAACAGCGTGATGATCTGGTAGGTACGCGCGAGGCCCCGGTGCGCGCGCTGGTGCGTCTTCAATCGCGAGACTTCGTCGCCGAAAAGACGGATCGTCCCGCTGTCACGCACCAGGTCTCCCGTGATGAGATTGAACAACGTCGTCTTCCCCGCCCCGTTCGGCCCGATGATCAGGCGCCGCTCGCCGGGCATCACTTCGAGGGACACGCCGTTCATGGCTGGGAGTCCGCCGAAGGCCTTCTTCAGGTTTCCGAGCTGGAGCGCCGGGATCATCCGGACTTCCATCTCTTGATCCGAAGAAACAGGCGGCGCGTGCCCGGAACCACGCCCTCGGGCACGAAAATCACGATGAGCACGAACACGAAGCCCATCAGCATGTTCCAGCGTTCGATGTAGGCCGATACGTAGTTCTTCAGCAGAATGATAATCGCCGCCCCAACGAGGGGTCCCGCGAGCGTTCCCGAGCCGCCGGCGATCACGCCGAGGAGCGCCTCCGCCGAGCTGGTGAGTGAGAACGAGGCGGGGTGAATGTACTTGTTGTAATACACGAAGAGCAGCCCCGACACGGCGCCCCAGAACCCGGAATAGACGAAGGTGATCCAGCGGACCGTCCACACGGCGTGGCCGAGCGCGCCCATGCGCCGCGGCTGGTCGCGCGTGCC
>JBGQKQ010000071.1:0-13859 GCA_041499655.1 Gammaproteobacteria bacterium
AGCAGCGGCCGGACGGCGCGATAGAGCATGCCGGCATTTTACCGCGGCGTGCCGGGACTTCTCTTACTCAGGCTTCCAGTTCGTCCGGCTCCAGGCGCCGCCAGGCGCCGTCGATGAAACCCTCTATCGGCCGGAAATGCGCCTTATAGGACATCTTGCGGCTGTCCCGGATCCAGTAGCCGAGGTACAGATAGGGCAGTGAGGCGCGCCGGCACTGTTCGATCTGCCACAGGATGTTGTAGGTGCCGAAGCTCGCGCCGGGCAGGTCGGGGTCGTAGAAGGTATACACCGACGAGAGGCCGTCGCTCAGCTGATCGACGATGGATACCATCATCAGCTTGCCCCGGTCGCGGAATTCCACGAGACGCGTGCTGACGCGGCTCTGCAGCAGGAAGTGCGAGTACTGGTCGCGGCTGTCCTGGTCCATCCCTCCGCCGGAATGCCGGCTCGCCTGGTAGCGGAGGTAGAGCGAGTAGTGCTCGACGCGGAAGCGCAGCCCTGTCACGGCGTGCTGCAGCTCGCCGTGCTTGGCCGCGGCGCGCCGCTGGCTGCGGGAGGCGCGGAATTCCGCGACGGGAACGCGCACGGGGACGCAGGCGCGGCAGTGGTCGCAATAGGGCCGGTAGGTGAAGATCCCGCTGCGGCGAAAGCCGAGACGCACGAGGTCGGCGTACAGTTCGGTGCCGATCAGGTGGCTGGGAGTGGCGACCTGCGAGCGCGCCATCCTGCCGGGGAGATAGCTGCAGGGGTAGGGCGCAGTCACGTAGAACTGCAGTACCGCGTGCGGCAGATCGTTCAGCTGGGACATTGCACCTGCGCGAAAGATGCGCCGGACCAAGTGCCCGGAGACTGCGAATAGTGTACCAATTCTTCGAGCAGGCGGGAAAACCTTGCCCGCGGGATCTCGCGGGCGCCCAGCGTTTCCAGGTGGAGCGTGTGCATCTGGCAGTCGATCAGCCCGAATCCGCCGGATTTCAGATGCGCGACCAGTGCCGAGAGCGCGATCTTGGAGGCGTCGCGCACCCGCGAGAACATCGACTCGCCGAAGAACACGCCGCCCATCGCCACGCCGTAGAGCCCTCCGGCGAGTTCGCCGTCGATCCAGGTTTCGACCGAGTGCGCGTAGCCGAGCTGGTGCAGCTCCAGATACGCGTCGATCATCGCCTCGCCGATCCAGGTGCCGGGCGCGCCCTTGCGCGGCGCGGCGCAGCTTGCGATGACGTCCGCGAAGGCCGAATCGAAGCGCGTTTCGTAGCGGCGGTTGCGCAGGATTTTCGCGAGCGACCGCGAGATCCTGAACTCGGCCGGGAAAAGGACCATGCGGGGATCCGGGCTCCACCACAGGATCGGATCGCCCTCGGAGTACCAGGGAAAGATGCCGCGCCGATAGCCCTCGAGCAGGCGCTCGGGAGACAGGTCGCCGCCCGCCGCGAGCAATCCGTTCGGCTCCATGAGCGCGCTTCGCACCGGAGGGAAGGGCGCGCCTTTGTCGATCCAGGGAATCATGTTCCCTTCAGCACTTGACCTGCTGCCGGCAGTAGTCGGTCAGCTCGCTCACGACGCAGCTTCCCTCCACGGTTGTCTTGGGGTGGCCCTGGAAATCGAGCGCCAGCCGGAATTCGTACTTGCTGAAGAACTCGTTGAACAACTCTCCGCCCAGCGTCCCGGTCGCGTACAGGCCGTCGCTCTTTGCATCGTAATCGAGAAGGATGGCCGCCAGAGGCTGGGGAGCCGGCCCGGCCAGCACCTTCGCGCCTTCGGCGGGATCGTACTGGCTGTGCTCCGAGCAGCAGTGGATCACGTGGGCGAACCGGCTTCCCGCGGATTTCTTCTCGCGGAAACTGATGAAGCTGATCTCGCGTGTCGGGTAGGTGAGCCGGTGGGCGCAGATCGCCGAGTAAGCGACGATGCTGTGGTCCGCGCCTACGCCGCCCGGCCACTCGTAGGACTCCTCCCTCGCCGTCTTCAGCCTTGCCGCGGGCTTGGTCGGCGCACCGAGATTCAGCAGGAAGCAGGGCGTGCCCGCGAACGGATAGTGAAAGATGAAGTTCCTGTTGGCGGCAAGCGAGCGCGCCCGCAGCGGCTTGCCCGACGCCTCGACCAGCCGTGCGCGGGAGTACAGCCTCGGACTCGCGTCGGCCGCCGTCGCGGGCAGCGTCGTGGTGAGCGCCGACGCGGCGCAGGCGAGCATGAAATCGCGTCTTTGCATGGCTCTGACGCCACGCTAAGCGCTGGCGGCCGCCCGTGTCAACCCGGCACGGTGGCGCTGCCCTACTTGGCCGGCAATATTTCGCCGGTGTGAAATCCCATCGCGCCGGCCTTGCGGTCCGCAAAGAAGTGCCGCAGCGTGGTGGTGACCGTGCGAAAGGCGATCTCCTTCCAGGGGATCTCGGCCTCGCGGAACAGCGCCACTTCCAGGGTCTCCTCTCCGGGGGCGAACCCGAGGTCGAGCAGCCGCGCGCGATAGAAGATGTGCACCTGATCGACGTGCGGGACCGAGAGCAGCGCGAACATTTCGCCCAGGTCGACGCGCGCCTTCGCCTCCTCCGCGGTTTCGCGAAGGGCCGCCTGCGCGGTGGTCTCGCCGAGCTCCATGAATCCGGCGGGAAGGGTCCACAGGCCGTGGCGCGGCTCGATCGCGCGCCTGCACAGCAGCACCTGGTCCTCCCACTCGGGGATCGTGCCCACTACCATGAGGGGATTGCGATAGTGGATGGTGTGGCAGGAATCGCAGACGTGGCGCGGAAGCGAATCGCCGGGAGGAACGCGCAACGCGACCTTGGCGCCGCACACCGAGCAGAAATTCACCGGGGGAGAAGGCATGCTCTCGCCTATGACGCCGGGGACCGGATGAGGCCCGGCAGCTCGTCCAGGCCGCCGATGACGTGATCGGGCGCGACGCCCAGCGCGTCCACCGGCGCACCGGTGCGGTTGATCCAGAAGGTGCGGAAGCCGAAGGACTTCGCCCCGCACGCATCCCAGCAGTTGCTCGAGACGAAGCCTAGGGAGCGCTTCGGAACGCGCAGCCTCTCCACGGCGAGCCGGTACACCGCCGGGGCGGGTTTGTAGATCTTTCTCGGGTCGACGCTGAGTACCGTACCGATCAGTTCGCCCAGGCCCGCATGCGCCACCAGCGGGCGCAACATCGCGGGTGAGCCGTTCGAGAGAATCGCGAGCCTGATCTTGGAAGCTTTGAGCGCGGCGAGGGCGCCGCGAACCTCCGGAAAGGTCGCGAGCTCGCGGTACGCACCGATGAGCCGGCGGCGGCGCTCGCCATCAAGCGGCAGGCCGAGCGCGGCGCAGGCGTAGCCGAGCGCGGCGTCGGTGACCTGCGCGAAATCCTGGTAGCGCCGCATCAGGCTGCGCAGCCACGAGTACTCGAGCTGCTTCGTCCGCCACAGCTGGCTCAGCAGCAGGCCTTTTCCCGGCCACAGCTCGTCGCACTGCTCCACCACGGAGTGGACGTCGAAAAGCGTGCCGTAGGCGTCGAAGACCAGGGCTTTGAAGGGAGGAGGCAAATCGCGCTCGCGGGTTCGCTTCGGTGGTGAGAAAGTATAGACGAGGGGACTCTTCCACATCGTCTTGGCCTTATCGTCCATAATGCAGCGGCCGATGGACGGTCCGCGCCCCCCGTTTCAGACCCGCTCGTGTCTGGTCTTGTGCGGACTCCTGGTCACGGCGCCGTTCCTCTTTCCCCACCACTACTTTCCCTTTCCGACCTTTTATACGGAGTGGCTGGCGTTCGCTCTCGGCTTGGCGGCCCTCGTCGCGATGGGCGTGGGGCCGTCGCGCCGCGCCGTGCCTGTCCCTGCGATGTCCCTGGGCTTGCTCGCGTTCGCTGCGGTGCTGGCTGCGCAGGTCGCGGTTGGCCAGGTCGCGTACCCCTTGCGCAACGCCATGGGCGCGCTCTACCCGGTATGGGCGGCCCTGATCGTGATGCTGGGCGCCTGGCTGGGAAGCGAGATGGGGGAGCGTCCGGTTGTGCACGCCCTGCAGTGGTGGCTCGCCATCGCGGGGGCACTCGTCGCGGCGAGCGGGTTTATCCAGTACTACCACACCCCGTTTTCCGCCGGCACGTTCGTCGTGGCGCAACCCGTGAACATGATGATCGGGGTGATCGGTCAATCGAACAACTTCGCGAACTACCTGGGCATTGGGCTTCTCTCGGTTGCGTCCCTGCATTCGCGAGGGGCGCTGAGTTTTGTACCGGCGGCCCTCATCGGCCTGGTTGCGTCGGGTGCCCTGGCGCTGTCCGGCTCGCGAACCTCCTGGGGCTACATGGCCATCGTGTTCGCCCTGGTCCCTTTGCTTTTCCGGGGCGGGCACCCTGAAGCGGGAAGGAAGTTCCTGCGCATCGCGGTGCTAAGCCTCGCGGTTTTCGCGCTGGTGCAGGTGCTCAATGTCTATACGGACGTGTTCACGGGCCCGGAAGGCCGGACTCTGTCCGCCGGCGAGCGGTTCGCCAAGTATCTCGCGATCGACGGCGCCTCCTCTGTGAGGCCCATCAGGCTCCAGCTCTTTCTCTATGCCTGGCTGATGTTTCTCTCCAGCCCGATTCTCGGAGTAGGGTTCGGCGAATATGCCTGGCGTTCGCTCGAACTGGCTGCCGTCCTGCCGGGCGTGATTCCCCCCGGCCTGGACCGGCACAGCCACAACCTTTTTCTCCAGCTCCTCGCCGAGACTGGTGTTGCCGGGTTTCTGTGCATAGTCATTCCGCTCGCGTCGTGGCTGGTCCGGAACTCCTGGCGAAACCAGAGTCCAGAGCGCTGGTGGGCGGCCGCGGTCCTGGCGATCCTGGGTCTTCACAGCATGGTGGAATTCCCGCTATGGCATGCGAATTTCCTGGGCGTTTTCGCATTGCTCTTCGGCTTGCTCTCGCCCGCGTCTGCGGCGCTCCAGGTGAACCGGCTGCGCCGGGGAGCCTTCCTGGCGATCCTGGCTGCCGGGTGGCTTACGGCGCTCAGCGCACTGGCCGACTATCGATACTTCGAGCGATGGTTTCTGAGGCTGGAGGCTGAGGGTGCGCGCGGCGGTCTTGCTCAGCTGAAGCAGCTCGACGTCCTGGTTACCGAGGAGAAAGGGTCGCTGTTCTCCCCTTATTTCGACCGTCTGGTGAGCGAGATGATGGCGCTCGACGAACAAGGCCTGAACGACAAGCTGGCATTCAACTCGCAGGTGATGCGCCTCTACCCGGTGCCCTCGGTCGTGGATCGCCAGATCGTCCTGCTCGCGCTCGCGGGCCGCGACGGTGACGCTGCACGCGTCCTGCGTTCCCTGGCGAGGGTGTACCCGCAGTGGATGAAAGTGTGGCTGCCTACGCTGGAGCGCTTCGCCAAGGAGCACCCGGAGCGCTTCTCGGGGCTGCTGGCGTCGGCGCGTGCAGATCTCGACGCCGCCGAGCGAGGCCAGGCGTTTGCGCCTTTGCCGGGAAAGCGGTAACGTGCCCGCGACGATACTGGGTCGCCCCGCGCGACGGAGTGAGCAGCCATGGCCGAGGCAATAAGGAACAAGCGTCCCGAGCGCATACGCCTCGGCGATCTGCTTTTGCAGCAGAAGCTGATTTCGCAGGAGCAGCTTCGTGGCGCGCTGGAGGACCAGAGCCGGTCGGGCAGGAAGCTGGGCCGGGTGCTGATCGAAAGCGGGTACCTTTCCGAGGATCAGATCGGTGAGGCCCTCGCCCGCCAGCTCGGCGTTCCGTTCATCAACCTCAAGTACTACAACTTCAATTCGGCGGTGACGCGCAAGCTGCCGGAGGCGCAGGCGCGGCGCTTCCGCGCGCTTCTGCTCGAGGAGCAGGACGACGCCGTCCTGGTCGCCATGGTCGACCCGACGGACTTGTTCGCGTTCGACGAGATTGCGCGGCTGACTCGCAAGGAAGTCAACATCGCGATCGTATCCGAGACGCTGCTGCTGCAGACGATCGATCGCATCTACCGGCGTACCGAGCAGATCAGCTCGCTCGCCAAGGAGCTCGGGGAAGATCTCGGCGATGTCGTGGATCTGGGCAATCTGTCCCTGGGCGCGGAGGACGCTCCCGTCGTCAAGCTGCTTCAGACGATGTTCGAGGACGCGGTTTCGGCGAGAGCATCCGATATCCACATCGAGCCGCACGAAAAGGCGCTGCACATCCGCTTCCGCATCGACGGCCTGCTGCAGCCGCAGACCCAAACGGAGGCGAGGATCTCCGGTGCCCTGGTGCAGCGGCTGAAGCTCATGTCGGGTCTCGACATCTCGGAGCGGCGCCTGCCGCAGGACGGGCGCTTCAACGTCAAGGTGAGGAACCAGCAGGTCGACGTGCGCATCTCGACGATGCCCACGCAGTACGGGGAGACGGTGGTGATGCGGCTCCTGCACCGCGGCGGGGGATTGCACCAGCTTTCCGACCTGGGCATGTCCGATGAAATGCTGCAGCGCTTCAGCCACGCGATGCACCGCTACACGGGCATGGTGCTGGTGACGGGCCCGACCGGGAGCGGCAAGACGACGACCCTGTACGCGGGGCTGAACGAGCTGAATACGCCGGACTGCAAGATCATCACCGTGGAGGATCCGGTCGAATACCGGCTCGACGGAGTGAACCAGGTACAGGTGAACGAGAAGATCGAGCTCACTTTCGGCCGGGTGCTGCGCTCGGCTCTGCGCCAGGATCCGGATGTCATCCTTATCGGCGAGATGCGCGACTTGGAGACCGCCGAAATCGGGCTGCGCGCCGCCATCACGGGCCATATGGTGCTGTCGACGCTGCACACGCGCGACGCCGCGAGCGCGCCCCTGCGTCTGATCGACATGGGCGTGCCGCGCTACATGGTCGCCTACTCGCTCCAGGCGGTGGTGGCGCAGCGGCTCCTTCGGGTGAACTGCGAATCCTGCAGCAAGCCGCACCAGCTCGAGCCGCAGGAGCGGGAGTGGTTGCGCTCCGTCGGCGCCGATGCGAGTACGGGGCGGATCCTCGCGGGCGCCGGCTGCCAGCATTGCAACGGGAGCGGCTTTTCGGGACGCGTCGGGGTCTACGAGATGCTGGAGATGGATAGCGAGCTCGCGGGGCTCGCCAATTCGGACGACCCCGGCCGCTTCATGGCCGCAGCCGAGAAACGCATGGCCGGACGCATGCTCAGGGACAGCGCGGCTCAGCTTGCCCTGGCCGGAAAGTCCACGGTGGCCGAAGCGATGCGCGTGACGGCACAGGTCGAGGACTGAGACGGCGCATGCCGTTCTTCGAGTACCGGGGACGCAACGCGAGAGGCGAACTGGTTCGCGGCGTCCTCGAGAATTCCGATTCAGGGGCGGTGGCGGATCAGCTGCTCAACAGCGGCGTCTCTCCGATCGACATCAGCCCCGCCGCGGGCCCGAAAAAGGCGGCCGGCGAGGGATGGCTGCGGCGGCTCCAGACCGAGAGGGTGTCCCTCGAAGACATGCTGCTCTTCAGCCGACAGATGTATACCCTCCTCAAGGCGGGGGTGCCGATCCTGAAGGCGCTCGCTACGCTGCAGGAATCCGCGACCCGGATCGGCTTTGCGGACATGCTGCGCGACGTGCGCGAGAGCCTGGACAGCGGCCGCGACCTGTCGACCGCGCTTCGCAGGCACCCCAAAGTCTTCGACCCGTTCTACGTCAGCATGGTGCGCGTCGGCGAGCTTACCGGGGGGCTGGAAGAGATCTTTCTCAGGCTTTTCAACCACATCGAATTCGAAAGGGAGATCAAGGAGAAGGTCTCCACCGCCCTGCGCTACCCGACGTTCGTGATCGTCGTGATGGCGGCCGCCCTGGTCATCATCAACATCTTCGTCATCCCCGCCTTCGCGCGCATCTTTGCGAGCTTCAAGGCCGAGCTGCCGCTGATGACCAAGGTGCTGCTCGGGTTTTCGGGATTCATGGTCGAATACTGGCCCGTGCTCGTTGGCGTCGCGATCGGCGCCTACCTGTTGTTCCGGGCCTGGGTCGGCCTGCCGGCGGGACGGTACGCCTGGGACAGGATCAAGCTGCGCGTTCCGGTGGCGGGCAAGATCGTTCTCAAGGCGACTCTGGCGCGATTTGCGCGGTCCCTCTCGATCGCGCTGAAGAGCGGCGTGCCCATCGTGCAGGCCCTGTCGGTCGTCGAGCAGGTTGTCGACAACAGCTTCATCGGGCAGCGGATCGCGCAGATCCGCGACGGGGTCGAGCGCGGCGAGACGCTGCTGCGCACCGCCATGACCACCGGCGTGTTCACGCCGGTGGTGCTGCAGATGATATCCGTGGGCGAGGAATCGGGCGAGCTGGATGACCTGCTGCGCGAGGTGGCCGACATGTACCAGCGCGAGGTCGAGTACGAGTTGAAGACCCTGTCGTCGCAGATCGAGCCCATTCTGATCGTGTTGCTCGGCGGGCTGGTGCTGGTGCTCGCGCTGGGCGTATTTCTGCCCATGTGGGATCTCGGACGGGCGGCGCTCTCGGGAGGCGGGTGATAGGTGCGGGAGCTCGCATCGAACCGCTTCGGCCGCCCGCGCGCAGGCTCGGGGTTGACGCTGATCGAGTTGGTGATCGTCGTCTGCATCATCGGCGTATTGGCGGCATTTTTGCTCGACCGCCTTCGCTACTACCAGGAAGCGGCGGAAAAAGCCGCGATGGAGTACAACGTCGGCGCCCTGAAAAGCGCGCTCCAGCTGAGGGTCGCGGCGCTGCTTATTCAGGGCGAGGAGCGCAAGATCGAGTCGCTTGCTGCTGCAAACCCCATCGCCTGGCTCATGGAGCCGCCCCCGGGCTATCGGGGAGAGTTCCGTGCAGCGCAACCCGCCGTGCCCGGGAGAAGCTGGTACTTCGACGCGACGAAGAAAGAGCTGGTTTACGTTCCCGATCTCGACGCCCACCTCGGGCGGCTCGCGGATGGAAGCAGGCGGCTTCGATTTCGGGTCCGGCTCGACTTCGAGCCGGAGGAACCGGCGTCGGGGCGCAAGCGGTTCGCGGGCATGCGGGTCGAGCCGGTGTATCCTTATGTGTGGTTTTAGCTTTTTTTCCTGGAGGAACGAGTGAACAATCGAACGAGAACAAACGGCTTCACGCTTATCGAGTTGATCGTGGTCATCCTGATCCTGGGCATCCTGGCGGCGATCGCGGCGCCCCGGTTCGTTAACCTGACCGGGCAGGCGCGCATCGCCGCGTTGAACGGCGTGCGCGCGGCGGTGAGTTCGGCCTCGACCCTGGCGAATGCGCTCTCGGTGGCTCAAGGCCTCACTTCGGGCCAATCGGTGACCATCGAAGGGACCGCCGTGCTGATGACGAACGGCTATCCTTCGCAGGCTTCGGGCGGAATCGACGCGGCGGTGCGCTTCGACGCTGCGGCATTCCAGACCACGGGCACCATGACCTTCCAGGTGAAGACCGCACCTACGGTGGGTTCGTGTCAGTTCACGTACACGGCGGCCGCGTTCGCTACGCAACCGCCCACGATCAGTACCGCCGTGACTACCGGCTGCTAAGAGGCCCGGGGCTTGCAAATACCTGACGTTTCTCGAGCCGCTTGAGACAAGAGATGGGCACGGGACTTGCGTATAGGATGGGTCTTAGATACCGGAAGGCTTGTCGAATCCGGTGCCTGTGTCGTCGCGTCGTTCCGGCATGGAAGCTCGTCCCGGTGCGTGTATACTGAGAAAACACCTTAAGTGAGGTCGGTAAGTTTATAAATTTTAGGGGAAACGAAAATGAATCGGCAAATCCGTGGCTTCACGCTTATCGAATTGATCGTGGTCATCCTGATCCTGGGCATCCTGGCGGCGATCGCGGCGCCCCGGTTCGTCGACCTGACCGGGCAGGCGCGCATCGCAGCGTTGAACGGCGTGCGCGCGGCGGTGAGCTCGGCCTCGACCCTGGCGAATGCGTTGCAAGTGGCCTCAGGACTCACACCGGGCCAATCGATCACCATCGAAGGGACGGCCGTGCTGATGACGAACGGCTATCCTTCGCAAGCCTCGGGCGGGATCGACGCGGCGGTGCGCTTCGACGCTGCGACATTCCAGACCACGGGCACCATGACCTTCCAGGTGAAGACCGCGCCTACGGTGGCCTCGTGTCAGTTCACGTACACGGCGGCGGCGTTCACTACCCAGCCGCCCACGATCAGTACCGCCACGACTACGGGCTGCTGACCGACGGCACGCCGCTTACCGACTCGTAACGCATGCAAGGGCGGGCGCCGGACGGCGCCCGCCCTTTTTGATGTCTGGGCGCCGGGAGGATGAATACCTCGCCGACATCGCAGGGCGCTCACGCTGAACGGGTCATCGTCATGGTGATTGCGGGATCCTTTCCGCGATCGCGCCGTCCCGCACGGACGGCGGTCAGTCCCCTGAAATCGGTCCGCCGGCGGATTTGCCGGCCTTCTCGCCGTTCGCCCGGCCTGGAAATATCATTGACAACAATATCTTATTGGTATAATTTCAAGTTAAGCCTTAGTTGAGGGGGTTCACTTGCTGGGTTGGTTGTCCAGTCCTGGACGGGTAGCCGGGCTGTTGGCCGTGGGTGTCGAGCCCGATGCAATGAAATTCGTGCACGTGCAGCGTTCCGGCGGCGCCCGGCCTCACGCGATGCTGTGGTCGAACATTCCCAGCACTCCTTCCGGCCAGGCCGAGGTGATCCGAAGAACAGTGAAGGAGCACAGGCTGGGCGGGTGCGCGCGCACGACCCTCCTCGAGCCGGCCGAGTACCAGATTCTCCTCGTCGAACCGCCGAAGGTGCCACCCGATGAGCTCAAAGCCGCGATTCGCTGGCGGATCAAGGACCTGCTCGAATATCACGTCGATGACGCCACCGTCGACGTTTTCGAGTTGCGCTCGGGGAGCGAAACGGAAGCGAAGGCGATGTACGCCGTGGCGACTCCCAACGAGGTGGTGCAGAAACGGATCGCCTTGTTCGAGGAGGCGCGAGTCTCGCTGAGGGTCATCGATATTCCCGAGATGGCCCAGCGCAATGTCGCCGCCCTTTTCGAGGCGCCGGACAAGGCGACCGCAATGCTGGCGTTCTCCTCCTGGGGCGGGCTGCTCACGATTTCGTTTCACGGCGAGCTGCTGCTTACGCGCCGCCTCGAGGTCACCGCGGTCCAGTTGGGGCAGAGAGAGCACGGCGATCACTATCGCGAACGGGTCGCGGTCGAGATCACGCGCTCACTCGACATGTTCGAGCGCCAGCGCCTTAGCGTCGCCGTCGGCGAACTGCTGCTCGCCCCGCTGCCCCAGGATCCCGGGCTGGAGCCATTTCTCCAGTCGAAGCTCTATGTGCCGGTAGCAAGCGCGGAGTTGGCGAAGGTGATGGACTTCGCAGGCGGCGGCGAGCCCTCGCTCGAGGATCAATGGGAATACTTCCATCTGTTCGGCGCGGCCCTGCGCGTCGAGGAGAGGGCCCTGTGAGCCAGCAGATCAACCTTTTCAACCCGCAGTTCCTGGAGAAGCGCCGATATTTCTCGGCGATGACCATGGTTCAGGCGCTCGGCCTGCTGGTCCTCGGCATCGTAGCCTTCTACGGATTCGCGGTCTGGAATGAGCGTGACGTCGCGCGCCAGGTCGCGGAATCCTCGCGCGCTTACCAGGCGCAAAAGCAGCTGTTCGCCAAGGCGAGCGCCGACCTCAATCCGGAGAGGCTCGAGGCGCAGATCGATCAGGATCTCAAGAACGCCGAGGCCGCGATCGCCCTGCGCAAGGCCTTGCTGGGCGAAATTCAATCCGGCGGTGCCTACTCCTACTCCGAATACCTTCGCGCCTTTGCGCGCCAGACGGTCCAGGGTCTTTGGCTCACCAGCATCCAGATCGGCGAGGCCGGGGGACAACTGAACGTGAGTGGGCGGGCCCTCCAGCCCGATCTCGTTCCCGCTCTCATTTCGCGGCTGAAGCGGGAATCGGTGCTGAAAGGCCGTCCGCTGGAAGCCCTGACGATCACCCGCGGCGCCGCTGCGACGGACCCCAAGCGCGCGATCGTGGACTTCACCCTGACCTCTCCCGCGCAGGCCGGCGCGGAAAAGCCCAGGACCTAGCGATGCGTGTTCCCGAGAGCCTGCTGAGCTACGCCAAGCGCATCGACGCGATGAGCCTGCGCGAGCGGGCTCTGGTGTTCGCGGCCGCGGTGGTTGTGCTCGTCTGGATCGCCGACAACGCGCTGCTCGAGCCCATCCTGCGAAGGCAGAAGGCGAGCACGCAGGACAGCCAGCGCCAGCAGGACGAGATTCGCGCGATGCAGGCACAGCTGCAGGCGTACGCCCAGGTGCAGCTGAGCGAGGGAGCGAACGCCAAGCGCCAGCGCCTCGAGAAGCGCCGAGCGGAGGTCGCCGAGCTCGACCGCCAGCTCGGCGGACAGGGAGGCGAGCTGGTCACGCCGGACCGTATGACCCGGATGCTCTCGGGGATACTCAAGCGCAACCCGGACATCGTGCTCGTCAGCCTGCGCTCTCTGCCCGCGACCGGGCTGACGCAGGTGCCGACGGCGGGGGCAGCGAACACCGCGGTCTACCGGCACGGTATCGAGGTCATCGTTTCGGGAAGCTACTTCAAGATGCTCGGCTACCTCGCCGACCTCGAGCGCAACCCCGCGAGAATCCTCTGGGGCAACCTCGATCTGCAGGCGGCCTACCCGAACGTTACGCTGAAGGTCACGCTCTACACGCTCAGCCCCGAGAAGACATGGCTGCTCATCTGAGCCGGAGCTTGCTCGCTATCGTCCTGCTCGCGGCGTTACCGGTGCGCGCGCAGGGGCTGAACGACCCGACGCGTCCGCCGCGCGAGATCCTCGGGGATACCGGAGAGGTGTCCGACGCGGCGGCGGGCGGGTCGCCCGCGCAGGTCGTGGTGATCTCGAGCGACCGCCGCCAGGCCACCATCAACGGACGGACCGTCAGCCTGGGCGGACGCTACGGCGACGCGACGCTGGTCAGGATCAGCGACGAAGAGATCGTGCTCCAGAAAGCGGGTTCCATGGAAATCATCAGGCTGTATTCCTCGGTCAATCGCAAGATGCGCTTGTCCCCGGACCGGAGCCCGACGAACGCTGCCGAGAGGCGGGAGGACTGAACCAATGAAACGAACCAGCTTGATACTGGCCGCTCTGCTCGTGTCGTGCGTCGACCCGCAGACCAAGAAGGTGGACCCCAGCATCCTTTCGGAGGTCGACAACGCCGCCAAGCAGGCGCGTTCGAACCAGCCCGAAGCCGTCCGCGACGCGCTGCTGCCACCGCTGCGCGCGGAAATTCCCAGGGTGCCGGGCGCCCCCGTCGAGCCGCGCTTCGATCTCGTCGTGAATGCGGCTCCGGCGCAGCAGGTCTTCATGTCGATCGTGTCGGGCACACGCTACAGCATGGTGGTGAATCCCTCGGTGGGCGGAGCGGTTTCGGTCAATCTCAAGGACGTGACGGTGCGCGAGGCGATGGAGGCGATCCGGGAAGCGTACGGGTACGAATTCCGGATCGACGGGACTCGCATCTATGTCGAAGCGGCGGGGCTGCAGACCCGCGTCTTCCAGGTGAATTATCTGATGGGGCTGCGTTCCGGGCGAAGCGACGTGCGGGTGTCTTCCGGCGCGGTCTCGTCGACCCTGCAACAACAGGGAGCGCCAGGTGCGCCCGCGGGGATGGGAACGGGGCCCGGCGCGCTGGGCGCGTTCGGCTTGAGCGCCATCGCCACGACGAGTACCGACGCGAGCCGGGTCTCCACGGTTTCGCAGAACGATTTCTGGAGCGAGGTCGTTCTCGCGTTGCGGTCCCTGGTCGGCGCCGGCGAGGGACGTAGCGTGGTGGTGAGCCCGCAGTCGGGAGTGATAGTGGTGCGCGCCTTGCCCCAGGAACTGCGAACCATCGAGAAGTACCTCAAGGCCATACGCCTGTCGATCGAGCGCCAGGTCATGATCGA
>JBGQKQ010000072.1:0-13719 GCA_041499655.1 Gammaproteobacteria bacterium
AATCCCAATTCGGCAGTACCCGGTCGCAGCACCAGCAGGTGCGGCGAAGTCATTGCAAGCATTCGACACGGAGCATTACCCATGAAGGAACAATTGATCATATTCGACACGACCATGCGCGACGGCGAGCAGAGCCCCGGCGCATCGATGACCAAGGACGAGAAATTGCGCATCGCGCGCCAGCTCGAGCGCATGCGCGTGGACGTGATCGAGGCGGGCTTTGCGGCATCCAGCCCCGGGGACTTCGAGGCGGTACGCGCCGTGGCGGGCATCGTCAAGGACAGCACGGTGTGCTCCCTCGCGCGCGCGAACGACCGCGACATCCAGCGCGCGGCGGAGGCCATCGAGCCGGCAAAGCAGGGGCGGATCCACACGTTCATCGCGACTTCGCCCATCCACATGGAGAAGAAGCTGCGCATGACCCCTGACCAGGTCTTTACCGAGGCGGTCAACGCGGTGCGCTTCGCGCGCAAGTTCACCGACGACATCGAGTTCTCGCCGGAGGACGCCGGGCGCTCGGAGTTCGATTTCCTGTGCCGCATTCTCGAGGCGGTGATCCGGGAGGGGGCGAAGACCGTCAACATTCCCGACACGGTGGGATACACGATGCCCGAGCAGTTCGGCTCGCTCATCCGCCGCCTGCGCGAGCGCATCCCGAACTCCGACAAGGCAGTCTGGTCGGTGCACTGTCACAACGATCTCGGGCTGGCGGTGGCGAATTCCCTCGCCGCGGTCATGAACGGGGCGCGCCAGGTCGAGTGCACGGTGAACGGCCTGGGCGAGCGAGCGGGAAACGCGTCTCTCGAGGAGATTGTCATGGCGGTGCGCACGCGGCAGGACGTTTTTTCCTGTGACACGCGCCTGGACAGCACCCAGATAGTCCCCGCGAGCCGACTGGTCTCCGGGATCACCGGCTTTCCGGTGCAACCCAACAAGGCGATCGTCGGCGCGAACGCTTTTGCCCACGAAGCCGGCATTCACCAGGACGGAGTGCTCAAGAGCCGGGAAACCTACGAGATCATGCGCGCGCAGGACGTAGGCTGGGCGACGAACAAGCTGGTGCTCGGCAAGCACAGCGGCCGCAGCGCCTTTAAGCAGCGCTTGAAGGAACTGGGCATCGACCTCGAGTCCGACGATGCCTACAACAAGGCCTTCCAGCGATTCAAAGAGCTCGCCGACAAGAAGCACGAGATCTTCGACGAGGATCTCCAGGCGCTGTTGTCCGACGAAGCCGACGCCATGGCGGTGGAGCGCTGGAAGCTCGTATCTCTGCAGCAGGAGAGCGGCACCAGCAAGCGCCCGCGGGCGAGCATCGTTCTGGCCGACGCGGGATCGGAGCACCCGGCCGCGTCCGAGGGCGACGGGCCGGTGGACGCGACGTTCAAGGCGATCGAGACCCTGGCGGCGAGTGGCGCGGAGCTCCAGCTGTATTCGGTGAACGCGGTCACGCAGGGCACCGAGTCGCAGGGGGAGGTGACGGTACGGCTGGCCAGGGGCGGGCGGGTCGTCAACGGCGTCGGAGCCGACACGGATATCGTGGTCGCTTCCGCAAAGGCCTACGTCAACGCGCTCAACCGGTTGCAGGATAAGATGGAGCGGATCAATCCGCAGCGCTGAATCCTATCCGGGTGCGCGTTCTCGTAGAATGCGCCCCATGAACTCGCTGCGACAGTTCGGCCGGTTCCTCGCGCACCTGTTCCGCCGCCTCAACCAGGATCGATGCCTTCAGATCGCGTCGAGCCTCACGTTCACGACGCTGCTCGCGCTGGTGCCGCTCGTCACCATCGTGCTCGCGCTCTTGTCGGCGTTCCCCATGTTCTCGGGACTCGGAGAGCAGATCCATGCCTTTCTCCTTGCCAACATGCTGCCGGAGACGGCGGGCAAGGTCGTGAGCGGGTACATCGAGCAGTTCACGGGCCGGGCCGGGCGCTTGACCGCATTCGGCGCGGCGTTCCTCGCGGTGACGGCGTTCATGATGATGTTTACCATCGAGCACGCGTTCAACTCCATCTGGCGGGTCTCGCGTCCGCGGCCCTTAGCGCAGCGCATCCTCGTCTACTGGGCGGCGCTCACTCTGGGTCCGGTACTGATCGGCGCGAGTCTTTCAATCACCTCCTACCTGGTCGGTGCCTCCCTGGGGCTCGCCCGCGATGCGCCCCTCGCGGGGACGGCCATTCTGTGGTTTGTGCCTTTTGTGCTGACCTGGGCGGCTTTCACGCTGCTCTACTACGTCGTGCCGAATCGCGCGGTCAAGCGGCGGCACGCCTTGGCCGGAGGTCTGGTTGCAGCTTTCGCATTCGAGATCATGAAGCGGAGCTTCGCATCCTATGTCGCTCAGATCCCGACCTATACGCTGCTCTACGGCGCGTTCGCGGTCGTCCCGATCTTTCTGCTGTGGATCTATTTCTCCTGGGTAGTGATCGTGATCGGCGCGCTGATCACCGCCCTGGCACCCGACTTCGCGGTTCTGGGCAATGCGACCGAGCGCGCCTCGGGCGTGGGCTTCCGCGACGCGCTCGCTACGCTCATGGTCCTGGCTCGTGCGCAGCGGGATGCGGAGGTTCTCGACTTGAGAAGGATCGCCCGGGGCACGTCGCTTACGGTCGACCAGGCCGAGCAGCTGCTCGAACGCATGGCTGCGCGCGGCTGGGTCGCGAGGTCGGGCGGAGAGAAGTATGCGATGGTGTGCGACAAGGATCGACTCCTGTTGACCGACGTGTATCGCGAGTTCGCTCCCGAAGGCAAGCTATCGCCAGGCGGGGCGCATAGCGAAGCCCTGGACCACGTCATGACACAATTTGCCGTCCGCAGGGACGAGGCCTTGAGCCTTCCGCTCGGACGCCTGCTTGAAGGAGAGACGGCTTGAGTTCTTGGGCTCCGAAGCGCATTCCCCGCGAGGAGCGGCTGATCGCAGCCCTGGACGTCGCGGACACGGAACAGGGGAAAGCCCTGGTGCAGCGCCTGGGAGACAGTGTGCGCTTCTACAAGGTCGGGCTGGAGTTGTTCATGGCCGGCGGGGTTTTCGAGTTCATCGATTGGCTGGCAAAAGGGGGAAACAAGGTCTTCGCCGACCTGAAGTTCTTCGATATCCCCGAGACCGTAGCCGCCGCGGTGCGAGGCCTTCGCAACCGGGGGGTGACTTTCGCGACCGTACACGGCAACCAGGCGATACTCGAGGCGGCGGGCGAAGCGAAAGGGGAGGTGAAGATTCTGGCTGTTACCGTGCTGACCAGTCTGGACCAGGGCGACTTGGACGATCTGGGATTCCGCTGCGATATCGAGAAGCTGGTGCTGTCACGCGCGCGGCGCGCGCTCGAGGCCGGCTGTGACGGCGTGATTTCGTCCGGGATGGAGGCTCCGGCGCTGAAACGGGAGTTGGGCGACCGGCTGCTGGTGGTGACGCCGGGAATTCGCCCGGTGGAGAACCGCCCGAGCGACGATCAGAAGCGTACGGTCGGCGTCGCCCAGGCGTTCGCCAACGGGGCCGACTACATCGTCGTAGGCAGGCCCATCCGACAGGCTCCGGACCCACGCGCGGCGGCGCAAGCCATTCAGGCGACGATCGCGAGCGTGTTTCCCGCCTGATCGGCGAGAAACCTACGTGCGTCCCTGCGCGGTGTCGGGCAGGGAAGTCAGTCTGCCCTGGTAGTGCCACGTACTGCGCCAGGCTCCGATCACCAGGTTGGGATAGTCGGACCGGCCCAATGAGCCGTTGTAACGCGCCAGGGCGCGTTGAAGGTTGCCTTTCTCGGCGTCGAGGTAGTACTTCAGGATGACGCAGCCGTAGCGGAGGTTGTTGCGCAGGTTGAAAAGATTGTCACCCGGCCGGCCGATCAGTCCCACCCAGAAGGGCATGACCTGCATGTAGCCTCGGGCGCCGGAGCGCGAAACCGCGTACTTTCGAAAGCTGCTCTCGACCTGGATGACCGCGAGCACCAGCTGCGGATCGACCCTCGCGCGGGTCGCCTCGAAGTGCACCGTGCGCAGGAATTGCACTCGGGATTCGAAGTTGGGTATCTTCGGTTCCAGGCGTTGCGACATATCCGTCAGCCAATCGACCGCCGCCCCCGAATTCTTGAAGGCGTGTTGCACGGGCTTGTCGGCAATCGACGCTTGGAGTCCCGCGCGAACCTCGGCCGCCAGCGGCTCGTAAATCTGCGCGCCTGCAAAGGCCATCGCGGGAAAGGCGAAACCCAAAGCGAGCAAGACCGCATGCAGTCTCACGACTTGGCTCGCAGCGGCGAGAGGGCCTGATCGATGGGAATTCTCCTGCTTTCCTTGTCCCGCCGGCCCTGGTACTCGATTACCTTATCCTTGAGTCCCCGCTCGCCGATCACAATGCGGTGCGGAATACCGATCAGCTCCATATCGGCGAACATCACGCCCGGGCGTTCGTCACGATCGTCGAGCAGGGCCTCGTAACCGGCATCCGTGAGCTCCCGATAGATCGAGTCGGCTGCCTCGCGCACTGCGGCATTCTTGCCGTAGCCGATAGGAACCAGGGCGACATGGAAGGGCGCGATCGGTTCCGGAAAGACAATGCCGCGTTCGTCGTGGTTCTGCTCGATCGCGGCGCCCACGATGCGGGTGACGCCGATCCCGTAGCAGCCCATTTCAAAGGGGCGGCTCCCGCCCGACTCGTCGAGAAAAGTCGCCTTCATCGATTCCGAGTACTTCGTCCGCAGCTGGAAGATATGGCCGACCTCGATGCCGCGCACGATCTCAAGCAGCCCCTTGCCGTCCGGGCTGGGATCTCCGGCCACCACCTTGCGGATGTCTGCCACCTGAAAAGGTTCGGCGCAGTCTCTGCCGAAGTTGACCCCGACGAGATGGTAGCCTTCTTCATTCGCTCCGCAGACGAAGTCGCTCATCGCGGCGACCGTGCGGTCGGCGACGACCCGGATCCCGTCGCGGATGCCCACTGGGCCTATGTATCCCGCCTTGCAGCCCAGATTGCGCTCGATTTCCGCCTCGCTCGCGAAGCGGAAGGGATCGAGCTGAGGGATCTTCTGCACCTTGATCTCGTTGAGCGCATGGTCGCCGCGAAGCAGCAGCAGGAAGAATTCGGCGTTGTGCATGGCCGCAATGGCTTTGACCGTCCTCTCGAGAGGCAGGGCGAGCAGGGCGGCGACGTCTTCGCATCGTGTCTTTCCGGGGGTCGGTACCTTCTTCATTGTCTCGGCTGGCGCTTTTCGCGGTTCGGCGGAGGCCAGCGCCTCCGCGAGCTCGACGTTCGCCGCGTAGTCGGAGTTCGGGCAATAGGCGATGGCATCCTCCCCGGAGTCGGCGAGCACGTGGAACTCCTGCGACCCGGTGCCGCCAATGGCGCCCGGGTCGGCGGATACGGCACGGAATTTCAGGCCGAGTCGCGTGAAGATGCGCGTATAGGTGTCGTACATGTTCCGGTATTCGCGTTGCAGGTCAGCATAGTCGGCGTGGAAGGAATAGCCGTCTTTCATCGTGAATTCGCGCCCCCGCATGACGCCGAAGCGCGGCCGGATCTCGTCCCTGAACTTGGTCTGTATCTGGTAGAAATGAACGGGCAGCTGGCGATAGCTGCGGATTTCCCGTCGCGCCACGTCGGTGATGACCTCTTCGTGCGTGGGACCTACGCAGAAATCCCGGTCGTGGCGATCTTTCAGGCGCAACAGCTCCGGTCCGTACTTCTGCCAGCGTCCGGACTCCTGCCACAGTTCGGCGGGCTGCACCGCTGGCATGAAGAGCTCGAGCGCTCCGGCTCGATTCATCTCCTCGCGTACGATAGCCTCGACCTTGCGCACTATCCGGAGTCCAAGCGGCATCCAGGTGTAGATACCCCCGGCGAGCCGGCGAATCAGTCCCGCCCGGACCATGAGCTTGTGACTGACCAACTCGGCGTCGGACGGGGCTTCCTTGAGCGTTGCGAGAAAGTATCGGGATGCGCGCATAGCGCCAAACCACGTGAAACGCGACATTCTACTTGAACTGACCTGTCTCCTTCCGCGCCGCAGGCGCGGCTTTGAATCCCCGGGGATTTATGAAAGAATGGGCACGGACAGACTCTTGCTGGATTGCACATGCTCGATCGAGACGGCTACCGGCCGAACGTCGGCATTATTCTCTGCAACGGGCGCAACGAGGTTTTCTGGGGTAAGCGCGTCAAAGAGCATTCCTGGCAGTTCCCGCAGGGCGGAATAAAGGTCGGGGAAACGCCGGTACAGGCCATGTACCGCGAGCTGCGGGAAGAGGTGGGCTTGCTGCCCTCGCACGTGAAAATTTTGGGGCGGACGCGCAACTGGTTGCGCTATGAGGTTCCGACTCGGTGGCTCAAGCGGGATTGGCGCGGCAATTACCGCGGGCAGAAGCAGATATGGTTCCTGCTTCGGCTGGTCGGCCGCGAATGCGATGTGCGCTTGCGCGCCTCGGAGCGGCCCGAGTTCGATGCCTGGCGGTGGAACGACTACTGGATCCCGCTCGAATCGGTGATCGATTTCAAGCGGGATGTCTATCAACGTGCGCTCACGGAACTCGCGCGCTACCTCTTTCGCGATCAGGATCGCAAGCCGCTCCCGGCGGAAATTGCGTCGCGCTGACAATGGCCCTGGCCGTCCCACGCGCGCTTGACACCAGGTTTGCCTGGATTTACACTCACTCCATTAATTAGAGTCAGTCTAAATATCAGTCCTGTTACCTGGAGGCACCATGCAACTCAAAGGCTCGAATACCCACGGCAATCTCCAGGCGGCGTTCGCGGGAGAATCGCAGGCGAACCGCCGGTATCTTTACTTCGCGGCGAAGGCGGATGTCGAAGGACAGAACGACGTGGCGGCGGTGTTCCGCTCCACTGCAGAAGGCGAAACTGGCCACGCTCACGGCCATCTCGAATACCTCGAGCAGTGTGGCGACCCGGCGACAGATCTGCCTTTCGGGAACTCGCGCGCCAATCTGAAGGCAGCGATCGCAGGCGAGACGCACGAATACACGGACATGTACCCGGGCATGGCAAAGGCCGCCCGCCAGGAGGGCTTCTCCGAGATCGCCGACTGGTTCGAGACGCTCGCCAAAGCTGAGCGCTCGCACGCCAACCGATTCCAAAAAGCGCTCGACGCACTAGCCGACTAGAAGATCGCGCCTCGGCGCTGCGGCGCCGAGGGCTCCGAGCCGGGAGCGTGTCCGGCTCGCGGGTGACCGCGTTCCTCCCAATGACTATCCGCGAAGGGAGCCTCGAGGCTCCTACCCGACACCCCGTCGCCTGGCGGTCGCCGGATTTCTATGACGAAGGAAAGCTCCTTGCCGAGCTCGAGCGGACGTTCGATATCTGCCACGGTTGCAGGCGGTGCGTGAACCTGTGTACGGCATTTCCTACATTGTTCGACCTCGTCGATGCGAGCGCGACCCTGGAGGTCGACGGGGTGCCGAAAGAGCAGTTCTGGAAGGTTGTGGATCAGTGCTACCTGTGCGACATGTGCTACATGACGAAGTGCCCCTACGTGCCGCCGCATCCCTGGAACGTCGATTTCCCGCACCTCATGCTGCGGGCCAAGGCGGTCAAGTTTCAGAAGAGGGAAATTCGGTTTCGGGACCGGCTGCTTTCCTCGACCGACGCAATCGGCAAGCTCGCAGCGATTCCCGTCGTGGCGACCGTTGTAAACGCCGTCAACCGCAACCCTGCCGCCCGCGCGCTGATGGAGAAGGCGATCGGCGTCCACCGCGAGCGCCGGCTGCCACCCTATAGTTCCGGTACCTTCCGCGGGCAGGCAGTTTCGAGCAAGGCGCGCGAAGTGAGAAATGGGGAGCGCACGCCGGGCAAGGTGGCGGTATTCGCGACCTGCTATGTGAACTACAACGAGCCCGGCATAGGCCACGATCTGCTCGCGGTTCTCGATCACAACGAGATCCCCTACACGCTCGTCGAGCAGGAAGCCTGCTGCGGCATGCCCAAGCTCGAGCTCGGCGACCTCGAGGGGGTTGAGCGCCTCAAGTCATTGAACATTCCCCCGCTTGCGAAGCTTGCGCGCGAAGGCTACGCAATCCTCACCGCGGTGCCCTCGTGCACGCTGATGTTCAAGAGCGAGCTGCGCCTCCTGTTTCCCGAGGACGCCGACGTCAAGGCCGTAAGCGAGGCCATGTTCGACCCGTTCGAGTACTTCGTCCTGCGCCACCGCGAGGGCCTGCTCAAGACCGATTTCAAGGAGAGCCTCGGCAAGGTGTCTTACCACGTGCCATGCCACACGCGGGTCCAGAACATGGGCCAGAAGACGCGCGAGGCGCTGCAACTGGTGCCGGGGACAACCCTGAATACCGTGGAGCGTTGCTCGGGCCACGACGGGACCTGGGGCGTCAAGTCCGAGTACTACGAGAACTCGATGAAAATCGGTCGGCCCGTGTTCCGCCAGATGGCCAGTAGCGAACCCGATCACATCACTTCCGACTGCCCCATCGCCGCCCGTCACATCGAGCAGGGGATGGGAGAAACCAGCGCACAGAAGACGCACCCGCTTTCGCTGCTCCGGAAGGCGTATTCAATTTGAACCCATAGCTTACGTATCCGCAATGCCACGAATCGACCGTGCTAGCCTGATGCCTCTTGAGACCTACGCGCGGGAGCGCACGCAATTCCGCGCGAAAGTCATGGCGCACAAGAAGAACCGCAGCGTTCCCTTGGGCGAGCATGTCACTCTGCTGTTCGAGGACGAGCTTACGATCCGCTATCAGGTGCAGGAGATGTTGCGCGTTGAGCGGATCTTCGAGGAGCAGGGTATCCAGCAAGAGCTCGACGCCTACAATCCGCTCGTGCCTGATGGTCGCAATCTCAAGGCTACTCTGATGGTCGAGTATCCCGACCCGGGCGAGCGGCGCACTAAGCTCGAGGGGCTGATCGGCATCGAAGACAAAACGTGGGTCCAGGTCCAGGCTCACGGACGCGTTTGGGCGATCGCGGACGAAGACCTCGACCGGGAGAACGAGGAGAAAACTTCATCGGTGCATTTTCTGCGCTTCGATCTGACCGAGGACATGGCAAAGGCGCTGAAGAACGGCGCTTCGCTCACGATGGGAATCGATCATCCGCGCTACGCCGCAATGCTGGAGGCACCGCCGGCGGTGCGGGATTCCCTCGCCAGGGACCTGGCTTGACCGTTTGTCGCTGCCTCTGCGCGCTCGCTTTCCTGGCGGCCGCGGCTTGCACCGAACCCAAACCGCTCCCGGAAGACGATCTCGAGGGCAAGCCCTGGGAGGTCCAAAGGACGTCGCTACCGCCTTATCCCAAGGACGGGAGCCTGCTTTCCGTCTACGTTAGTTCGACGAGGCCTTTCGCTTTCTTCATCGATCCGGGTTCGGTCAGCGTCCGACAGGACGGGATCGTGCGTTATACATTGGTCGCACGTAGTCTTTCCGGAGCGGCGAACGTAAGCTACGAGGGCATTCGCTGTGAGACCTACCAGACCCGAACCTACGCGTTCGGCAGGTCCGACGGGACATGGGTGCAGGCGCGAAGCCAGCAATGGACCTTGTACAGCCAATATCAGACCGACCAACACTTGGTGCTGGCGGATGACTTCTTTTGCACCGCTCGCGGGGCGAAGACCGCCGAGGAAGTGGTGCAGGCGATTGCCCGCGGGAGGCCCAGATAGCCGCGTCAGAGCACAACGAGATTGTCGCGATGAATCAGTTCCGGCTCGTCGACATAACCGAGGATCGCCTCGATCTCGCTTGACGCCCGCCCCGCGATACGGCGCGATTCCTGCGAGTTGTAGTTGACCAGGCCGCGCGCCACCTCGACGCCGTCGGGCGAGAGGCAGGCGACCACTGCGCCTCGCTCGAATTCACCTTCCACGTTCTTGACGCCGACCGGCAGCAGACTCTTGCCTCCGGACCGGAGCGCCTTCGCGGCTCCGGCATCGACATTGAGTGTTCCGGCAACCTGCAGGTGGTCGGCAAGCCACTGCTTGCGCGCGGCAAGCGGGGTCGTTTGAGGGGAGAGCAGGGTGCCGATCTCTTCTCCCGCAGCGAGTCTCAGCAACACGTCGGGCTCGTTTCCCGAAGCGATCACGGTCCTCGCTCCCGAGCGGGCGGCGCGCTTGGCTGCGAGCACTTTCGTGAGCATTCCCCCCTTGGCGATGGCCGACCCGGTGCCGCCGGCTACGTGCTCGAGACGCGCCTCGCCCACTTGTGCGTTCTTGATGAGGGAGGCCTCCGGATTGAGCCGCGGGTCTTCGGTATACAAACCCTGCTGGTCGGTCAGGATGATCAGGCAGTCAGCTTCGACGAGATTCGTCACTAGTGCGGCGAGCGTGTCGTTATCACCGAACCGGATTTCGTCCGTGACGACGGTGTCGTTTTCGTTGATGACGGGAATGATTCCCAGTCCGAGCAGCGTCAGCAGGGTGGAACGGGCGTTGAGATAGCGCTGCCGGTCGGCCAGGTCGGCGTGGGTGAGCAATACCTGCGCCGTGCGCAGGCCATGTTCGCGGAAGCAGGATTCGTATACTTGCACGAGCCCCATCTGTCCGACCGCGGCGGCGGCCTGAAGCTCATGCATGGAGATCGGGCGGCGCGTCCATCCGAGGCGCTGCATGCCCTCGGCGATTGCGCCGCTCGAGACGAGGACGATCTCCTTCCCGGACTGGCGCAGTCTCGCGACCTGACTCGCCCAGCGCGCGATCGCGGACGCGTCGAGTCCCGCGCCGCGATTGGTGACGAGCGTGCTGCCGACCTTGACGACGAAACGTTTCGCTCCGCTCATGCCGTGTTACCGGTTTCAAGAAATTTCATCACCGATTGCGTGAGTTCCCGGCAGCCCTCGCCGGTGAGCGCGGATATGCGGAAGCTCGGACCGCGCCAGCGCAGCCTGCGTACCACCTCGCCGACGGCCGCGTCGCCCTCCTCGCCGGGCAGCATATCCATTTTGTTGAACACCAGCCAGCGCGGCTTCCTGTGGAGTGCCGCATCGAACTTTTTCAGCTCCGCGATGATTGCGCGGGCATCGCGGGCCGGGTCGGCGCCGTGCTCGACGGGTGCGATATCGACGATGTGCAGGAGCAGCCGGGTTCGCGCCAGATGCCTGAGAAACTGATGCCCCAGCCCGGCGCCTTCGGCTGCGCCTTCGATCAGGCCGGGGATATCGGCGATCACGAAACTCCGGTCGACTGAGACGCGGACTACCCCGAGATGCGGATGCAAAGTCGTAAAAGGGTAGTCGGCAACCTTGGGACGCGCGGCGGAGACGGCTCTGATGAAGGTCGATTTTCCGGCGTTGGGAAGCCCAAGCAGGCCGACATCCGCGAGCACCTTCAGCTCGAGATTGAGCACGCGGTGTTCCCCGGATGTTCCGGGGGTGGATTGGCGGGGAGCGCGGTTCGTGCTCGACTTGAAGTGGACGTTGCCCAGCCCGCCCCTGCCGCCCTGGGCGAGCACGGCCGTCTGCTCGTGCTCGGCGAGATCGGCGAGAGGCTCCCCGGTGCGGGCGTCGGTGATGACCGTGCCGGCGGGCATGCGCAACACCACGTCTTCCGCGCTCTTGCCGCTGCATTGACGCCCGCCGCCCCGTTCTCCGTCGCGCGCGCGATGAATGCGCGCGAACCGATACTCGACGAGAGTGTTGATGTTGCGATCGGCTACGGCGAGCACGCTTCCGCCCCGGCCGCCGTCGCCGCCGTCCGGGCCGCCCCGGGGAACGTATTTCTCGCGCCGGAAGCTCACCGCGCCGTCGCCGCCTTTTCCGGCGTGGACCTCGATGTGGGCTTCGTCGATGAATTTCATCATGAAAACAAAAAAGCCCTATCGCATGGATAGGGCTTTTCTCGAGAGAGCGGTCTTGTCTTGTTAAGCCGGCACCACGCTGACGGTCTGCCTGCGGGCCGGGCCCTTGAGGTTGAACTGGATCCTGCCGTTCACCTTCGCGTAGAGCGTGTGGTCCTTCCCCATGCCGACGTTGTCCCCGGGGTGAACGCGGGTTCCGCGCTGCCGGATGATGATGCTGCCGGCGGCGACGACCTGCCCGCCGAAACGCTTGACGCCCAGGCGCTTGGAATGCGAGTCGCGCCCGTTGCGGGAACTGCCTCCTGCCTTCTTGTGTGCCATGGCTTGCCTCTGTGTGCGTCCGTCGTCCGGCTACGGTTGAGCGATGCCGGTCACTTCGATTTCGGTGTAGGCCTGACGGTGGCCGCGGAGCCGCCTCGAGTTCTTGCGTCGGCGCATCTTGAATATCATCACTTTTTCAGCGAGGCCGTGGGCCAAGACCTTGGCCTTGACTGAGGCGCCCTTTACGACCGGTGTGCCGACTTTGAGCGCCTGACCTTCGCCGACGAGAAGCACCTCGTCGAGCACCAGCTCGCTGCCCACTTCGGCGGCGAGCTTTTCGATCCTGAGTTTCTCACCCGCGGAAACGCGGTACTGCTTGCCCCCGGTTCTTACCACGGCGTACATGCTGATCTCCGAAGTGCGCTAGGAACTGCGCTGGAAAAACACGAAATTATACATGTGTTTAGCAGGTGGAGTCAAAAATTATGCTATGCTCCTCACCCCGCGGTTAGGTCGATTTCCGCTTTACCCCATTGCAACCCGAACTTCTCCGCAATCTTATCGCCGCAGACATGCAGGCGGTGGACGCCATGATCCGGCGCAGGCTGGAATCGGACGTCGTGCTGATTCGGCAGATTGCCGAGTACATCATCGCCGGGGGCGGCAAGCGCCTGCGCCCGGCGCTCGTCTGTCTCGCCGCCGGGGCCACCGGCTATCGGGGTGACCAGCACGTTGAGCTCGCCGCGGTGGTCGAATTCATTCACACCGCAACGCTCCTGCACGACGACGTCGTCGACGAATCCGAGCTGCGACGCGGGCGCAAGACCGCCAATGCCGAGTTCGGCGATGCCGCGAGCGTGCTCGTAGGGGATTTTCTGTACTCCCGGGCCTTCCAGATCATGGTGGGCGTGCGCAGCATGCGGGTGATGGAGGTCCTGGCCAACGCGACCAACGCCATCGCCGAAGGCGAAGTCCTGCAGCTCATGAACGCCCACAATTGCGCGATTGGCGAGGTCGCGTACCTCGAGGTGATCCGACGCAAGACCGCGAAGCTCTTCGAGGCGGCGGCGCAGCTGGGTGCGATACTGGGCGGCGCGAGTGCCGGGATGGAAGCCGGCCTGGCGCGCTATGGCATGCACCTGGGAACCGCTTTCCAGCTGATCGACGACGTGCTCGACTATTCGGGGGACGCTGGGCATACGGGAAAGAACCTGGGCGACGATCTGAGGGAGGGCAAGCCCACTCTCCCCCTGATCCACGTGATGCAGCGCGGATCGGGCGAGCAGGCTGAGCTGGTGCGCTCCGCGATCGAACGGGGCGGAGGGGAGGAATTCGGCGCAGTCCTCGACGCAATCCGCGTGACCGGGGCACTCGACTACGTGAGGGCCAAGGCCAAGGACGAAGCCCGTATCGCGAGCGAGTCCATAGCGGCTCTGCCGAATTCAAGCTATCGCGATTCTTTGCTAGAATTGGCGACCTTCGCGGTCGAGCGCGACTACTGAGTTTCCCGAGGCGCCTCTTCCTCCGCGCGGTTTCCGATCCGGTTCGGGGTGTAGCTCAGCCTGGTAGAGTACTGCGTTCGGGACGCAGGAGTCGCTGGTTCGAATCCAGTCACCCCGACCATCTCAGAAGTCGTAACGGCCGGTGATGCGTCTGAGCGTGCCGTCCTTGCTGGCCCGATCGAATGCCTGGCCTAGGGCGCGCACTGTCTCGGGCGAG
>JBGQKQ010000073.1:0-13687 GCA_041499655.1 Gammaproteobacteria bacterium
AGGGATCGATGTTCTCGATTCCGATGAACGCCTGGCACCGCCTGGTCAACGCCACCTCGGGCGGCGCGCTGCTCCTCGCCGGAACCACGGCGCCCAACGTGCTCAACATGATCAACAGCGTCGACGCGGTGTTCAACAATCCGTTCGTGTTTCGCGACCGCTTCAGCGGCGCGGACGACTTTTTCAAGCCGAAGGACGACATCGAGCCTGATCCGGTGCGGGGACTGGCGATGCGGCGCACGAACTTCATCCCCGACATCGTCAACTGCGAGCTGCCGCTGGACAACCGCCGCTCGCCCGGCTGGCGGCGCGTCGAGCCCTTCATGACGAACAACTGCTTCTATTTCTGGATCGGCCAGCACGAGCAGGGGCGATACTCGAAGGCGCACGCGCACACTTCGGCGGCGGTGCTGATCTGCGTGAAAGGCAAGGGATACACCTACACCTGGCCGGAGCGCCTGGGCGTCACGCCCTGGAAGGGCGGCCGTGCCGAGGAGGTGAAGCGCGTCGACTACGAGCCGGTGGGCATGGTGAGCGCCGCACCCGGCGGCGCGCGCTGGTATCACCAGCACTTCAGCGGCTCGAAGGACCCTCTGCGCCTTACCGCCTGGTTCGGCCCGCACAACCCCGGGCGCGATCCCGGCGTACCGGGCGAAAAAGCGATCGACTACACGGGAATGGATATTCCGGAAGGCGGCACCTCGATCCCCTACTGGATGGAAGATCCGTACATCCGCGCCGAATACGAGGAGACGCTGAAGAAGAACGGGGTTCCCAGCCGCATGGACCCGGGCTGGTACGTTCAGCCCAAGAAGTAGTCATCCCGATGGCTGAAGAAGCGGGAGGCAGAGTCTTCTTCAGCGGAACGAACCGCAGCCTCGAAGTCGAGGACGAGATCCGGCTTGCGAGCGTCGGCGTCGACATCGGCTCCTCGACTTCGCACCTCGTGTTCTCGCGCCTGGTGCTCGAGCGGCTCGACAACCGCTACGTGGTCGCCGAGCGAAAGGTCCTGCACGAGTCCGCGATCCTGCTGACTCCGTATTCCGCCGACGCGACCATCGACGCCGCCGCGCTCGGCGCCTTCGTCGAAGAGCAATATCGGCTGGCGAACGTCGACCCGCGGGCGATCGATACCGGCGCCCTGATCCTCACCGGGGTCGCTGTGCGCCGTGCCAACGCGCGGGCGATCGGCGAGCTTTTCGCGGCGCAGGCGGGCAAGTTCGTGTCGGTGAGTGCGGGCGATGCGCTCGAGGCCACGCTCGCGGCGTACGGATCGGGCGCGGTCGCGCGCTCGATCCGCGACTCGGCGCGGGTGATGAATATCGACATCGGCGGCGGCACTTCGAAGATCGCGGTATGCGAGAGCGGCGAGATCGCCGAGCTGACCGCGCTCGACGTCGGGGCTCGCACCGTTTCCTTCGACCGCGACGGGCGCGTGAACCGCATCGAGGAGGCCGCGCTCCGCTTCGCCGAAGAGGTCGGTGTTTCGCTTGAGCTCGGGAGCGTGCCCGACGCCGGAGGCCTGGACCGGATGGTCGAGCGCATGGCCGATCGCCTTCTCGAGGCGATGAGTAGCTCCGCGCTCGAGGCGCGGACAGCCGCCCTGGTGCGCCTCGATCCCCTGCGCAACGAGCGCAAGCCGGACGTGGTCACGTTCTCCGGAGGAGTTTCCGAATACCTTTACGGGCGCGAGACACGCGCCTTCGGCGACCTCGGCGTGCCGCTCGCGCGGGCGGTCCTTGCGCGCGCACGGTCCTGGGGAGTGCGCGTCGAGCGCTCCGACGAGGGCATACGCGCCACCGTGATCGGCGCATCCCAGTACACCATACAAGTGAGCGGCGGCACTATTTTCGTCGAGCCTCAGAGCGTGCTGCCCCTGCGCAACGTGCCCGTGATCACGCCCGAGCTGTCGCTCGACGAAGAATCGGTCGATGCCGGGCGCATCGCCGCCGCCGTGAGCGCCGCCTTGCGGCGCCTCGACCTGGACTCGGGCGAGCGGCCCGCGGCACTGTGCTACCGCTGGAGGGAAACCGCGTCCTTCGCGCGCCTGGACGGGTTCTGCCGGGGCATCGTCGCGGGTTTCGCAGCCCTGCTCGGGCGCGGCCTGCCCCTCATACTCGTCGGCGACAGCGACATCGGCGGGCTGATCGGCATCCACTGCGTCGAGCAGCTGCGGCTGCCGAACCCAGTCGTGTCGATCGACGGGATCGCCCTGCGGGAGTTCGACTTCGTCGACATCGGGGAGATCATCCCGGCGTCGGGGGCCGTGCCGGTGGTGATCAAGTCACTGGTATTTCCCGCTTCATGAGAACATGCCGCCTGACATGGACAGTCCGGGAACGATAAGCGGCGCGCACGCCCTTCTTCGCACCCTCCGCAGGATGGGGGTGGAGAAGATCTTCGCTTCCCCGGGGTCGGACTGGGCCCCGCTTTGGGAGGCGCTGGCGATGCCTTCCGCGCGCGAGGAGTTTCCGGAATACCTCTCCTCGCGCCACGAGGAAACCGCGATCGCCATGGCGAGCGGCTACGGCAAGAGCACCGGCAAGCTCTCCGCCGTGGTTCTCCACACGACCGTCGGCGCGCTGCACGCGACCATGGCCATGCGCGCGGCGCTGCACGAGCGCATCCCGATGGTGGTGCTCGCCGGGGAGTCGATCACTTTCGGCGAGCGGCCCGGATACGGCATCGGCCCGCAGTGGCTGCGCCTGCTCACCGATGTCGGCGGCCCTTCTCGCCTCGTAGCACCCTGCGTGAAATGGAGTTTCGGCCTGAACGACAGTGTGCTTCTCTCCGCGACAATCGAGCGGGCCTGCCGCATCGCCGCGTGCGCCCCTGGCGGCCCGGCCTTCGTCTCGATTCCGACCGAGTTCCTGATGGACCTGCATCCGGAAGAAGCCGCACGCTCGAGCGCACCGGTGCGCAATCCCGCGGCCGATCCCGCCGCGCTCGACGAGCTTACGCAGATGTTGTGTGCCGCGAAGAGACCGGTGATCCTCACCGAGGAGGCCGGCAAAGATCCCGCCGCGGTCGCCCAGCTGGCCGAGCTGGCCGAGATCCTGGGTGCGCCAGTCTTCGACGCCTGGCAGCCCGGCTACGCGAATTTCCCACGCGCGCACCCGCTCTACGGCGGCGTTGGCCCGGACATGAAAGCCCTGCTCGGAGAATGCGACCTGCTGTTCTGCGTCGAGACCGTTGTCCCCGTGCATCCGCCCGCACTGCTCTCGGACTCCAGAGCGCGCATCGCCTTTCTCGGCGAGGACCCGCTGCACACCCACCTTCCCTACTGGGGTTTTCGCAACGATATATCGGTCGCCGGCGCGCTCGAGCCCTCGCTCGCGCTGCTGTGCGAGCGGGTCGCGCGCGCGGTCCCCAGAGGATCGCGCTCCGCCATCACCGGGGAATGGGCACAGCGCAACGCGAAGTCGCGTGAGCAATGGCGCGAAAAGGGCCGCGACAGCGGCACCGCGGCGCGCATCGAATCCGCCTGGATCGGACACGAGCTGAACGCGGTCCTCCCCGAGGGCGCAATCGTGGTCGACGAAACCATCACCCACCGCCACGACGTGCTGCGCCAGCTCGAGCGCCTTGCCCCCGGCGGCTTCATCTCGGCGAGCTACGGCGGTCTCGGGATGGGAATCGGCACCGGGCTCGGGGCCAAGGTCGCGCGCCCTGACCGGACGGTCGCCGTCACCATCGGCGACGGGGCGTTTTTTTACAACCCGGTCATCGCCTCCTTCGGCGCCGCTCAGGAGCTGAAGCTTCCCCTGCTGGTGGTGCTTTTCAACAACGCCGGCTATCTATCGCAGAAGCTTGACGTCGTGCGCGAGTACCCGGAGGGCTGGGCGGTGCGCTCCAGGAAGTTCGCCGGGCTGTCGATCGCGCCGCGGCCGGACTATCCGGCGCTGGCGCGGGCTTTCGGGGGCTACGGAGAAACAGTCGAGCGGCCGTCGGAAGTGCGCGCCGCGCTGCTGCGCGGGCTCGACGCCGTCGCGAAGGGGAATCTCGCGCTCATCGAAATGGTGCTTGCACCGGTCGGCGGCTGAGTCCGCTCGCACCGTTCCGGTACGGGACCGATGCCCATTCGTTCCCGGAACGGAGATAATCCAGACGCTGAAAATCAGGGAAATTTTCCGATGCTGCTTCCCTCACCCTACCGGAGAGTTCGTCCGGCCTTCTCTGCGATCGCGCTGATCGTCACCACCGCTCTGCTGGTGGGGATGATCGTCTTCACCGAATTCGATGTCCACTGGGTGACCTTTCTCGCCGGGATTCTCGTCGCGGCCACGGCCTCGCTCGCATCCCGGGCGGCCAGGGCCGACCGCAGGGCGGTGGAGCTGGCCGAAAAGGCGGGGGAAATGGAAGAGAAGCTCGCGCAGGAGGTAAAGCGCCGCGAAGCCGCCGATGGGCTGCTGGCCGGCAGCAATGCACGCCTGCAGCTGATCGACAACGACATGCCCACCATGGTCGCCTTCGTCGACCGCGAAGGAATCTACCGCTACCATAACCGCGCATTCCGGGAAGAAATGCGATTGAAGGCAGAGCAACTGACGGGCATCTACATGAGGGACGTGCTTGGAGGGAAGGTCTACAACGAGGTAGCGGCGCACGTGCGCAGGGCCTTGGCCGGCGAGACGGTCCGTTTCCTGCGTACACGCCCGGACGGCGCCCCGGGCCCCGGCCTCGAGTCCTGGTACCTGCCGGTTTTCACGAAGAAAGGCGCGGTCGAAGGATTCTTCGAAGTCTCGAGCGGCGCGTCCGGGCCGGTCCCCTCTGCCGACGCTCGCACGGGTTCCCGCGAGACCTCTGCCGAACCTCCCGGCCAAGAAGGGCACGAGCAAGGCCTGTACATCGAGACCTTCTCCGAGGCCGTGACCGGCCGGGCGGACGCTTCGGAACGCATCACCGCCGCGCTGGAGAAGGACGAATTCGCCCTGCTCTGCCAGAGCATCGTGCCGCTGTCCCCGCGCGCTCCGGCGGTGAACCATTTCGAGATATTCGTCCGGCTGCTGGAGGAGGAGGACAACCTCATGCCTCCCGGCGCCTTCTTCCCTCTCGCAGAGAAATTCGGCTTGCTGCCGCGCCTCGACCGGTGGGTCGTCCGGCATGTCGTCGAATGGGCTTCGCACCGCAGGCCCACGGCGGTCTGGTCGCCCGAATCGATCTTCTTCATCAACGTGGCGAAAGCCACGCTCTGCGACCCGGCATTCCCGGAGTTCGTCGCGAGCCAACTGCGTGCCAGCGACATATTGGGAAAAAGCCTTTGCTTCGAAATATCGGATCTGGACGCGACCACCGAGCGCGCCCACTTGGCGCGGTTCGCGGCGGCGATCCGGACGCAGGGTTGCCTTCTCGCTCTCAGCGGATTCGGCAGGGAAAGCGTCTCCTTCGACGGCCTGCGCGAATTCAGAGCGGACTTCGTGAAGATCGACGGCATGGTCGTCCTGGGGATGCTGCGCAACAATGTGTACCTCGCAAGAGTGGCGTCGATGGCGCGGGTCGCCAGGACGATCGGCATACGCTCGGTCGCCCAGCTCGTCGAAACCCGGGAGATCATCGAGAAACTGCGGGAGGTCGGCGTCGACTTCGCTCAGGGGATGGGCATCGCGACCCCCGTCCACTTGCGCGAGCTGGAGTCGCGCAAGGCATGAACGTGAGCCCGCATCACTGGAACTCGTAGGCGCCGATATCGATCGCGCCGTCCGAGGGCCGGTCCTCGCGGCTGATCGGATGCACGTACTGGCTGGTCGGTACCAGGCTCACGGCGCCGGCGCTGCCCGGATCGACGCCCGCGTTCCGCGCCGGCGACATCGACGTGAGGTGATAGTCGAAATTCGCGCTGTCGACGAGGCCCGGGTTGCTCGTGAGGTTGCTCGTGGAAGTGATGCCGGCCCCGCTCGCCACGCTGCCTCCGCCCGCGAAGATGTTGTTCACGAAACGCGCCGTGGTGCCGGGCGCTGCGATATCGATGAACCTGCCGGAGCCGAGATCGTTCACGATGGTGTTGTTCACCACATAGAGCTCGGTCTTCCACCCCGCCGGAACGCCCTCCTCTCCATACTCGATGATGGTGGAATTGTCGGTGCTGACTCCCTGCTGGATGAGATTGCCGATGACGAAGGAGAGGCCCGCGTTGGGCAGGTTGATCTCGTAGCTGGCGGTGCCCTCTTCATCGGTGATGCGGTTGTAGAGGATGCGGTTTTCCTGCGCCCGGCTCTTGACGTTGTGGCCGATCTTGGCGCGATGCGAGTAGCTGTAGCGCAGGGTGAACAGGGTCACGCCCTGGCCGAAGTACATGTTGTGACTCTGGCCGTCGCCGAACCCGTTGTGATCGAATTCGGAATATTCGACCAGCACGACTCCGCTTCCGCCGAGAATCCCGTCCTCATTGTCGTGGAAGTAGCCGTTGCACACCGTCAGGCCGGACCCGTCGGCGCGAATGCCGGCGCCGTTCTGGTCGGGCACGCTGGCGCCCGAGAGCTCGATATTTTCGACGGTGGTGTTCTGCGTGGATCCGGCTTGGACCCATATTCCCTTGCCGTTCTGCTGATCGGTACCGCCCGAGACAAACGGGATGATCTGCGTCGAATGGATGTGGGCGCGCCCGCCCACGCCCCGCAGCGTGAGATTGTTCTGACGCCAGACGACGATGTCGTCCGTGTACAGCCCCGCGTCGATCTCGACCACGTCGCCGGCCTGCGCGACGGCCGCGGCGGCGCTTGGAACCGTGAGCGCGCGCGTCGGCCCCACCTGCAGGCGCCGGGCCGGCGGGAAATCGTGGGTGCTCGTGCCCGGAAGCGTCACGGTCGACGTACCGCGGAATGTCGTCGCATCACTGCTGAACGCCACCGTGTAGACGCCGCCCGGTAACGCCCCGAATCGGTAGCTGAACGTACAGGCGCCATTATCCTGGGTCACCGGTGTCGTCGCGACGGGCTGCACGGCGCCGCTCGGCGTCACCACACCGCTATAGATATAGGCCGTGTTCGTGCCGCCGCGATTGATCAGCGAGCTGTCCACGTTTCCCGACAGGCTGCTCGTGCCTCCGGGATTGTTGGGCTGCGATTGCGATGAACTGACTGTACTGCTGCTACATCCGTTGAGCATCAGAAGCAGCACGGCCGCGCTCACAACGATGACGGAACTACGCATTGCTCGCTCCTTTGGTCCACCGCCTCCCGTCGGTGCGTCCATGACCTCTCGATTCAGCACGAGCATTCTGCGAGATTGCGACGGCTCGCGCCGTGGCACAGTTCACAGTTTCGGGTCGGGGCGAACCGCCGGCCCTTGCATGGGTTGAAAGGCCGGCGGTTGGGACACCGGCACGCTGGCGCCTGCTGGCGCGCGATTGAGGTCCGCGAATCGCGCTCTCGCTTCATCCGTCAACGCGGTTACCTTGCGGACGTATTCCCCGAACGTCGACTTGCCCTGATAGAGATCGACCCGAGCCGCCTGGGCCCGGGTCGTTGCCTGGAGATGAACCGCGAGATAGCCTGGCCCGAAATCGGCAAAGACCGGCGTGTAGCCATTTGCGCATTCGATCGCGCGCCTGTCGTACACCAGGATCAGTGATTTCTGCTCGTCGGTGGGTTTCGACGAATCAGACAGCATTCCAGCTGTCGGTTGTTCGCGCCCCGTCAGAATGGGAAACTTGTTTCGAATCGGGTTCAATACGGGATCGCCGTAACCGGCGCGGCACGCGTTCACCTGTGCGCGATACCGGGCTCCCAGGTCGGGCGGGTTGTCCGGCGTCGCACACCCGGCAACGGCCAGGAGCGCGGCCAGGCACCCGACAACACGGTCATTCATCCGGATTGTCGTTGCAGCGGGTGACGTTGCCCTTGGCGGTCTTTACGGTGAAGCAGCGTCGCTCCGGATTGGCCGGTTCTTCCGCGGCGGCGGCCGGTGCGGAAGGGGGCGGGGCGGCCGCGGCCGGAGCGGACGGTACCCGCCGCGGCTTTTCGCTCTGGGCTGGCGGCCGGTAGGCCGGGTTGATATTGATCCGGTCCTTGACTTCGCCGGCGTCTTTCAACCCGAGCTCACTGCATCGCTTGCCCGAGTAGGTGATCTTTCCGGCCGCGTCGGTGCACTTGAACGTCTGCGCCGCGAGCTCACCCGAGATGAGCAGTGCGCACGCCGCCAAAGTCCGCTTTGCGATCTCTTTCATGGTGCCTTGTCTGGCGGAGAGGGCGGGATTCGAACCCGCGTTAGGCTATTAACCTAAACACGCTTTCCAGGCGTGCGACTTAAACCACTCATCCACCTCTCCGGTCGAAGGCGGATTTTACGCGACCGGGAGGGAAAGCGGCGTTCAGGCCAGGCCGCTCGCCCGCGCCTGTTCGAGCGCCATCACCGCCCAGTCCTTGCCGCCGTCGCCGTGGGCGAGTGCGCCGACCAGGCGGTCGCGCCAGACATTGCCGCTCGGGAGCGGCACCCCGACCGCCTCCCCGGCGGCGAGCGCGAGATTGGCGTCCTTCAGCCCCAGCACGGCCATCTGGCCGACGCGGTCGTAAGTCTCCTCCACGATGATCTTCCCGTAGGCCTTGTACGCCGAGCACGCGAACAGCCCGTCGGTCATGACGTCGTTGAACACCTGCGGCACGACGCCGTACTTCCGGATCAGTGAAAAACCCTCGCCCATCGCCTCGATCGCGCAACCGAGCACGAAATTGTTGGCGATCTTGATCGCGGTCGCCGCTTCCGGGTCGGCGCCGGCCTCGAAACTGCGCCGCGCGATCGCCGCGAACAAAGGGGCGCAACGCCGCAGAGCTTCCGCCGGGCCCGCGATCACAATGCCGGCTTGGCCGGAGGCCACCATCTCGGGCCGGCCGAGCATCGGCGCCGTGACGAGGACCTGGCCACGCCCGGCATGCGCCGCCTTGAGCTTGCGAATGACGGCGATGCCGTGGGTGCCCGAGCAGATGTGGATGCCCCCTCTCGGCAGGGACTCGAGCAACCCGTCCGTCTGACCGGCGACGTCGTCGAGCGCCGCATCGTCGGCGAGCATGGTGAAGACCGCCTCGCCGTGACGCACCGCATGCGCGAGCGAGGCCGCCGACCTCGCGCCGGCCTGCACCAGCTCCGCGGCCTTGGCGGCGGTACGATTGAAAACGGCGATATCGTGACTCGCCTCGATCAGGCGGCGAGCCATTGCCCGGCCCATCCGTCCGGTGCCGATAAATCCGACCTTCATGGTCTTCCCCCGATCAAGCGAGCTGGCCGCGAACCCATTCGATCTCGCGCGTGACGTAGTCGACGATATCGCCGGTCTTCAAGTGTTCGGGCAGGACGTCCCAGGTATAAGTCTCGATTTCCAGCTGACGCGACAGCGGATTCGCCTTGTGGAACTTGAGGGCATCCTCGATGGCGAAGCGTGTCGTGCCCAGCTCTCCCAGGCTTTCGAGGAACACGGGAACGTGGAAATGGGTGCGCCATTCACGCGGCCCCGGGTTCGCCTGCCAGGCCCTGAAGGCGTCCTCCAGGTTGAGAAAGCGCGTGAGCTTGCCGTCTTTCTTCTCCACCGTCTGGGTCAGGTAGATCGTCTTCGCGTAGCGCGCGAGCGTGTCGACGATCTTCTGCGTGACTTCCGGAACCCGCATCGCCGCCGCTTCCTGGAGCTTGAAGATGGGAATTCCGGCGTTCACGAGCTTTTGCAGAGACTCTGCGATGTTCTCGTACACCACCGCCTGGTGGCAGATGTCGAACACGACGCCCACGTGCCGGCGCAGCGCGACGTGCGCTTCGGAAACGGGAATGCCAGCGAGCTTCGCGAGAGCCGTCGCGGACGCTCCCGAGTAAAGGTGGTTCGTAAAATAGGCGACCGTCTCGTCCGTGGTTTCGAGAAAACAAAACGGCTCCGGCTCCAGCGCCAGCGTCACGGTGCGCCCGGTGCGCGAGGCGAGAGCGACCAGGTGGGCGGCCACGCGCAGCACGTGCTGCGTATAGCTCGCCACCACGTCCGGGCCGGTCACGCGCGGCTTGAAGCCGAGCGGCGCGCTCTGGATTGACGGCGCGATCCCCTCGGGCACCACGTCGGCGAGCACCTCGGCCACGTCGTTGGTGTAGCGCGTGCGCTCCTCCGAGCGCCAGTCAGGCTCGTAGACCTGCTCCTTGACCACCTGGTTCTTGAAAGGCCCGTACGGAAAAGCATTCACCGTATAGAGGTACAGGTCGTTGTCGGCGAGGAACTTCTTGAGCTTGTCGCGCTCCGCGCGGCTCTTCACCAGGGTATCCGCCGATCTCGCCGACAGCCTCAGCGACACGCCGAACGGTGCACGAGGGGAGACTCGCGCCTTTACCTTCGGAACGTAGCTGGTGAGGCTCGCCCACATTTCCTCCCAGGTGTCGCCCGGATGGACAAGCGTCGAATAGGTCAGGTGGCCGAGGCCGTTGCCGAGATCCATTTTTCCCCTCCGGAAAGCCTCAGGTGACCTTCTCGACTTTTCCGCTCGAGGCCGAGCGCACGATCGCCTCGGTCACCGCCGCGCCGTGGACCATCTGCTCTGGCGGTATGAGGTAGGCGGGACCGCCCTCGGCTGCGTGCGCGAACGCTTCGAGCGAAGCCCGGCCCACGTCGTGCCTCCCGGCCTGCCAGACCTCCGCCTCGCCCTTGGCGGGCTGGAACTTGCAGGCGCCGAACAGGCGCGTGCGCCGCTCTTCCGACGAGGCGCCGGCGACATGCGTCATGCCTTCGAGCCGCACCCAGCCCTTGGAGCCGAAAACCTGGAAGCTGAAACCTGGTCCGGTCGCCGTTAGGGTCCCGAGATAGCCCGACATCCCGTCCTTCATGCGGAACAGGATCGAGGTGGTGTCATCGGCGTCGATCTCCACGGCACGGCGGAAACTCTGGCAATAGACGGTATCGATCTGACCGCAAAGATCGATCATCCCGTCGACGGCATGCACGCCCATCGGCGTGAGGCCCCCGCAAGGCGTCTCGCTCCGGCTGGCGCGCCATTGCGTCGACTTGAGAAGCAAAGCGTTGGGGAAAGTCATCGTGGCTTCCACGTGCATCACGATACCCAAGCCGCCAGAGCGGATGCGCTCGCGCAGCCTGATCATTTCCGGATGGAAGCGGCGATTGTAGCCCAGGCCCAGGGTGACGCCCGCCTTGCGCATGGCCGCGACCGCCGCCTCGGCGTCCTTCTTGGTGAGCGTGAAGGGTTTCTCGCAGAAGACATGCTTGCCCGCGCCCGCTGCGGCGATGACCTGCTGCGCGTGCAGGGAGTGCGGAGTGGCGAGCACGACGGCGTCGATCTTCGGATCGGCCAGCAGCGCCTCGAAATTCGCCGCGAGCCGCAGCTTGTGCGCCTCGGCGAACGCCTTCAGCTCGGGCGAAACCGTGCGCGTCGCTCCGCCGACGAAGCGGATGGCGTCGCTCCCTTCCGCCGATTCGACGAGGGTCTTGCCCCACCAGCCGAGTCCGATGACAGCCGCGTTGATCATCTTTTCTCCGGAATACGGGTCATCCGTGCATCGCGACCACGGCGCAACAGATCGCCCAGAAAAGGCAGTACTCGAATCCGCCGATGTTCCAGAGCCACTTGCCGGTCACGCGATAGACCGCGACCCCGGCGACCCCGAGGTGGAAGGCCGCCACCCAGGCGACATAGGTCGTGTAGATGCCGAGGATCAGGCCGAGCGCGAGCACGACCTCGACGACGCATGCAGTGTACAGCCAGAACTTCGGCGGCTTGAACCTGGCCGCGACGAAAAAACCGAGCGCCTCGGGCACGAAGTACTTGGCGTAGATATGCGGGATGAAGAACGCGCCGCAGATGATGCGCAGGATATTGAACTCGTTCAGCAGATTGAACTTATCGGCGATCGACATGCTTCTCCCCTCTCGTCATGTCAACGGTTTCTTCAGCGGAAGGGGCTTGCCCTTCAGCCACGCCGCGCCCCAGGCGTAGAGCTCCTCGGCCTCCCGCCCGTCGAGGCCGGGCATGTCGTCTTTCACCTTGTAGCCCACTTGGGTCTGGAGGTAGGCGAGGTGGCGGTACCCCACCGGGAAGCGGGCCAGCAGCGCCTGATCGAGCTTGAGGGTGGCCGCCGGATCGACCGGATCGAGCCTGTCCTTCTCGTAGAAAAGCCGGCGCAGCACCAGGCCCCAGCGGCCCTTGCGCTTCTCGAGGAAGTCGTAGAAGCGGCCGATGCACGCCACGTCGCAGAGCACCCCCTCGACCGGCGCGCGCTGCGAGATCGTCATCTTGGTCTGCGCGACGGCGCGCTTGCCCTGAACGTCAATCGAGGACCCCCCGAGCAGGTGCACGATGCGCACGCCGCGCGCGTACCCCTCCTTGTTCACCCGGATGAACTCCTCGTAAGGCCCCTGGAACCAGGTGGCCCACATCTGCCCTTCCGCGTGCCAGACAGTCCGGAAGCGATCCCACTTCATCGAATCGCGCCAGATCGCCCAGTTCTCGACCAGCTCGCGGATGAGGAGGCGGTCCTCGAGGTCTTTTTTCATTCGCTCACTTCGTCGGCACCACCAGCGAATAGCGTTCGTCGGCGGCCAGGCAGCGCGCTTCCGGTAGGCCGAGCTCGCGCCGCACGATGTTCGTCCCCTGCACCAGCGCCACTATCTTGTAGAAAGCATGGCGCCGGCTCATGCCTTCGCGGCCCATGCCGCAGTCCGAGCTGATGACCAGGCGCTCGACCGGAATGTACTTGAGCGCGCGACGAATGTGATCGGCGATCTCCTCGGGCCGCTCGATCTGAAGCGTATGGTGATCGATCACGCCGATCGCGATCTTCTTTCCTGCGATGGTCTTGCCGAAGGCCTCGAGATCCATTCCGCCGGCGCTGCAGGATTCGAAGGTGATGACATCGGCGTCGACCTGGTTGAACAGCTCCAGCGCCGGCTTGTAGCTCTGCACCGACGCGAACATGCGCTGCTGCGAAGGGTTGCCCCAGCAGCTGTGGCACCACACTTCGGTTTTCGCGCGCAGGCCCTTCACGGTGCGGTTGAATACCTCGACGCTGAACTGCGGGTTGATCACCGCGTCGACGATGTTGCGCACGGCAAGCAGGTGGATCTGCGGCTCCTCGAACTGGATCACCTCGCAACCGGCGTCGGCCAGCTCGTGCAATTCCTCGTTGAAGGCGTCGGCCAGAGCGTAGATGCGGTCCTTGATGTTCTTGTAGTGGCGGTCGGCCACCGCGAACGCCACGAGCTCGGGGCCGATCGTGCCGAACTTCACCGGCTTCCGGGTGAGCCGCTGGGCGGCCTTCCACATCGGTGTGTATTGCAGGTCGCCGCGGCCGACCGGGCCGACGATGTTCGCCATGACGCGCGACTCGAGGTAGTCGTGGAGGATGTGGCCCGGCGGAAACCACAGGCCGCCCTTGCCGGCGGGCGTGGGGCGCGGATTGCCGCGCTCGAAGCCGGCCATGTGCCGCGTCGGATAGGCGGTCCAGCTCTGGCCGCCGATGTCCTGGTCGAAATGGGCGTCGCCGTCGGTGACGATGTCGAGGCCCGCGACCTCCTGCTCGTGCAGGTAGACCGAGACCGTATCGACGTACTGCTCGCGGAACGAGGTGCTCACCATGGCGTCGAGGAAAGAGCGCGTGCCCAGGTTCTCGGTGTACCAGCTCGGGCGCGGCAGCGAGCCGGTGATGGTGGTCGGAAGCTTGATGTCCTTGGTGGCGCGATACATGGCTGCTGTTCCCTCCGTCTACAGATTCTTGG
>JBGQKQ010000074.1:0-13489 GCA_041499655.1 Gammaproteobacteria bacterium
CGGCGTACTTCTGATTCCGTTTCTCGTCATGCTGGGCGGCCTCGGCATACATGCGGCGGCTGCGACCGCGCTGTTCACCTTCCTGTTCACCGGGCTGCTCGGCAGCTACCTGTTCCAGCGGCGGGGTTCGATCAGCTGGCGCCTGACGGCCCCGGTGTGCTTCGGCGCGGTCATCTTTGGGTACCTGGGCGCAGTGGCGGCGGCGCAGCTCGACGCGCCTGCTCTCACGATGGTCATCGCGGCGGTGATTGTCGCCGCGGGGCTCTATATGCTTCTGCCGCCACGCGAATCGGGGCGCGCGCCGCGCGACGGACGCGCCACGGGCGACTTGCCGGTGCTGGTCGCGGTGGGTGCCGCGTCGGGCTTCGGCTCGGGGCTCTCCGGCGCGGGCGGGCCGCTGTTCAGCGTGCCGATGATGGTGATCCTCGGCTTTGCGCCGCTCGCCGCGGTCGGGGCGAGCCAGGTGCTGCAGATCGTCGCGGCGCTTTCAGGATCGATCGCCGGGGTGCAGGACGGCCGCGTCGACTTCGCCGTCGCGGCCTGGGTCATCGCGTTCGAACTGGCCGGGGTCGCGGTTGGCGTGCAGCTCGCCCACGCCGTCAGCGCATTGACGCTTCGTCGCCTCGCGGCGGCCTTGTGCATCGCGGTCGGGAGTTTCATGCTGGTTCGCGCGCTGTGGACCCCGTAACAGAGCACCTCGCTACACGCCGCGCGGCGGGTCTGTTCGACTTCTCCTTCATGAGCCTTTGCGAAGTCTCCGGCAGCGGCGCGCCGGCGCTGCTCGAGCTGGTGCAGACGCGTGCGCTCGCCCCGCTGCAGCCCGGGCGGATCGCCTACTCGCTGCTCCTGCGCGAGGACGGCAGCGTCTTCATCGACGCCACGCTTTGGCGGCACGCCGATGGCCGATGGTGGCTGTTCACCGGCCGCGGCGGCGACGCCGCCTGGGTGGCGCGGCACGCGGCGCGGTTCGACGCGCGCATTCGCGACCGCTCGGGGGAGTTCGCGGTGCTCGCGCTGCAGGGACCTTCGAGCGGCCAGGCGCTCGCCCGGCTGATCGGCGATTGCGAGTTGCGCCGCCTGCGCTACTTCCACTTCCTGGAATCCCGTCTCGCCGGAGCGCGCAGCGTCATCGGCAGGCTAGGCTACAGCGGCGAGCTCGGCTACGAGATCGTGGTCCCCGCCCGCGATGCGTTGACGGCCCGGCGAGCGCTGCTTGAAGCCGGCCGCGACCTGGGCATCGTGGAGTGCAGCTTCGAAGCGGCCGATAGCCTGCGCATCGAATCGGGCTACGTGCTATTCGACAGGGAGATCGGCACGCGCGATAGCCCGCAGGAGCTCGGCTTGCAGCGCTTCGTGGATCGCCCCCGGCGCGAGCCGCCTTGCGCGCGACGCCTCGTCGGGCTGGAGATCCTGATGCGGCCGCCCGCGGCTGCGACGCGCCGCGGACTCCCGCTCGCGCGCGTCACCAGCGAATGCGACTCGCCGCTGCTGGGTCGCAGGATCGCGCTCGGCTTCGCGGACGCGGCCGCGCGCGGCGGAGACCTGGTCGGATTGCACGATGGGCGGCTGGCACGCGTGGCGCGCCTGCCGTTCTACGACCCGGCGCGCCGCCGGCCGCGCGGGGCGCCGCTCTAGCTAGGCGGCCGGAACTCCGGCCCGGCCGGGCTGCGCGGCAAGGCGCTCCGCCGACGAGATCGTGTTGCAAAGGAGCATGGTCACGGTCATCGGGCCCACGCCGCCCGGGACCGGCGTGATGTAGGACGTCTTCTCCTTCACCGTGTCGAACTCGACATCGCCGACCAGCCGGCCGTCGGGGAGCCGGTTGATGCCGACATCGATCACGACCGACCCCGTGCGCACCATGGGCGCGGTGATCAAGTTCGGCTGCCCGGCGGCCACCACGAGGATGTCGGCGGCGATGGTGAACTGCGCCAGGTCCCGCGTCTTGAGGTGGCAGATCGCCACGGTCGCCTCCCGCTGGAGAAACATCAGGCCGAGCGGCTTGCCGACGATGTTCGAGGCGCCGACCACGGTGACGTTCCGGCCGCTGATCGGGATATTCGAGTAGTCGAGCAGGCAGAGCACGCCGTAGGGCGTGCACGGCGGAAACACCGTGCCCCCGGCCACCAGCCCGCCGACGTTGTACAGATGGAACCCGTCCACGTCCTTTTCGGGCGAGATCGCTTCGAGCACCGCGCGCACCGAAATCTGGGGAGGCAGCGGCAACTGCACCAGGATTCCGTGAAAACGCGCGTCGCGATTGAGCTCCTCTATCTTGGCGAGTACCGCCTGCTGCGGCGCCTGTGCCGGATAGCGGAACTGCGCCGAATGGATGCCGATTTCCGCGCAAGCGCGCATCTTGTTGCGGACGTACACCATCGACGCGGGATTGTCGCCGACCATGATGACGGCCAGCCCCGGGATCACGTCGCGCGCCCGCAGGCGGTCGGCGCGTACTTTCCATTCGGCGCGCACCTTCCGGGCGATCGCGTTGCCGTCGATGATCTGCGCCGTCATGCCGCGTTCGTGCCCCGCCTCAGGCGGGCGCCCCGCGCAGACCGGCGAGCAGGAGGGCGAGCTCCATCACTGGCGGCTGGCGCGCTTCAGGTAAGCCTCGACAAAGTCGGCGGCCGCCTTGGAGCCGCGCGAGAACGAGCGCATCGCCTCCGCGTGCAGGATCGAGAGCGCCTGTCTCTTGATCTCGTTCGCGCGATCGCTCTCGACCAGGTCGGACAGGCGCCGCGGACGCGGCAGGTCGACATCGATGACCGCCCGCACCTGCGTCGGGATGTTGGACATGACCAGCATCCGGTCGGCGAGGAAGACCGCCTCATCGATGTCCGTGGTGACGAAGAAATTCGTGCGCCGGTTCTCTTCGTAGAGCCGCGCATAGTACTCCCACATCAGTTCCCGGGTCATCGCGTCCAGGCCGCGGAACGGCTCGTCGAGAATCATCACCTTGGGGTTGTTGATCATTGCGCGCGCGAGTTCCGCGCGCCGCTGCATGCCGCCGGAGAGCTGGCCCGGGTACTTGTCGCGGAACTCGCGCAGGCCGACCTTGCCGAGCAGGAACTCGGCGAACTCGAGCGTCTCGCGCGTGAGCTCGCCGCGCGCGCGCGGCCCGTAAAGGATGTTGTCCCAGGTCGTCATCCATGGGAACAGGGCCGTCTCCTGGAACAGCACCAGGCGGTCGCGGTTCGGGCCGACCACCGGATTTCCGTCGAGCATGACCCGGCCCTCGGTCGGCTGCTCGAATCCGGCCAGCAGGCGGATGAGCGTGCTCTTGCCGCAGCCCGAAGGCCCGACCATCACGGTGAGCTTGGCGCGTTCGATGGTGAACGAGCAATCGCGCACCACGTCCTTGCGGAACTGCGCCGCCCCGTAGCTCTTGCTCACGCCCTGGACGGAGATTTCCCCCGCGACGATCGCCGGACGGACCGCCGCCTCTTTTGCCCCGGCTTGCCTCATCTTGCCTTCAGCCACGGCGTCGCGTAGCGGCCGCCCCAGCGCAGCAGCTCGCTCGACAGGTAGCCGGCGATGCCGATGGAGATCATGCCGACCACGATCTGCTCGTAGGAGCCGCCGACATAGGAATTCCAGATGAAGAAGCCGAGCCCGCCGCCGCTGCCCGCCTGCTGGCTGCCGCCGCCGGAGATCATCTCGGCGGCGACCACCACCTCCCAGGTGATTCCCATGCCGACCGACGAGCCGATCACGATGGAGGGCAGCGTGCCGGGCAGGATCACGCGCCGGAAGATGTCCCAGCGCGAAGCGCCCATGGACTGCGCGGCCTGGAAATAACGCACGTCGATCGAGCGCGCGCCGCCCAGCACGTTGATGACGATGGTGTAGAAGGCGCCGAGGAAGGTAATGAAGGTGATCGCGAGTTCCTGCGTCGGCCAGAAGATGATCGATGCCGGTACCCAGGCGAGCGGCGGGATCGGCCGCAGAACCTCGAATACCGGGAAGCTGACGCCGCGCGCGATGCGGCTGACCGCGAGCATCAGCCCGAACGGGATGCCGACGAGCATCGCCGCGAAGAAGCCGCCCATGACGCGGAACAGGCTCATGTACCAGCTCTGCCAGTAGCCTTTCTCGCCCAGCACGTGGACCCAGGCGTTGAGCACCGCCGAGGGCGCCGGCACCGCGCCGATCCACGGCAGGTAATCCTTCTTGAAGCCCATGGCGCCGAGCAGGTCCCTGCAGCCGGAGAACAGCTCGGGCGCCATCCATTGCCTGGAGCGCGAGCCGATCTCCCACAGCAGCAGGAAGACCGCTATCGAAAGCGCGCCGCGCCAGAACGCGCGATTGGAGAGCACCTTCCTCAATTGCCCTACCCCTCCCTTTCCCCGGCCTGGAAGGCCTTGAGCGCCTCCTCGTGCACGGCGTCGCTGGTCTCCTCGATCAGTTCGCGAAAGCGCTTCGAGGTCAGCACGCCGTAGTCGCGCGGATGCGGAATGTCGACGCTGAGGATCTTCTTCGGCTTGCACGGGCGCGTGGTCATGATGGCGACGCGATGGCCGAGGAAGATCGCCTCCTCGAGGTCGTGCGTGATGAAGAAGATCGTGACCTTGTTCTTGTAGTAGATCTCGAGCAGCGCCTCGTGCATCACGCTCTTGGTGAGCGAGTCGAGCGCCCGGTAAGGCTCGTCGAGCAGCAGCACCTTGGGGTCGTTCATCAACGCGCGCACGATCTCCACGCGGCGACGCATGCCCGAGGACACTTCGCCCGGGTAGTTGCGCTCGACGCCGCCGCAGCCGGCATCGGCGAGCATCGCGCGGCCCTTGTCGAGCGCCTCCTTGCGGGAGAGCTTGCCCTGCACGACCGGGCCGAAGACCACGTTCTCCAGGTTGCTTTTCCAGGGAAACAGCGCCCCGTTCTGGAACACCACGATGCGGTCCGGGCCGGGCGCGCACATCGGGCGGTCCGCGGAGCACAGCACTTCGCCGTCCATCATGATCCGGCCGGAGGAGATTTCGTGGAAGCCGGCGATGGCGTTGAGCAGCGTGGTCTTGCCGCAGCCCGAAGGCCCGACGATCATGCAGATTTCGCCGGGCTCGATCACGAGCGAGCAGTGGTCGACGGCGAACACCGCCGCGCCTTGCGGGTCGTAGATCTTCACCACGTCTTCCATCACGATGCGCCCGCGCGTCGGCGCGCCGGTACTCGCTTCCACGGCGCTAGCGCTCCGCCAGCGCGAGCTCGCGCACGCGCCATTCCATGAGGTAGTCGCCGGCAATGCGCACCAGCGCGCTCGTCGAGTAGCCGACGACCCCGAGCGTCGCCATGCCGATGATGATGGTCGGATAGCGCACCATCATGTACGAGGTGTTGATCACGTAGCCCAGGCCGTACTGGCCGGACACCATTTCCGCGGCGACCAGCGAGAACCACGACACGCCGATGGAGATCTGCAGCCCGGTGAAGATGAACGGCAGCGCGCCCGGGACGACCACGTGGCGGAACACCTGCCAGCGGCCGGCGCCGAGACAGCGGGCGGCGCGCAGGTACGCCTCGTCGATCGACTCCACGCCGAGCATGGTATTGAGCGCCGTGGCGAAGAAGGAGGCGAGGAATGCGAGATACACGACCGCCGACTCGGTGGCGACGAACATCACGATCGCCAGCGGCACCCAGGCGAGCACCGGGATGGGGCGCAGAAGCTCGAAGATCGGGAACATGTGCTCCTTGAACTTCTTCGACCAGCCGAGGAGCAGCCCGAACGGCACGCCGAGCAGCGTGGCGAGGGAAAACGCCTGCGCGACGCGCCAGACGGACATCCCGATGTGCTGGTAGTACTCGGGCGTGTAGATCGACAAGCCGTAGGTCGGCGACGGCGACAGCCACTCCGTCACCACCGTCGTGATCCCCGGCATCTCGCGAAAGCGTGGCAGCTTCCACAGCTCGACCGCGAGATACCAGAAGCCGAGGAACAGGGTGAAGCCGACGGCCATCAGGTACGGCCGCGGGCTTTTCACCCACAGCGACAGCCGGTACATCGTCAGGCTGAGGCTCGACATCTCCTCGGTGAGCGGTCCCGACAGGCGGCGCACCTGGGCGAGCAGCGCCGGCAGCGTGAACTCGCGCTGGATCATGTTGGCGAAGCGCTCCATGACGGGGCCGCCCTCGAGCGGCTCGGATTCGAGCAGCCGGACCAGCGCCTCGGTGTCGATGCGCAGCACGTCGGCGGGGTCGGTGGCGGTCACCGTCGCGAGCCGCCGGGTCTGGCCGAGGAGCAGTCCCGCCCAGCCGAACACGCCGCCGCGCGTCACGCGCCGCAGCGGCTCGCGCGCGCCCACCTCGGGCTTGAAGACGTGATCGGCGCGGCCGGAAAGCACGACGAAAATATCGCCCGCGGCGTCCCCGGCCGCGTAGATTCGCTCGCCCGCGCCGTAGCGCGCGGGACGCGCCAGCGCCGCGATGCGACGAAGCAGCCGCTCGGAGGCATCGCCGAACGGCGTTGCCTCGCGCAACGCGGCGAGCGTGTCCTCGGCGGCGCCGACCGGCGCTGCAGCGTCCATCACTCTTTCGGCGCCCGCGACGCGGGCTGTGCCCTCACCTCCCCGATCGGTGCCTTGAGGCCGCGCTCCTTGAGAATGTCGTCGGTCCACTTCGATTCGATCGCCTCCGGACGCAGCTTCTCGACGTTGATGCTCTTGATGGAGTGCAGGAAGGCCGAGGCCCGGTTGATCAGCTCGAGCGCCTGCGGCGTGAACCCGTAGTGCAGCTGATTGCGCACGGCCTGGCCGCCGGCCGCGGGGTCGTACGCGCCGTACAGCGAATACCACAGCACGCGCTCGCTGAAGCCGGTGGTCTGCTCCTTGGCCATTTTCACCACCTCGGCGGCGTTCTTCGGGTCGGCGAGATAGAGCTGCGCGTCGAGCTCGGCCTGCAGCCAGCCCTTGACGACGTCGGGCCGCTGCCTGATCAGGTCCTCGCGCATCGCGAGAAACCCGCCGTCGTTCTCCTGCACGCTGGCCCCCGAGGCGATGCGCCGCGCCAGCCCTTCCTGCACCAGGCGCGAGGCCGTCGGCTCCCAGATGACGGCGGCGTCGAGCTTGCCGGCGCGGAAGTTCGACGTGATCACCTCGATGTTCTGGTTCAGGTATTCCTTCGGATTCACATTCAGCTTCTTGAAAGTGGCCTGGGCGTAGCGGTCGGTGCACGAGCCCTTGGGCACCGCCACCGTCTTGCCGTCGAGCCATTTCAGCGCCTGCGTCGCATCCTTGAACTTCGGCGCGTCATTGCGGGCGAGGAAAATGTTGCACTGGTCGAAGCCCAGCCCGAGCACGCCGACCAGGCGGATGTCGGCGACTTCCTGCTTGGTCGTCGACACGATCGCCGGCATGTCGCCCATGTAGCCGATGTTCTGCTTGCCGGCGAGCATGTTGTTGACGATGATGGCGCCCTGCAGGCCGATCTGGAACTCGACTTCCGAGCCCTTCGGCAGGTATTTCTCGTAGAACTTCTTGCCGCGCATCACCAGGCCCGACCAGGACTGCGTGTAATAAGGCTGGTAGCCCACCACGAGCTTCACCGCTGAGCCCGGCTTGCCGTAGTCGATGTCGGCTGCGAACGCCGGCAGCGCCGCGCATACACCGAACAACGCCGCGACGGCCGCCCCTGTGAAGTGTCTCTTGTTCATGACCCCTCCTCTCGGTTGTGCTGCGAAGAAATCCTGGGCACGCTACCTTACCCCCGATGACGCGAGGTAGCGCGCGATCAATGCGGCAAGGCGGCGCATCACCGTGAAGCCGGCCGGCGGGTCGCCTTCCAGCACGCGCAGCGCCGACTTGCCGTTGATGCGCAGCAGCTCGGAAGACTCGAGACAGCGCGCGCTCGCGATGCGCGCCGGGTAGCCTTCGAGCAGCGCCGCCCAGCCGAACACCTCGCCTTGCCTCAGCATGAATCCGCCCGGCGCGGCGCGCTCGCCGCGGCCGACGAGGAATTCGACGCGACCGGAATCGAGCACGAAAAAGTCCTCCGCCGGATCTCCGGGGTGGTAAAGCACCGCGCCGGGCTCGTGGCGCTCGCGCCGCGCGAGCGCCGCGAGGGCCTCCGTCGTGGCGGCCGCCACGCCGTTGAACAGCTCGGCGACGTCGAGCGCCGTGGCGGCGCCGTCGAGGTACAGCGCGTCGCCCTCCACGGCGAGCGCATACCTCTGCAGCGGCGCCTCGGCGAGTCCGAGCGGCGCCCCGCTGCGCACGTCCCACTGCCACAGATGCATGTGGCAGGTGAGCGTCGAGCCGTCGAACAGGCCTTCGCACAGCGGCACCTCCTGGTGCGGGCAGACCGCCTGGAAGCCGAAGTACTCGCCGCCGGCGTTCGCCACCAGCACCTTCAGGCCGCCCTCGGCCTCGCACTCCTTGAGCCCGTTCCGCGGCAGCTCCGCCACACGGCAGACGAGGCGCCTGGCCGCGGGCCTAGCTGAATTTGTCATAGCGGATGTTGTCGGTGGTGAGCTTCGCTTCGAGCAGCAGGAAGCGGATGGCCGCATCGACCGCCGGGGGCGGGCCGGCGATGTAGGCGCGCAGATCCTGATACTTTTCCGCCATCATGCGCTTCGCGACGTCGTGCACCAGTCCGCGCTCGAAGCGAAGCGCCGGCCATCCGCTCCGGGCGGCCGCCGGCACGTCCTCGTCGGACAAGGCCACCGTGATTTCCAGCCGGCCGCTGCGAAACCCGGACAGCTCGCGGAGGAAAAAAGCGTCGCGCATCGTGCGCACGCCGAAGAAGACCCAGCCGTAGTGGCGCTCGAAGTAGCGCTCGCGCAAGGCGCGTTCGAGAATGGACATCATGCCGGCGATCCCCGAGCCGCCGGCGATGCACAGCACGTTCTTGGCGAGCGCCGGATCGAAGGTCGCCTTCCCCAGGGGACCGAAGCTCTCGACACGCTCGCCCTCGCGGTCGGCGCCGAACAGCCACTCGGAAAAGCCGCCGTGCGGCTTGCGCTTGACCACGAAGTCGAGCGTGCGTCCGCCGCGCTCGAAATTGCACATCGAGTAGGCGCGGGCGCCCTGCACGCCGGCGGCCGACAGCAGGACAAACTGGCCGGCATCAAAGTCGCGCGGCTGCGCGAACTCGACGCCGAAGGCCATGACGTCGTGCGCCAGCCTGCGCGGCGCGCGCACCACGCCGCCGCAGGCATCGGGCGCGCAGGCGCCCGGCTCCATTTCGTAGACGAACTTGGATACCTCGAGGACCAGGTCGGCATGCGCGTCGCATTGGCACATGAGGAATTCGTTGCGCTCGGCCTTGACGTACTTCTTGCCCGGCGCCCGCGGCCAGTTGTCATGCACGCCGCCCGACACGAGCTTCGCCTTGCAGGTGCCGCAGGTGCCGGTGCCGCATTCGTAGGGCAGGTCGACGCCCACGCGCAGACCGGCGTGCAGCACCTTTTCGCCGGGCCGCGCCTCGAATTCGTATCCCCGGTTGCGCGCGTTCACCTGGATGCGCATTTCTAGAACGGAATGTGATACCCGTAGCCCAGGAGCCGGGTATCGAGCCTGACCAACCGCTTGGCGAGCCTCGGCGCCTCGCCGTCGAGCCTGACCGTGTCGTGAAAGCGCCCGACCGCAAAAAGCTCGGTCGCCCCGCCGTCGAGCTGGGTGCGGAACACCTGCAGCGCGGACACCACGTCCGCCTCCGAGCCCCTCAGCTGGACCGTGTACACGGTGACGTGCCGCGTGATGGGCGAGTGATCGCTGTTGTGCCGCGGCAGATTGGTGAACAGGGTCTCCAGGCCGCCGCGGTCGTGGTCGAGCCAGACCATGTCCCTGCGGATCTCCGGGCTGTACGTGCTGACGGTGTAGCGGAAATCCCTGTCGCACATGCCAAGGAAGCCCTGGTAGTCCTTCGTGTCGAGCGCGAGGCAGGAGCGGTAGACCAGCTCCTCGATCGCATCGCGCTGCGCCGGATTCGCCATCGCGGTCCTTTCAGGCGGCAGCGCGAACCGGTTCGCTCTTGCCTTGCCGGTACGGGTCGAACGCCGGCCTGCCCATGCGCCTGGACCACTCCGCGTAGTAGTGCCGCATTCCGACCTCGTCATGGATGGTGCTGCCTTCCTCGCGGCCCTGGATGACCCACCGGCTGTCGGTGCCCTGGCGCATCGCGCGCCCTTGTCCGTGCACGCCGAGCAGGTCCTCGTGCAGGTTGCGGCCGAACGGACCCCAGATCATGTTGTGGTCGAAAACGCGCTGCGCGCGTTCCTGCGCCGTGTCGCGCTTCAGGCCGAGGCCGCGGAATTCGATGACCACCTCGTTCGGGCCGAGGGGAATCACGGTGTCGATGCGCAGCACCGAGGTGCGCAGGTTGTAGGTCATGCCCGGGAAGATGTCGACCATGTACCAGCCCCCCGGCGCCATCTTTGGCCAGCCGACCGCGCGCTCCTTGGAGCCTTCGTACTTGTCGTACTGGATCTGCATCGATCCGACCGTCGCGTGCCCGTTCGGAAAACCCGTGTACTTGCGCTCGAAGTAGCCCGGCTGGAGCATCCCCGTAATCCGGTTAAAGTAGTGCAGGAAGTCGTGGTAGAACTCGCTGTTGGTGTCGTGCCACAGCTTGAAGTTGGTGCGCACCTGCGCTTTGTGGAAATGGAACACCTCCATCGGCTCCTGCATGTAGGGCTCGAGGATGTCGAGCGCGCCGCCGATGAATTCGCGCAGCGGCGCGCAATCGTCGGCAAGGTTCACCCAGACGAACCCGCCGTAGGCCGCTTCGCACTTCACCTCGCGCAGCGCGGCGTCCTGCTTGCAGTAGCGCTCCTGGTAGCCCTGCTCGGCGCGCGAGATGTCGACGCAATTGCCGCGCGCGTCGAACGACCACTGGTGGAAAATGCAGGTCAAGCGCTTGGCATTGCCCGACGGGTCGTAGAGGATCGTGTTGCCGCGGTGCGGGCAGATGTTGTAGAACGCGCGCACCTTCGAATCGTCGCCCCGGATCACGATCAGCGGCACGCCCGTCGGGTGGGTGAACAGGCGGTAGTCGAAGGCTGCGGGCAGCTCCGATTCATGGCAGGCGATGATCCAGGAGGACTTGAAGAGCTTCTGCCTTTCTTCCTCGAAGATCTCCTGGTCGACATAGATGCGTGAATCGACGTAATGCGTCGCCGGAAACTTGGGCGGCGCGTTCCACTCGGCGGCTGTCTTGGCCATGGCGATGACTCCTTCGACGAGATCGATGATTTGCTTGACGGATTCTGTGCCAGGGCGGAGTGACCGGCAAGCCCGCGATCGAGACACGGTGTTTCATCGGGAAACGCGCGCTGCCGACTGAAACACCCGCACGCTACCGGCACGCCATTTCCATTTTCCAACGCCGCGCGGCTGTGCTTAGAATGGCGGCAGCGCTTTTCGGGTTCGTCACCAGAGGGAGATAGGCCATGGAACAGCCGCAACATCCCGAATACGACGACAGCATCCGTCGCAAGATCGACGCCATGGTTGAAGCCGAGGAGCGTTATCTCGCGACGCTCGAGCGGCGAGCGCAGGAAAGCGGGGCGCCCCCGCTGCTCATGTCGGGCAGACGCGCTTTCCTCGCCGCGGCGGCGGCCGCCGCGGGCGCCGGCGCCCTGTTGCCCGGGAGCGTCCGCGCCAAGGCGCCTGCGGGCGCGGTAGAGCGCGACGTGCCGGCCGACCCGACGAAGCAGCAGGGCGTTCCGACCAACGACGACGGCGGATACGGATCGCGCTCGCAGTTCGAAACCGAGGCGCGCTGGCGCTTCGGCACCGCGACCAAGGAGTCGTCCTGGACCATGACGCCCCTCGAGCACGGCATGGGCGTCATCACGCCATCGGGCCTGCATTTCGAGCGCCACCACGGCGGCATCGCCGTCATCGACCCGCAGCGTCATTCCCTGCTGGTTCACGGCATGGTCGAGCAGGCGAGGAAGTTTTCGGTCACGGAACTGCGGCGCTTTCCGTCGATTTCGCGCACGCTGTTCATCGAATGCTCCGGCAACGGCCTCACCGAGTGGAGCAAGCCGACGCTGAAGACCGTGCAGGGCACTCACGGGCTGACCAGCACCTCGGAATGGACCGGCGTGCCGCTCTCGCTCGTGCTCAAGCAGGCCGGACTCAAGCCGGGCGCGAAATGGGTGCTCGCCGAGGGCGCCGACGCGGCGGTCATGACGCGCAGCATTCCGCTCGACAAATGCCTGGACGACGCCTTCATCGCCTATGGACAGAACGGCGAAGCGATCCGCCCCGAGCAGGGCTATCCGATCCGCCTGATGCTTCCGGGCTGGGAAGGCAACACGCACATCAAGTGGCTGCGCCGGCTGCAGGTGAGCGACGTCCCGTTCCATACCCGCGAGGAAACCTCGAAATACACCGACCTGATGCCGAACGGCACGGCGCGGCAGTTCACGTTCGTGATGGAGGCGAAATCGGTGATCACCTTTCCCTCCGGAGAGATGAATCTTCCCGGTGCGGGCTTCTACGAGATCTCCGGCATTGCCTGGAGCGGTCGCGGGACCATCACCCGGCTGGAGGTATCCACCGACGGCGGAAAAATGTGGGCGGACGCGCAGCTTCAGGGCCCGGTGCTGCCCGTCTGCCACACCCGCTTCCGCTTCCCGTGGCACTGGGACGGCGGGCCGGCCGTGCTGCAAAGCAGGGCCACCGACAGCACGGGGTACGTGCAGCCCACGCTGAAGCAGCTCGTCGGCGTGCGCGGCTTGAACGGGCCGATCGGCTCCATCTATCACCTGAATGCCATTCAGAGCTGGGCAGTGGCGGCCAACGGGAGCGTTTCCAATGTTCACGCCTAGAACCGCGAAGTGGATCGGCCTGAGCGCCTGCCTCGCGCTCGTCGTTTCAGGGTGCGCGGCACAGCGCGCCGGCGAGGCGCCGCGAGCGGCGTATGCCGGCGGCAAGCTCGATTTCGGGACCGCGCCGAGCGCCGGCGAGATGGCGCACTACTTCTCGTATCCGGCCGACGGGCGCGGCCTGCCGCCGGGCAGCGGCACTTACGCGCAGGGGCAGAAGGTCTACCAGGCGAAATGCATGGCCTGCCACGGCGTGAATCTCGAGGGCACGAAGCTCGGCGACAAGCTCATCGGCGGGCGCGGCACGCTGGTGAACAACAGCCCCGCCAAGGCACCGATCAAGACGGTCGAGAGCTATTGGCCCTATGCGACCACGCTGTTCGACTACGTCAAGCGCGCCATGCCGTTCAATGCGCCTGGCTCTTTGAGCGACGACGAAATCTACAGTGTAGTCGCGTACATCCTGTCGGAGGCCAAGATCATAAAGGCGACCGACACGATGGATGCCAAGGCCCTGCCAAAGGTGGCCATGCCCAATAAAGACGGCTTCGAGCCCGATCCACGGCCGGAACTGGAATTGTACCGCTGACCTAAAATTAAGGCGGCCGGACGTGCCGATGGCGCGTATCCGGCCACTTAACTACATAAAGAAATCTTTATATATGCGTTGCGGGATGGCCGGCCGCCTGTTATAGGCTCGGGCCGACCCATCCAGCCCTTTCA
>JBGQKQ010000075.1:0-13312 GCA_041499655.1 Gammaproteobacteria bacterium
ATGTTGAGCACGTTGGGCGCCGTGGTTCCGGCGAGGAGCAGCGCGCCGCCCGAGGTGGCGTTGACCAGGCGGTGCCAGGCGTTCATCGGAATCGAGAACATCGATCCCTTCTGCCACTCGAAGACATGTTTCTTGCGGTCGCCCTCCAGCCATACCTCGGTGGTGCCGCGGCCCTCGACGACGAGGAAGATTTCCTCGTACATGTGCTTCTCGGGGTTCAGCGCCCCGGCCGGCGGCACCTCGATCACGTAGCAGCCCCACTTGGTCTCGGTGCCGTGGAGCTGGATGTAATGGCCGCGTCCCCCGGTGCGCTTCCAGGGCGCGAGCGCGAGGTCTTGCACTTTGCGGATGCCGATGCCGCGGAACACCGGGATGCCCTCCGATTCCATGAAGGCGTCGTAAGGCGTGGGCTGCTTCTTGAATTCCCCGAAACCGGCCTTGCGGGTGCCGGTCGGCTCGTGCCAGTGGGTCAGGTCCTTGTCGTGCGGCATGTCGATTCCGGTATACAGAACAGGGTTCCGCAATTATATAATTCCTTCGATGTTCCGTTCGACCCTCCTGATCCTGGCCGCCGCCTGCGTCTCCGCCGCGAACGCCCAGCCGCCGGAGAAGAGCGCGGCGGTCTACCTGTACCAGGGTGCCGACCGCGCGGATCGGCTCGCTGCCTCCGCTCGCGCGGAGGGGTCGCTCGTCGTCTACACCTCGCTCGCGACCTCCGAGTCGGTTCCTCTTGTCCAGGCGTTCGAGAAGAAATACGGCGTGAAGGTCGAGCTGTGGCGCTCGCTCAGCGACCAGGTTCTGCGGCGTGCCCTGAGCGAAGCCAGCGCGCGCCGCAACGTCGTCGACGTGATCGAGACCAATGCCCCGGAGCTCGAGGCGCTGGCGCGCGAGCGCGTCACCGCGCGCTTCGAGAGTCCCTACATCGCCGACATCCCCGCCTGGGGCGTGCCCTCGCACCGGATGTGGATCGCCGACCGCGTCGATTTCTTCGTGGTTGCGTTCAACACCGCCAAGGTGCGGCGCGACGAGCTGCCCGCGACCTACGAGGGTTTTCTCGATCCGAAATGGAGAGGCCGGATCGGGCTGGAGGCGACCGACCAGGAATGGCTCGCGGGGCTGGCGAAGCACTGGGGCGAGAAGCGCGCGCTCGCGTTCTTCCGGGCTCTCGCTGCGATGCGGCCCGACGTGCGCCGGGGCCACGTGCTGCTCTCGGAGATGGTCTCCGCCGGCGAGGTGCCGGTGAGCCTCACCAACTACGCCTCCAACGCCGACTCGATGAAGCGAAGGCACAAGCCGATCGACTGGCAGCCGGTCGAGCCGGTGATCGGCCGCCCGCAGGCGCTCGGACTCGCCGCGGCCGCGCCCCACCCGAGCGCGGCGCTGCTCTTCGCCGACTTCGTGCTGTCGCCCGAGGGCCAGCAGCTGTTCAATTCCATGGGGCGGTTTCCAGCGAGCGCAAAGGTGAAGAGCGCGCTGGTGACGTTTCCCTATCTGATGCTCGATCCGGTGGCGCTGATCGACGAGGACGAAAAATGGCTCAGGTACTGGAACGAGCTGGTCTCGGCCAAGTAAGCCGTTCGAAAGGGCGGACCCGGCTGTCGTCCGTCGCCAACTCGCTGCGGCTCATCAAGGCGTTCTCCGAGGACCAGTACGAGATCGGCATCAGCGATCTCGCCAAGCGCCTGGGCCTCGCGAAGAGCACCGTCCACCGCCTGGCGTCGACGCTGCTCGATCAGGGCATGCTCGAGCAGAACGCGGGCGACGGCAAGTATCGCCTGGGGCTCGCGCTGTTCGAGCTGGGAACGCTGGTGCGGCGCCAGATGGATTTCACGGCAGAGGCGAGGCCGTTTCTGCGTACGCTCATGGAGAAAACCGGTGAGACCGTGCACCTGGCGATTCTCGACCACGATTCCGTCCTCTACATCATCACCCACGAGAGCAAGCAGGCGTTGCGCATGGGTTCCAAGGTGGGCACCCGCGCGCCGGTGCACTCGACCGCCGTAGGCAAGACGCTGCTCGCGTTCCAGCCGCAGGAGGAGATTGCGCGTTTCATCGCGCGCGGGCTGCCCTCGAGCGCGCCCAACACCGTCGTCGACGGCAAGGCGCTGCAGCGCCAGCTCGCGCAGGTGCGCGCGCGCAGCTACGCGGTGGACGACGAGGAAAGCGAAGTGGGACTGCGCTCGATAGCCGCGCCGATCCGCAACGATTCGGGAAACGTGATCGCGGCGATCAGCATCGCCGGCCCGGTGCACCGCATGACGAGGAAAACGCTCCTCGGCTGGGTGCGCGAGCTGGTCGAGGCGGCCGACGCGGTCTCGCAGCGCCTGGGGTGGTCTAATTCCCCAGGCGCTGCCAGATCGTAGAGGTCAGCCCCGCCTGGTTCATGGTGTAGAAGTGAAGCCCGGGCGCGCCCGCTGCGAGCAGCCGGTCGCACAGATCGGTCACCACGTCGAGGCCGAAGCTGCGTATCGAGGCGATGTCGTCGCCGAACCCCTGCATCTTCAGGCGCAGCCAGCGCGGAATGTCGGCGCCGCAGCTGTCCGAGAAGCGCGCGAGCTGCGAGAAATTGCCGATCGGCATGATTCCCGGGACGATGGGTGCGGCGATGCCGATCGCTTCGCAGTCGTCGACGAATCGAAAGTACGAATCGGCGTTGAAGAAATACTGGGTGATCGCCGAGTCGGCGCCGGCGTCGAGCTTGCGCTTGAAGTTGGCGAGGTCGTCCCGGGGGCTGCGCGCCTGGGGGTGGAATTCCGGATAGCAGGCGACCTCGATGTGGAAATGGTCGCCGGTGCGCTCGCGGATGAAGGCGACCAGCTCGTTGGCGTAACGCAGTTCTCCCGCGCTCGCCGCGCCAGAGGGCAGATCGCCGCGCAGCGCGACTACGTGATCGATGCCCTTCTCGCGGTAGAGCTCGAGCGTCGCGGCGACGTCGGCGCGCGTCGCTCCGATGCAGGAGATGTGAGGCGCCGCCGGATGTCCGGCCGCCTGGATTTCGAGCACCGTTTCCAGGGTCCGGTCGCGGGTCGAGCCCCCCGCGCCGTAGGTGCAGGAGAAAAATCGTGGCTTCAGCTGCGCGAGCTGCTTCCAGGTGGCGCGCAGCTTCTCCATGCCCTCCGGAGTCTTCGGAGGGAAGAACTCGAAGCTGAAGGCCTGCGGATGCCTCTTCTGCGATTCCATGTCAGCGCTCGTAGGCGAGGTTGGGCGCGAGCCAGCGCTCGGTCTGCTCGAGCGCGAGCGCCTTGCGGCGCGCGTAGTCGGCCGCCTGATCCTCGCCGATCTTGTCCACCGAAAAATAGCGCGAATCCGGGTGCGCGAGGTAGAAGCCGCTCACGCTCGCCGCGGGAAGCATGGCATAGCTCTCGGTGAGCGTCATGCCGGCTTCGGAAGCGGCGAGCAGGTCGAACAGCGCGCCTTTCTCGGTGTGGTCGGGGCAGGCCGGGTAGCCCGGCGCGGGGCGGATGCCCCGGTATTTCTCGGCGATCAGCTCGGCGCTGGAGAGCTGCTCGTCCGCGGCATAGCCCCAGTATTCCTTGCGCACGCGCTCGTGCAGGAGCTCGGTAAACGCCTCGGCGAGCCGGTCCGCGAGCGCTTTGAGCATGATGGCGCTGTAGTCGTCGTGCTTCGCCTCGAAGGCTTTCACCCTGGCGTCGACACCGATACCGGTCGTCAGGGCAAACGCTCCGATGGTGTCGGGAACGCCTGAGTCCCTCGGCGCGAGGAAGTCCGCGAGGCACAGATTGGCCCGGTCCGCGGGTTTTTCGGTCTGCTGGCGCAGACAGTGCCATACCATCGCCGCTTTCGTGCGCGACTCGTTCGTGTAGATCTCGATATCGTCGCCCAGGCTCGCTGCCGGATAGAGTCCGAACGCGGCGTTCGCCTCCAGCCAGTCCTCGTCGATGATCTTCTCGAGCATTGCCTGGCCTTCGGCGAACACGGACCGCGCCGCTTCGCCGACGACCGGGTCGTCCAGGATCTTCGGGTAGGCGCCGGCGAGGTCCCAGGTCTGGAAGAACGGCGACCAGTCGATGTAGCGGGCGATGTCGGCGAGACCGTATTTGCGCAGAAGCTTCCGGCCGGGGAGCCGCGGGCGCGGGGGGGCGTAGTTCTCCCAGTCGATGCGAAGAGCATTCGCTCGCGCCGTCTCCAGGGACGCGAGCGCCTGGCCCTTCTTCGCCGCGTGCTGAACGCGGATTTTCTCGTAATCGGCGCGCAGGGAGTTCACGTACCCGTCCCTGAGCTCGTCCGAGAGGAGGTTGGTGCATACGGAAACCGATCGGGAAGCGTCGGGCACGTAGACCGTGGGGAAGGGGTAGTGCGGCGCGATCTTCACCGCGGTGTGCACGCGCGAGGTGGTGGCGCCGCCGATGAGCAGCGGCACGGTGAATCCCTGCCGCTGCATCTCGTGGGCGACGTGGGCCATCTCCTCGAGCGAAGGCGTGATCAGGCCCGACAGGCCGATGATGTCGGCGTTTTCCGCCCGGGCGGTCTCGAGGATCTTCTGCGCGGGCACCATGACGCCCAGGTTGATGACCTCGAAGTTGTTGCACTGGAGCACGACTGAAACGATGTTCTTGCCGATGTCGTGCACGTCCCCCTTGACCGTCGCGATCACGATCTTGCCTTTGGGCTTCAGGTCGCCGGACCGCCGCTTCTCGGCCTCGATGAAGGGCACCAGGTGCGCCACCGCCTGCTTCATGACCCGCGCGGACTTGACCACCTGCGGCAGGAACATCTTGCCCGCGCCGAAGAGATCGCCGACGATGTTCATCCCGTCCATGAGCGGGCCTTCGATCACCTGGATCGGGCGCTCGCACTTTTGCCGTGCTTCCTCGGTATCTTCGACGATCCATTCGACGATGCCCTTGACGAGCGCATGTGCCAGACGCTGCTCGACGCTCCCTTTGCGCCAGGCGAGCTCGTCAGTCTGGGCCTTGGCGGTTCCCTTCACGGTGGTGGCGAATTCCACGAGGCGCTCGCCCGCGTCCGGCCGGCGGTTGAGCACCACGTCCTCGACGCGCTCGCGCAGCTCGGCCTGAATCTCCTCGTACACGCCCAGTTGCCCGGCGTTGACGATGCCCATGGTCATGCCGGCGCGGATCGCATGGTAGAGAAACACGGTATGGATCGCCTCGCGCACCGCATCGTTGCCGCGGAAGGAGAAGGACACATTGGATACGCCGCCCGAGATCTTGACATGCGGGAACTCGCGCCGGATCGCCCGCGTCGCCTCGATGTAGTCGCGTCCGTAGTTGTTGTGTTCCTCGATGCCGGTGGCCACGGCGAAGATGTTCGGGTCGAAGACGATGTCCTCGGGCGGGAAGCCGACTTCGTCCACCAGGATGCGGTAGCAGCGCCGGCAGATGTCGATGCGGCGCGCAAGCGAGTCGGCCTGGCCCTTCTCGTCAAAGGCCATGACGATCACCGCGGCCCCGTAGCGGCGCGCAAGGCGCGCCTGGCGCACGAACTCGGCTTCGCCTTCCTTCAGGGAGATCGAATTGACCACGCACTTGCCCTGGATGCACTTCAGCCCGGCCTCGATAACCGGCCACTTCGACGAATCGATCATCACCGGCACGCGCGAGATGTCCGGCTCGGAGGCGACCAGGCTCAGGAACTTGGTCATCGCTTTCTCCGAGTCGAGCATCGCCTCGTCCATGTTCACGTCGATCACCTGGGCGCCGTTCTCGACCTGGTGGCGCGCGACAGCGAGGCCCTCCTGATAGTCGCCCGCGAGAATCAGGCGCGCGAAGGCGCGCGAGCCGGTGACATTGGTGCGCTCGCCGACGTTGACGAAGAGAGAGCTCTCGCCGATGTTCAGCGGCTCGAGGCCGGAAAGCCTCAGCTGCTTCTCGGCGGTCGGGGGTTTGCGAGGAGCGAGCGGACGAACGGCGTCGGCGATGGCGCGGATGTGATCGGGCGTCGTGCCGCAGCAGCCGCCGACGATATTGAGGAAGCCGCTCTCGGCGAACTCCTTCAACTGGCTGGAAGTGTATTCCGGCGTCTCGTCGTAGCCGGTCTCGGAGAGAGGGTTGGGCAGCCCGGCGTTGGGATGGCAGCTGATATAGGTGTCGGCGACGTTCGACAATTCCTCGATATAGGGGCGCATGAGCTTGGCGCCGAGGGCGCAATTCAGCCCCACCGCGACCGGCCTGGCGTGGCGCATCGAATTCCAGAAGGCCTCGGGGGTCTGCCCCGTGAGCGTGCGCCCGGACTGGTCGGTGATGGTCCCGGACACGATCACCGGGAGCCGCTGCCCGCGCTGCTCGAACAGGGTCTCGATGGCGAACACCGCCGCCTTGGCGTTCAGGGTATCGAAAATGGTCTCGAGGAGTATCAGGTCGGCGCCGCCGTCGGCGAGCCCGCCGAGCGCCTCCCCGTAAGCGGCCACCAGCTCGTCGAAACGGATGTTGCGAAAGCCCGGATCGTTGACATCGGGCGAGATTGACGCGGTCTTGTTGGTCGGCCCCAGAACCCCGGCGACAAAGCGCGGCTTCGCGGGATCGCGCTCGCTCGCGCGGTCGGCTGCCCCGCGCGCGATCCTGGCCGCCGCGTGATTCAGCTCGTAGGACAGGTCTTCCAGCCCGTAGTCGGCCTGCGAAGGCGCGTTCGAGTTGAAGGTGTTGGTCGAGAGGATGTCGGCGCCGGCTTCCAGGTACTGGGAGTGGATTTCGGCGATCACCTCGGGGCGGGTGAGCGAGAGCAGGTCGTTGTTGCCCTTCAGCTCCCGCGCCGACGAGGCAAAGCGCCGGCCGCGGAAATCGCTCTCCGAGAGTCGGTAGCCCTGGATGGTCGTGCCCATCGCTCCGTCCAGGATGAGGATGCGGCGCTCCAGGAGGGTGCGGAGCTCGTCGGTTCGGTCGGGCTGCATTCGATCCTTTTCGACCCAGTGTGCATCATCGCGCATGCCCAGTTATGAATCCAGTGAAAGTTATGGAAAAATATATGAATAGGGTGCATAGTATCTCCGTGCTCGAAATACGCCATCTCCGCTCCCTGGTCGCGCTGGCCGAAACGGGAACCGTCTCGCGCGCCGCCGACCGCGTCCATCTCACCCAGTCGGCCCTTTCTCACCAGCTGAAGGCGCTCGAGTCCCACTACGGCGCGCCGGTGGTAAAGCGCCACGGCCAGTCGGTGAAGCTCACCGAGTCGGGGCAGAGGCTGGTGGCGCTAGGTCGCTCGGTGATGGGCGAAGTGCAGACCGCGGAGCGCGACCTGGCGAAGCTCGCGCGCACGCCGGCGCGGACCTTGCGCATCGCGCTGGAATGCCATACCTGCTTCGACTGGCTGATGCCGATCATGGACGTGTTCCGCAAGGAGTGGCCGGAAGTGGAACTCGACCTCGTTTCGGGGTTCCACCCGAACCCGGTCGCGCTGCTCGCGGAGGGCAAGACCGATCTCGTGATCGGATCGGAAAACAAGCCGCGCCGGGGCATCGTCTTCCATCCGCTGTTCCGCTTCGAAGTGCTCGCGGTGCTGCCGACCGATCACCCGCTGCGCGAGAAGCGCTACCTGAGTGCCGGTGATTTCGCGCGGGAGACGCTCATCACCTATCCGGTTCCCGAGGAGCGGATCGACCTGATCCGGCGGGTCTTGAAGCCCGCCGGCGTGCGCCCGGTGCGGCGTACCGCCGAGCTCACCGTCGCCATCCTCCAGCTGGTCGCGAGCCGGCGGGGGGTTGCGGCCTTGCCGAACTGGGGGATCAAGAATTACGTGGACTACAAGTACGTTATCGCGCGCAGCATCGGCAGGACCGGGCTGTGGAGCAACCTGCACGCGGCGACCACCGCAGAGACGGCGCGGCAGCCTTTCCTTCGCCATTTCCTGGAGACGGCGCGCAGGGAATGCTTCTCCCGGCTGGACGGCGTCGTCCCGGTGCAGTAACGGAGCCCTAGCGCTTCATCCAGCGCACCGGGATCGCCGTGATGTCGCCTTTCCCGAGCCCGGCCGCGGAGGCCTGCTCGTAGCATTCCAGCGCCCGCGAGGTGACCGGAAGTTGCGCGCCGAGCGCCGCGGCCTCGTCGACCATGGTGCGCAGGTCCTTCCGCATGGCGTCGATGTCCACGGTGATAGGCCCGGTGTCCCTGCCCTGGATCGCCGCCGTGAGTGCCGCCGCGCGGTTCTTCAGCGCGGCGGGGCCGCCCGAGGTGTCGCTGAAAATGTCGACGAGGCGTGCGGCGTCGAGGCCGAGCGGACGACACAGTGCGAGCGCCTCGCCGAAAGCCTGCCAGAAGACGAGCAGTGGGAGGTTGATCGCGAGCTTCATGCTCGCGCCGGCGCCGACCGGCCCGACGTGCTCGATGCGCCGGCACATCTGCTCGAGCAAAGGCCTGGCGCGCGCGACGTCCGAGGCTTCTCCGCCGACGAAGCCGAAGAGCCTCCCGTCTTTCGCCGGACCGATGGTCCCGCCGACGGGGCATTCGATCATCGCCGCGCCTTTCGCACGGATTTTTCCGGCGAGCGCACGCTCGGTCTCGGGGCGCACCGTGCTCATCTCGATGAAGAGCTTTCCGCTCACGTTACCGGAGAGCAAGGCGTCCTTGCCGAGGTAGGCGGCGTCGATCGCGGCTGCGTCGGTGAGGATGGTGATGACGGTGTCCGATGCCGTGGCGAGCGGCGCGGGTGTGGCGGCGACCCTTGCTCCCGCGACGACGAGCGGCCGGGTCTTTTCCGCGGTCCGGTTCCACACCGTGAGATCGTGGCCGAGTCCCAGCAGCCGCTGGGCGATGGCGGCGCCCATTCTTCCCGTTCCCGCGATTCCGATTTTCATTGCGATCCTCCGGTTGACACTCGCTGCGGCGTGGGTTCCAATTGCAGGTCAATAAATATAACAGCTGCAGGGAAAGCCGCTTCACTCCGAAGGAGAAGAAATGGAGTCGCCGAAGAGCGAACTTCGTGACGGGATGCGCATCGACTGGGACGTCCCGATCCGCATGGACGACGGGCTGGTTCTCCGGTGCGATGTGTTCCACCCGGAGAAGGAGGGACGCTATCCGGTCATACTCAGCTACGGCCCCTACGCCAAGGGACTCTCGTTCCAGGACGGCTATCCGAGCGCCTGGCAGCGCATGGTGGCCGAGCACCCCGACGTCGCCTACGGCTCGAGCAACCGATACCAGAACTGGGAAGTCGTCGATCCGGAGAAATGGATCCCGGAGGGTTACGTCTGCGCACGCGTGGATTCGCGCGGCACCGGGCGCTCTCCGGGCGCCATCGATCATTTTTCTCCGCGCGAGACCCGGGACTTCTACGACTGCATCGAGTGGGCGGGGACGCAGCCCTGGTCGAACGGCAAGGTCGGCCTGAACGGCATTTCCTATTACGGCATCAACCAGTGGCACGTGGCTTCGTTCCAGCCGCCGCATCTCGCCGCGATGTGCATCTGGGAAGGCGCGGCCGACTGGTACCGCGACATGACCCACCACGGCGGTATCCTCTCCACCTTCTGGGCCAACTGGTACGACATGCAGGTGAAGACGGTCCAGTACGGCCTGGGCGAGCGCGGGCCCAGGAGCCGCGTGACCGGAGAGCTCGTCTGCGGCGACGAGACGCTCGCCGACCGCGAGCTCCAGAAGAACCGCTGCGATTTCGGCGACGACATCCTCGCCCATCCGCTCGACGACGATTATCACAAGGCGCGTTCGCCGCTATGGGACAAGATCACCGTACCCCTCCTTTCCGCGGCCAACTGGGGAGGGCAGGGGCTGCATCCGCGAGGCAATTTCGAGGGCTTCGTGCGCGCCGCCTCGAAGGAAAAATGGCTGGAAGCGCACGGCATCGAGCACTGGACCCATTTCTACACCGACTACGGCGTCGCTCTGCAGAAACGCTTCTTCGCCTGCTTCCTGAAAGGCGAGAAGAACGGCTGGGACGCCCAGCCGCGCGTGCAGCTCCAGGTGCGCCGCATCGAGCGGTTCGTCGAGCGGCACGAGGACGAATGGCCGATCGCGCGCACGCGCTGGACGAAGCTCTATCTCGATCCGGCCAGCCACACGCTCGGACCCCAACCGCCCAAGGTGGCCGGCAGCACGACGTACGCCGCTCTGGGAGACGGGGTGACTTTCCTCTCGGCCCCTTTCGAGCAGGAGACCGAGATCACCGGGCCCCTTGCCGCGCGCCTGTTCCTGTCCTCGTCGACGGCCGACGCCGACGTCTTCCTCGTTTTCCGGGTGTTCACCCCCGACCTGCGCGAGGTCGTCTTCATGGGCGCGATCGACCCCCACACCCCGGTCGCGCAGGGCTGGCTGCGTGCTTCGCACCGCAAGCTCGATGCCGGGCTTTCCACCGAGTACCGGCCCTATCACACCCACGACGAGCGCCAGCCGCTGGAGCAGGGGCAGGCGGCACAGCTCGACGTCGAGCTGTGGCCCACCTCGATCGTCGTCCCGGCCGGGCACCGGGTCGCGTTGAGCGTGCGCGGCAGGGACTACGAGTGGCAGCACTCCACCGGCGCGCGCCTGTCGAACTTCAAGAATGAGTTGCGCGGCTGCGGGCCCTTCCTGCATGATGACCCGCGCGATCGCCCTGCGGCGGTCTTCGCCGGCAGGACGACCCTCCACGCCGGCCCGGGAACAGAGTCCTACGTTCTGGTTCCGGTGATTCCGCCGAAACGCTGAGGAGATACCGTGGCAGTGAAACTCTATGGATTCTGGCGCTCCCTTGCGACCTATCGCGTGCGCACGGCGCTCGCGCTGAAAGGCATCCAGGTGGAGCAGGTCTCGATCAACCTGCTGGAGGGCAAGCAGCACTCCGCCGAATACAAGGCGCTCAATCCCCAGAGCGTGGTGCCCGCGCTGGTGGTGGACGGAGGGGCGCTGCTGTTCCAGTCGATGGCGATTCTCGAGTATCTGGAAGAGACCCATCCGAATCCGCCGCTGCTGCCCAAGGACCCCCGCGGGCGCGCGCGCGTGCGCGGCCTTGCGCAGATCGTCGTCAGCGACGGCCACCCTCTCGTGGTCCCCAGGATCCGGGGCTACCTGGAGAAGGAGATGCACCAGGACGAGCCGGCGCGCAACAAGTGGCTCGCGCACTGGACACAGAAGGCCCTGGAAGCCCTGGAAGCGCACCTGGCGAAGGAGAAGGAGACCGGCCGGTTCAGCCACGGCGACGCGGTGACGATCGCCGATATCTGCCTGGCTTCCCAGGTATTCGGCGCCAAGTTCTTCAACGTCGATACGGCAGGCTTCCCCACGGTGATGCGGGTTTTCGGGGAATGCACGAAAATCGACGCTTTCGATCGCTCGCAACCCCTGAAGCAGCCGGACGCCCCGAAAGCCCCCCCGGCACACTGATTCGATCACGCATAGGAGGAGGACCATGACATTCAATCGCAGGCGATTCATCCAGGCCGCCGGTGCGGGCATGAGCGCATCGGCGCTCGGTTTTTCCGCGGCCGCACGGGCGCAGAGCGCCCCCATGCGTCTGGGACTCATGACCGTGAAGACCGGACCGCTCGCTTCCGGCGGGATCGACATGGAGCGCGCGCTGGTGCAGTACCTCAAGGAGCACAACAACACCATGGCGGGGAGGAAAGTGGACCTCTTCGTCGGCGACTCGGGCGGCGTGCCCGCGCAGTCGCGCACCAAGCTCCAGGAGCTGGTCGAGCGCGACAAGATCCAGATCATGATCGGGCCGCTCGACACCGCCTCCGCGCTCGCCTCCGACGATTACATCCGCCAGCAGCACCTGCTGACCCTTTCGGTCGCCGCGGCCGAGGACATGACGCAGCGCAAGCCCAATCCCTGGTTCACGCGCGGCACCTCGACTTCCTCGCAGTGCGCGATGCCCCTCGCGGACTACTGCGCCAAGACCCTGAAGTACAAGCGCATGATCACCATCGCCGACGACATCGCCTACGGGCACGAGATGTGCGCCGGCTTCCAGCGCGTGTTCGAGGATGCGGGCGGCAAGATCGTGCAGAAGCTGTTCTCCCCGCTCACGGTTCCCGACTACGGAACCTACATCGCCCAGCTCAAGAACAACGTCGATGGCATCTTCCTCGGCTTCGCGGGCTCGAACGGCTTTCGCTTCTTCAGGCAGTTCAACGAGTACGGCCTGCGCGGCAAGATCGCGGTCGTCGGCGGCATGACGGCCTTCGACGAGGCGGTGCTGCGCAACATGGGCGACGAGGCCCTGGGCATCATCACCTCGTGCTGGTATTCGGCGGAGATCGAGAACGCGATCAACAAACGCTTCGCGGCGAACTTCCGCGTCGACTGGGGCTACGATCCGGGCTTCTACGCCGCGGCGACCTACGTCGAGGCCGCGGTGCTCGACGCCACGCTGGAGAAGCTCAAGGGAAAGATCGAAGACAAGGAAGCGTTCATGAAGACGGTGCGCGCCATCAAGGTGGACACGGCGCGCGGGCCGGTACAGTTCGACAAATACGGCAACGTCGTCGGGAACATCTACATCCGCAAGGTCGAGCGCAAGGATGGGCGCCTGGTGAACCGGGTGATACACACCTACCCGAACGTGAGCCAGTTCTGGACCTACAAGCCGGAGGAGTTCCTGAAGAATCCGGTGTACTCGCGCGACTGGCCGCCCGCGAAGAATCTCGAGCCGTAAGCAACAGGGAAAATACGGGGCCGGGTCGAATCCGGCCCCTTTTTTTGTGCAGTACTGGATCATTCAGACGCTGAACAGCCTCGCCCTGGGCGGGCTGCTGTTCCTGCTCGCCGCCGGTTTCTCGCTCATCTTCGGACTGATGCGCATCGCCAACCTGACGCACGGCTCGCTGTACATGCTGGGCGCCTACGTCGGGGTCAGCGTGCTGAAGTTCGTGCCGAACCTGTGGCTCGCCGCGCTGATCGGCGGGGCGGTGATCGCGGTATTCGGCGGATTGATCGAGCGCTTCATCCTCAGGGCCCTGGCGGGCAACGCCCTGGGGCAGGTTCTCGTGACGCTGGGCATCTCGTTCATCGTCGCCGACTTCTGCCTGATCGTGTGGGGCGGGGACCCGATTCCCGTGCAGACGCCCCTCGCGCTGCAGCAGCCGCTCCGCGTGGGCGGCGTGGCCTTCCCGACCTACCGGCTGGTCGTCGTGGGCATCGCGGTGGTGACGGCGATCGCGCTTTATCTCCTGATGGAGCGCACGCGCATCGGCGCCATGATCCGCGCAGGGGTCGATGACATGCAGATGGCGCGCGCGGTCGGCATCCCCGTATCGAAGCTCTTCACCACCGTTTTCTGCCTGGGCGCAGGGCTTGCGGGAGCGGGCGGCATCATCGGCGGCCCGATCATGTCGGCCTATCCCGGCCTCGACGCCGACATGCTGCCGCTCGCCCTGATCGTGGTGATGCTCGGCGGGGTG
>JBGQKQ010000076.1:0-13113 GCA_041499655.1 Gammaproteobacteria bacterium
AGCCCGTACAGGTGATCGAGCTTGTAGAGCCTCGCGAGCATCAGCCGCTCGATGACGATGCCGATCGTTCCCACCACCAGCGGCACGATCGCAAGCGCCCACCAGTAACCGATGCCGAGCCTGGCGAACAGAAAATACGCACAGAACGCTCCCATCATGTATTGCGCGCCGTGGGTGAAATTGATGATATTCAGCAAGCCGAAGATCACCGCCAGGCCCAGCGAGAGCAGCGCGTAGAACGAGCCGTTGATCAGCCCGATCAGCAGCTGGCCGAACAACGCCTGCGTCGGAATGCCGAAGATTTCCATCAGACCGGCGTCATCCCGAGGGCGCAGCCCGAGGGATCTCGGAAACTGGCGGAGATCCCTCGCTGCGCTCGGGATGACATTCGGGCATGCGCCCGAATGTCACTTGACCAGCGAGCACCCGCCTTCGTTCAGCGGCCGGAACGCCTGGTCCGCCGGTATGGTCGCGCGGATCTTGTAGTAGTCGTAGGGCCCCTTCGACTCGGAGGGCTTCTTCACTTCCACCAGATAGGCCGGGTGGACCTTGCGGCCGTCCATGCGCACGCGGCCCTTGCCAAAGAGCGGATCGTCGGTCGGCATCTCCTTCATCTTCGCGGCCACCTTCGTGCCATCGTCGCTCTTCAGCGCCTCGACCGACTTGAGGTAATGCAGGACCGCCGAATACACGCCCGCCTGCACCATGGTCGGGTACTTTCCACCGTTCGCAGCGGCAAAGCGCTTGCTCCACGCGCGTGTGCTGTCGTTCAGATCCCAGTAGAAGGTCTCGGTGAAGATCAGGCCCTGCGCCTTCTCGAGGCCGAGGCCGTGCACGTCGGAGAGGAATACCAGCAGTCCGGCGAGGTTCTGCCCGCCCTTCACGATGCCGAACTCGGACGCCTGCTTGATCGCGTTGGTCGTATCGCCGCCCGCGTTGGCGAGCCCGATAATCTTCGCCTTGGAGGCCTGAGCTTGCAGCAGGAACGACGAGAAGTCCTGCGTGTTGATCGGATGCCGCACCTTACCGAGCACCTTGCCGCCGCTCGCCAGCACTACGGCCTCGGTGTCGTGCTCCAGCGCGTAGCCAAAGGCATAGTCGGACGTAAGGAAGAACCACGTATCGCCGCCCTGTTTCACGATCGCGTTGCCGGTACCGTGCGCGAGCATCCAGGTGTCGTAGGTCCAGTGAATGGTATTGGGCGAGCACGCCTTGCCCGTGAGATCCGAGCTCGCGGCGCCCGAAACGAGGAACAGCTTCGCCTTCTCGCGCGTAACCTGGCTGACCGCCAGCGCCACGCCCGAATTCGGAATGTCGACGATGACGTCGACCTTGTCCACGTCGTACCACTGGCGCGCGACGCTTGAGCCGACGTCGGGCTTGTTCAAATGGTCGGCGGAAAGAATCTCGACCTTCAAGCCCTTTTTCGCCGCACCGTAGTCTTCCACGGCCATGCGCGCCGCCACCACCGATCCGGGTCCGCCGACGTCCGAATACAGGCTCGACATGTCGCTCATCACGCCGATCTTCACGACGCCGTCTGAAATTTGCGCCCGCGCGCCCGGGGCCGTGAACGCCGCGGCGAGCGCAAGTGGCGCGGCGATGAACAAGCTGGATTTGGATTGCATGGTGTTCTCTCTCCTTTGTTGATCGAAGCTGCTTGTCTATACGCCCAGGTACTCGTGTACCTTCGCGAGGCTGGACTCTAGTTCCGTGTTCCGGATCATGTCCACTATCCGGCCGTTCTCCATCACGTAGTGGCGGTCGGCGACCCGCGAGGCGAAGCGGAAATTCTGCTCGACCAGCAGGATGGTAAACCCTTCCGCCTTGAGCCGCGAGATGGTCTGGCTGATCTGCTGCACGATCACCGGAGCCAGCCCCTCGGTCGGCTCGTCGAGCAGGAGCAGCCTCGCCCCGGTGCGCAGGATGCGGCCGATGGCCAGCATCTGCTGCTCGCCCCCGGAGAGCTTGGTGCCCTGGCTTGACAGACGCTCCTTCAGATTCGGAAACAGCCCGAAAACCTGGCTGAGGGCGAAGCCACCCTGACGGATTTCAGGCGGCAGCAGCAGATTTTCCTCCACGTCGAGGCTGGCGAAGATACCGCGCTCCTCGGGGCAGAATGCCAGGCCCAGCCTGGCGATGCGATCCGAGGAAAACGAGATAGTCTCCTTGCCCTCGAACCGCACCGAACCCTGGCGGCGTGCAACCATGCCCATCACCGACTTCAAGGTCGTGGTCTTGCCCGCTCCGTTGCGGCCAAGCAGCGTTACCACCTCCCCGCGCCGCACCTCGAACTCCACGCCGTGCAGGACATGCGACTCGCCGTACCAGGCATTCAGGCCGCCCACCGACAGCAACGGGGTTTCAGACATGCTCGGAACCCAGATAGGCCTGGACGACGTCCGGGTGCTTCGACACGGTGTCGTAGTTACCCTCGGCGATGATCTCGCCGCGCGAGAGCACCGTGATGTGGTCGGACAGCTTCGCGACAACGTTCAGGTTGTGCTCGACCATCAGCACGGTTCGGTCGGCGGCGACACGCTTGATCAGTTCTGCGATGCGGTCCACGTCCTCGTGGGCCATGCCCGCGGTCGGCTCGTCTAGCAGCAGCATCTCCGGCTCGAGCGCGAGGGTGGTCGCGATCTCGAGAGCGCGCTTGCGCCCGTAGGGCAGTTCCACGGCGATGGCGCCCTCGAACTCCGCAAGCCCGACCGAATCGAGCAGCTCGCGCGCGCGTCCGTTCAGCTCGCCCAGCAGGTGCTCGGAGCGCCAGAAGTCGAAGGAGGCGCCGCGCTTGCGCTGCAAGGCGATGCGCACGTTCTCGAGCACGCTCAGGTGGGGAAACACCGCGGAGATCTGGAACGAGCGAATCAGCCCCATGCGGGCGATCGCGGCCGGGCCGGAGCCGGTGATGTCGCGCCCCTTGTAGAAGATCCTGCCCCGGGTCGGCGCGAGGAAGTGCGTCAGCAGGTTGAAGCAGGTGGTCTTGCCGGCGCCGTTGGGCCCGATGAGCGCGTGGATGCTGCCGCGGCTGACTTTGAGGCTGACGTCCTTGACCGCGACGAAACCCCTGAACTCCTTGGTCAGCCCGCGCGTTTCAAGAATGCTATCGTTGATCATGCGCCGCGGCCCGCCGTGGTGCGGCAGGCTGCTCCTCCCCGAAGGCTGGGATTATCGATGAGGACCGGCGATAGGGCAATTGCCGGCGGACTATTTCCCGCGCCAGCGCGGCTTGCGCTTGGCGAGGAAGGCGTCGATGCCTTCGGCCGCGTCCCCCAGCATCATGTTGCAGGCCATGCCCTCGGAGGCGGATGAATACGCATCCTTGAACCCCTTCTCCACCTGATCGTAGAAGAATTGCTTGCCCATGGTAACCACCGCGCCGCTGTGGGCAAGGATTTTTCGCGCGAGATTGTCTGTTTCCTCCTCGAGCCGGGAGAGCGGCACGACGCGGTTCACCAGCCCCCAAGAGAGGGCTGTGCCCGCGTCGATGAGATCGCCGGTAAAAAGCATCTCCAGCGCATGCTTGCGCGAAATGTTGCGGGCCACACCGACTCCGGGCGTGGTGCAGAAAATCCCGCTCTTGATTCCGGGCAAGGCAAACTGCGCGGCGTCGCTCGCCACCGCCAGGTCGCACATCGACACCAGCTGGCAGCCTGCCGCCACCGCCACCCCCTGGACCCGTGCGATCACCGGCTGGGGAAGACGGATCAGCGACAGCATGAAGCGGCTGCACTGGTCGAACAGCCCCCGCTGCCATTTCTTGGCCGGGTGCTCGCGCATTTCGCGAAGATCGTGCCCGGCGCAAAAATGTTTGCCGGCGCCCGCCAGCACCACCACCTTGATCGCAGCGTCGTCGGCGAGCCGGTCCGTCTCGGCCTGGAGCGCGGCCAGCATCGCGGTCGACAGCGGGTTCATCCGATCGCCCCGGTCGAGGGTCAGCGTGGCGATCCCTTCGCTGTCCGCGCGCAGGACGTAGGGTGCCTCGACTTCGTTCTTGCCGGGAGCCTTCATGGCGGTCTCCTTACTCGATGGCTTCCACGGATTTCGCCTGCTGCCGCAGCACGAACTTCTGGATCTTGCCCGTCGAGGTCTTCGGCAGCGCGCCGAACACCACCGCGCGCGGCGCCTTGAAGCGCGCGAGATGCGCCCGGCAGTGGTCGATGAGTTCCTTCTCGGTCACCTTGGCGTCCGGCTTCAACTCGACGAAGGCGCACGGCGTCTCGCCCCACTTGGAGTCGGGCCTGGCGACTACCGCCGCGGCGAGAACGGCAGGGTGCCGGTAGAGCACGTCCTCGACCTCCAGCGAGGAAATGTTCTCGCCGCCGGAAATGATGATGTCCTTGGAGCGGTCCTTGATCTTGACGTAGCCGTCGGGGTACATCACTGCCAGGTCGCCCGAGTGGAACCAGCCTCCGGAGAATGATTCCCGCGTCGCCTTGGCGTTTTTCAGGTAACCCTTCATGGTGATGTTGCCCCGGAACATGATCTCGCCCATGGTCACACCGTCCGCCGGGACCGGCCGCATCGTCTGCGGATCCATCACCGTCAGGCCCTCTTCCATCAGGTAACGCACTCCCTGGCGGCCGTTCTTTTCCGTGCGCTTGCCGATGTCGAGCTCGCTCCATTCCTCGTGCTTGGCGCAGACGGTCGCCGGGCCGTAGACCTCGGTCAATCCGTAGACGTGCGTGAGATCCCAGCCCATTCGCTCCATGCCTTCGATCATCGCGGCGGGCGGCGCGGCGGCCGCGACCATCGCGTGCACCTTGTGCGTGATCCCTTCGCGCAGCTTCGGGTCGGCATTGACGAGCGTCGAGTGCACGATCGGCGCGCCGCAGTAGTGAGTCACCTTGTGAGCGCGAATGGCGTCGAAGATCGACCGGGCATCGACCTTTCGAAGGCAGACGTTGGTACCGGCGTTCGCCGCGACCGTCCATGGAAAACACCAGCCGTTGCAATGGAACATGGGCAACGTCCACAGATAGACGGCATGGTGAGGCATGGCCCAGGTCACGATGTTGCAGACGGCGTTCAGGTACGCGCCGCGGTGGTGGTAGACGACCCCCTTGGGATTGCCCGTCGTCCCCGAGGTGTAGTTGAGGGAAATGGCGTCCCATTCGTCGGCGGGAGGCCGCCACGCGAAAGCCGGATCGCCCCCTGCGATGAACGCCTCGTAGCCGATCGAGCCGATCGTTTCGCCCGGCCCGGAGAATTCCGGATCGTCGACGTCGATGACGAACAGGTCGAGCTTCGCGAGCGCGAGTGCCTTCTCGACGGTGGAGGAGAACTCCCGATCGACGATGACGATCTTTGCACCGCCGTGCTCGAGCATGAAGGCGATCGCTTCGGCGTCCAGGCGCGTGTTCAGGGTATTGAGAACGGCCCCCGCCATGGCGACCCCGAAGTGGCATTCGACCATTTCGGGAGTGTTCGCGAGCATCGCAGCCACGGTGTCCCCGGCCTTCATGCCTCGCTGCGCCAGGGCGGACGCAAGCCGCCGGCAGCGCGCATAGGTTTGGGCCCAGACAAAGCGCCGAACGCCGTGAACGACGGCAAGGCGCTCGGGATAGACGTAGGCGGCACGCTCAATGAAGCCGAGCGGCGTCAGGGGCGCGTAGTTGGCCGGATTCTTGTCGAGGTCGATCTCGTAGGGATTGGACTTGTCTGCGCCTGACATCGCCGCTCTGCCCCGATCACGATCCGCGTATTCTCGCACACCCGCTCAGCGGAGTTCCACGGCAGCCCCGACGCGGCGCCACACGCTGGGCGCCTTGTTTTCGGCTTCGATCGCGTCGAGCAGGTGCGCGTGCTCCGCGAGCTCCTCCACGGTCGCCGGAACGATCAAGAGCCGCGGCCGCTCTCCCTGTGCCGCCCAGGCCCCCCCCGCCTCGCCCGCCGGCTCGAGCCCGATCGCCAGGCTGTCCTGGCCGCGCGTCATCGCGAGGTAGACCTCGGCGAGCAGGGACGCGTCGAGCAGCGCCCCATGCAGGGTGCGGTGGGCGTGGTCGACCTGATAGCGCTCGCACAAGGCGTCCAGGGAGTTCTTCTTGCCCGGGTGCAGCTCGCGCGCAAGCCTGAGCGAGTCGACGATTCCAGCGCACTGCTCTTCGATCGGCGGCTGTCCGATCCTGGCGAGCTCCAGATTCAGGAACTCGACGTCAAAGGCGGCATTGTGGATTATCAGCTCTGCGCCCCGCACGTATTCGAGAAATTCGGCGGCGATCTCGCGGAACTTGGGTTTGTCCTCGAGGAATTCCTGGGTGATGCCGTGCACCTTTAGCGCACCGTCCTCGCTCTTGCGCTCGGGATTGACGTAGTGATGGAAGTGGTTGCCGGTAACGCGTCGGTTGAGGATTTCGATACAGCCGAGCTCGATGATGCGGTCACCGAGACCCGCGTTCAAGCCGGTGGTTTCGGTGTCCAAGACGACTCTTCGCATCGGCGGTCTGGTCTCTCCGGCCGCAACCGCGGCCCTGCCCGGCGAGACTAGCGTCCCCGCGGAAATAAATCAAAGATTTCGCGTATTCCCGGCCTTGCCGCTCCGCCGGCGGTTGGCAACGTGAGCGGAAATCAGTTTGCGAGCCGCCCGGCGCGCGAGCGAGCCCCTGGCGTCGAGCAGCCAAAGTCGCACCAAGCCGATCAGAAAGCTGCACGTTTCAAGCGCAGCCATCGACGGACTCAGCCCGACACGCAGTTTTCCCGCGCGGCTCGCCCGCGAGTAGGCCTCCGAGAGCTTCGAGATGAGCTCGGAACAGCGCAAGCGCTGCAGAACCAGTTCGCGTTCGAACTCGCCGACGTATTCACATTTGAAGCCCATGATCTGGAGGGTCTGGCGCGCCACCGCGTCGCTTTCGAGCGATTCCAGGATGCCGCGCAAAAAGCGCTCAACTCCCGCCAGAGGATCGGACTCGTCGGCGCGCAGCAACACGAGATCCATCTGATCGATCATGGGCACAGCCATCTGCTCGCGCATTGCGAAGAACAGCTCGGTCTTGTTGGCGAAATGCCAGTAGATCGCCCCGCGCGTGACGCCGGCCGCGGCAGCGATCTCCTCGAGAGTCGTGCGGGTCACCCCCTGGTGGGCGAAGACTCTGCGCGCCGCGGCAAGGATGCTCTGGCGGGTGCGCTCGGATTCCTGCTTTGTCCTACGCAAGTCGGGGAGACCGCTTCGTTGACATACATTCGTGATTGTATATTAGAATATTCGATCCAACAAAAAAACTCTTCGGCAGAAGAGCTCTCTATGCCCTTTGGACTGCTGTACCGGTCACCGTCGGTCCTTGTCGTTTTTCTCGCGGCGATCCTACTTGCGGGATGCGAACAGGGCGGTGCGAATACCCCGGCCGCCGGTCAGGCGGCGGCCGGCGTTCCAGCCAAGGTGCTCGAGGTCGCGCCGCAGCGCGTGCCCATCGTTCTGGAGGCCGTCGGCCAGGTGCAAGGCTCCAAGGAAATCGAGGTCAGAGCGCGCGTGTCCGGAATCCTGCTCAAGCGCCTTTACGGCGAGGGGGACTTCGTGCGCGCGGGCAGCCCCCTCTTCCAGATCGATCCCGTTCCCTACCAGATCGCGCTCGCGCAGGCCAACGCGCAGATCGCGCAGGAGCGCGCACGCCAGGAGCAGACAGGGCGAGAGGCGGTCCGGCTCAAGGCTCTCGCCGAAGAAAAGGCGATCAGCCATAAGGAGTTCGACGACGCGATCTCCGCACAAAAGATGTCGAACGCGACTCTTCAGGCAGCCGAGGCGAACCTGCACCAGGCCGAGCTCAACCTGTCCTATACGCTCGTTACCGCACCCGTCTCGGGAATCGCCGGACGGGCCGCCCGGTCGGAGGGCAGCCTGGTCACTGCGGGACAGGACAGCAGCCTGCTGACGACGATGAATCAGGTGGACCCGATCTGGATCCGGTTCAGCCTCTCGGAGTCCGATCTGGCGAAGCTTCCCGGGAAGAGATTCGATCGCATCAAGTCCGCGGAGGTGCGCCTGATCCTCCCCGATGGTTCGCCCTACCCGCTGGCCGGCCGGCTCAATTTCGCCGCGACCCAGATCGACCCGAGGCTCGCAACGCAGGAGCTGCGTGCGGAATTCGGCAACCATCGGGTGCAACTGCTTCCCGGTCAGTTCGTGCGGGTCCGGCTCATGGCAGGCGAGCGCGACAACGTGTTCCTCGTGCCCCAGACCTCGGTCATCCAGACCGAGAAAACGTTCCTCGTGTTCACGCTCGACAAGGACAACAAGGCGGCGGCCCGACCGGTGCAGGTAGGCGACTGGGTCGGTAGCGATTGGATGATCCTGTCCGGCCTCAATCCCGGCGATCGCGTCATTCTCGACAACCTGCTCAAGCTGCGGCCCGGCGCCGCGGTAAGTCCGCAGCCCGCGGAATCCAAGGCCGCCGCGACTCCGGCCGCGAAGTAAGCTCCATGTCGCGGTTCTTCATCGAACGGCCGATTTTCTCGTCGGTCATCTCGATCATCATCACGCTCGCCGGCCTGGTCGCCTGGCAGGTGCTACCGATTGCGCAGTATCCGGAGATCGCGCCGCCGACCGTGACGATCACCGCCACACTCCCGGGCGCGAGCGCCGAGACACTCTCGCGCACCGTCGCCGCGCCGATCGAGGAGCAGATTTCCGGCGTCGAGGGCCTGCTCTACTTCCAGTCCACTTCCTCCTCGAACGGCACGCTGACGATCACCTGCACTTTTGAAGTCGGGACCGACGTCAATAACGCCACGATCCAGGTGAACAACCGCGTGCAGATCGCGCTGCCGCGCCTGCCCGATGACGTCAAGCGCACCGGCGTGGTCGTGCAAAAGCGATCGCTCGACATCCTGATGTTCGTCGCCGTGACCTCGACCGATCCGCGCTTCGACACGCTCTATCTCTCGAACTTCATGACCATCAATGCGCTCGACGTCCTGAAGCGCGTTCCAGGCGTGGCCGACGCGACCATCTTCGGCGCGCGCGACTATTCGATGCGTATCTGGCTACGCCCGGACAAGATGGCGCAGCTCGGCGTCACCGCTACCGATGTTGCCAACGCCATCCGTGCACAGAGCAACCAGTACGCGGCCGGCAAGATCGGCCAGGACCCCGCTCCGGACGACCAGGCCCTGATCTATACCGTGACCGCCCAGGGACGGCTTGTCCAACCGGAGGAGTTCGGCAACATCGTCCTGCGCGCCAGCGGTCCGGGCGGGGTGCTGCGCGTGAAGGACATCGCGCGCCTCGAGCTGGGCGCGATCAGCTACGACGCCTACACCACGGTGGACGGCAGGCCGACCATCGGCACCGCCGTCTTCCTGCAGTCGGGCGCCAATGCGCTCAACGTCGCCAACTCCGTGCGCAGGACCATGGACGAGATTGCCAAGGGTTTTCCGGCGGGCGTCAGCTACATCATTCCCTTCGACACTACCCGTTTCGTGCAGGCTTCGATCAAGGAAGTGATCCACACTCTTTTCATCGCGGCCCTGCTGGTGCTCGCGGTGGTGTTTGTCTTCCTGCAGAGCTGGCGCGCCACGCTCATTCCCTTCATCGCCGTCCCGATATCGCTCATCGGGTCCTTCGCCGGCCTCTACGCGTTCGGGTTCTCGATCAACACGCTGACGCTGTTCGCGATCGTGCTCGCGACGGGCATCGTCGTGGACGACGCCATCGTGGTGCTGGAGAACGTCGAGCGTCTCATGGCCGAGAAGGGCCTCTCGCCCAAGGAAGCTGCGATCGAGTCCATGCGCGAAGTGACGGGCGCCATCATCGCGATCGAGCTGGTGCTGTGCTCGGTGTTCGTCCCGGTGGCCTTTCTCGGCGGCCTCGCCGGCCGGCTCTACCAGCAGTTCGCCGTCACCGTCGCCACGGCGGTGGTCATTTCCGGCGTGGTCGCGCTGACACTCACGCCCGCATTGTGCGCGTTGCTGCTGAAACCCTCCCACGGGGAATCGCGGATTTTCAGGCCCTTCAACGAAGGCTTCGCGTGGATCGTGTCGCTCTACACGAACGGCGTGCGCTGGGTCGCCAACCATGCGCTGATCTCGCTGGGAATCTTCGCACTCGTCATCGCGTGTACCGGATGGCTGCTCAGGATCGTTCCCGGCAGCCTCGTCCCGCCGGAAGACCAGGGCTACCTGTTCGGAGCCGTCGTCCTGCCCGATGGGGCAACGCTCTCGCGCACCGGCAAGGTCGGCGCGGCGATGCAGAGGATCCTCACGGAACATCCGGCGGTCGAGCACGTGTTCCTGATCAACGGCTTCGACCTGATCGGCGGCGGCAACAAGACCAGCTCGGCGACGCTCTTCATCACTCTGAAGCCCTGGGACGAGCGCCGCGCCAACGCCGACGACATCGTCAAGTTCGTCGGCGCCCGCGGCGCGGCGATGAGCGAAGGACTCGTTTTCGCCTTCAGCCCGGTGCCGATCCGCGGCCTGGGCACCGCGGGAGGCATGGAGATGTTCCTGCAGAGCCGCGCCAGCGCCGATCCGAAGAAGCTGGCAGGAACCGTGCAGCAGTTTCTCGGCGACCTGAGGAAACGCCCCGATCTGACCGCGACCAACAGTTTTTTCCGCGCCAGCGTGCCGCAGCTCTTCGTCGAAGTGGATCGCGAGAAGGCGCTCTCGCTCGGCATACCGATCAGCGACATCTTCGACGCGCTGCAAAGCACGATGGGGGCGCTCTACGTCAACGACTTCAACAAGTTCGGCCGGACCTATCGCGTCCAGATCCAGGCCGAGCCGCAGTTTCGCGTGCGCCCGGAGGACCTGGGCAACATTTACGTGCGCTCGGGCACGACCGGAGAGATGCTGCCGCTGAAGAGCCTGCTCCGGATCGAGCCCGTCGTCGGACCCGATCAAATCGACCGCTTCAACGGTTTCGTCGCGGCAAAAGTGCTGGCAGCCACGATCCCCGGCGTCAGCTCCGGACAGGGCATCGCAGCGGTCGAGCAAGTCGCTCACGACACCCTGCCCGACGGCTACTTCCTCGAGTGGGTGGGCCAGGCGTTCCAGGAAAAACGTGCCGGCAAGGCCGCGATCATCGCTTTCTCCTTCGCGCTGATCATGGTGTTCCTGATTCTGTCGGCCAATTACGAGCGCTGGTCGCTGCCCGCGGCGGTACTGCTCTCGGTGCCGTTCGCACTGCTCGGGGCCCTCCTCGCCGTGCTCGTGCGGGGCATGAGCAACGATGTCTACTTCCAGATCGGTTTGGTAACGCTGATCGGGCTGGCCGCCAAGAATGCGATTCTCATCGTCGAATTTGCCGCGCAGAACGCCGCGAAGGGCATGTCGCCGTTCGACGCCGCGGTCGCCGCGGCGCGCCAGCGCTTCCGGCCCATCGTGATGACGTCGCTCGCTTTCGTGCTGGGCGTGCTGCCGCTGGCGATCGCCACGGGCGCGGGCGCTGCCGCGCGCCGCTCGATGGGCACGGGAGTCGAGGGCGGCATGCTGGCCGCGACCTTCATCGCGACGCTGTTCGTGCCCCTGTTCTTCATCCTGCTGACCGGCCGCAAGGCACGCAAGGTGGAGCGGCCGGCGCGGGAGGCCGGCGCATGAGCGCACGCAGGCTCGCCCTCTCCTGCGCCTTCCTGCTCGCGGGCTGTGCGGTCGGGCCGGACTACGAGCGGCCCGCGATGGAGCTGCCGGCGGCCTATCCCGAGCAGGACCTCGGCGTGGCCGTGCTGCGGTCCGACTGGTGGAGGCTCTACAACGACCCGAAACTCGACGAGCTCGTTGCCGCGGCCCTCGAGCGCAACGCCGATATCCGTCTTGCGGTCGCTCGTATCGAGGAAGCCGACGCCAACCTGCGCGCGGCCAGAGCGTCCTTCCTGCCGGAGATCGACCTCACCGGGGCGGCAGTCCGCCAGGGCGTCAGCACTAGGACGGCGGTCCCCATCCCCGGCGGGATTCCCGCGACGCGCAACAACGTTCGCCTCGCGCTGTCGACCTCGTTCGAGCTGGATTTCTGGGGCCACCTGCGCCGCAGCGTCGAATCCGTGCGCGCGCAGATGCTCGCCACCCGCTACGCGAGGGACGTGGTCGCCCTGACGCTGGCCGGGCTGACGACGCAGGCGTATTTCGGACTGCGCTCGCTGGATGCGCAGATCGTCGTCACCCGCGAGACGCTGGCCAACCGCGAGGATTCGCTCGCCTACGTGAGGAAGCGCGCCAGGGGCGGGATCGCCTCGGACCTGGAGGTCGCGCAGGCCGAGGGGGCGCGCGCGGACATCGCTGCCCAGCTGAAGGACCTCGAGCGCCAGCGCGCCCTCATCGAACACCAGTTGGCCACCTTGACGGGCCGTCTCGATCAGAAGCTCGCGAACGGGGACTTGCGCGCACTGCCCGTGCCCGCCCTGCCGCCCGCCGACCTGCCCTCGACCCTCCTCGAGCGCCGCCCCGACGTGCAGCAGGCCGAGCAGCAGCTCGTCTCGGCCAACGCGCTGATCGGCGTCGCCAAGTCGGCGATGTTTCCGACCATCTCACTCACCGGCCTATACGGCGGGGAGAGCACCGCGCTCTGGACATTGCTCAACAACGGCGCGTCCATCTGGTCGATCGGCTTCGGTCTGAGCTTGCCGGTGTTCGACGGCGGCCGCTACAACGCACTCACCGACGCGGCCGTCGCGCGCGACCATCAATCTCTGGCCGGCTACCAGAAGGCGGTCGAAACCGCCTTCCGCGAAGTCGCCGATGCGCTGGTCTCGGTGCAGCAGACCTCTTCCGCTGAGGCCGACTACCAGACGGGCGTCGACGCTGCGCGCCGGGCGCTGCGCCTGTCGCGCATGCGCTACGAAGCGGGCTACTCGCCGTACCTGGAAGTGCTCGACGCACAGCGCACCGCGAACGTCAGCGAGCTCGCCGCGCTGCGCAACCGGCAGGCCCTGCTGTCGGCGACGGTGGATCTGATGAAGGCGCTGGGCGGAGGATGGTCGGCGGACCAGGTGACTTTGAAGCAGTAGGCTTCAAAGTCATCCCGAGCGCAGCGAGGGATCTCTACCCTGACCGCGCGTGTCGAGATCCCTCGGCCTTCGGCCTTGGGATGACATCCGGCGCTCAGGACTGCTCCTCAACCCCACGGTTGGCAAGTTCATCCGCGCGCTCGTTCTCGGGATGCCCTGCATGCCCTTTCACCCAGTG
>JBGQKQ010000077.1:0-13034 GCA_041499655.1 Gammaproteobacteria bacterium
AAGGAAAAGCAACTTTCAGGTTAAGTTGCTGATTCGAAGTGGCTCCCCGACCAGGGATCGAACCTGGGACCTGCGGATTAACAGTCCGTCGCTCTACCAGCTGAGCTATCGGGGATTTGGGCTCCAGCCGAGAGGTCGAGGCTGGGTGCTTAGGAGGCGCGTATTCTAATTCGCAGCAGGAGGCTGGTCAACGCGGAGAATGCGGAGCGAACACGGCTCAATTCTTCCTTGTCTTCGATACGCGCCAAACGCCCGCTGCTTGGGCATAATGGTTCCACGATTTGCCGAGCCAGAGGAGGAGTTTCCCGGTGTTCGAGGTGACAAGCAGGGGCGCGGCCGCGCTGGCAACGCTGCTCCTCGCGCCGGTGGCGTCAGTCGCGCAGGAGGGCGACTGGCCGAGCCGTGCGATTCAGATCGTCGTCCCGTATACGCCCAGCACGGGCGCGGACATCCTCGCGCGCATACTCGGACCGAAGCTCGCCGAGCGCTGGAAGGTCGCCGTCGTCATCGAGAACCGCGCAGGCGCGTCGGGCAACATCGGTACCGATGCCGTTGCGAAGGCCGCGCCCGATGGCTACACGCTTCTTTGCACGGCAACGTCCTTCGGCACGAATCCGGCGGTCAATCGAAAGCTGCCGTTCGATCCGGTCAAGAGTTTTGTCCCGGTGATTCAGCTTGCCAGCAGTTCGGTCTCGGTGATCGTCAACCCCGCCTTGCCCGCCAAGTCGATGAGCGAGTTTCTCGACCTTGCCCGCAGTCAGCCTGGCAAGCTCAACTATTCTTCTCCAGGGAACGGGGCTCCCCAGCATCTCGCCATGGAGCTGCTGAAGCAGGAAGCGCATGTCGATCTGGTTCATGTCCCGTACAAGGGATCGGGGGGTGCTTTGGCCGACCTGGTCGGGGGGCACGTACAAGCGATGATTGTTTCGCTGCAGACCGTCGCCCCGTTCGTTCAGAGCGGAAAGCTTCGCATGCTGGCGGTGATGAGCTCGGAACGCTCGGAGGCGTTTCCCGACGTTCCAACCCTCAAGGAGCTGGGCCTTCCGGGTCTGGAGGTTGATACCTGGTACGGCGTGTTCGCTCCGGCCGGAACGAACCAGGCTGTCGTCGCGAAGCTGAACGCCGAGCTGAACGCGCAGCTCAAGCAATCCGAGATTCGCGCTGTGCTCACGAAACAGGGCATGATACCCACGGGCGGAAGCCCTGAGCGCTTCGGCGAGCTCGTGCGCAAGGAATTGGCGCGCTGGTCGCGGGTGGTCGCGGCCGCGGGGATCAAAGCCGACTAGATTCCAGGACGATCCGAAAAGGGAGCCGATGAACCAGGTTGAAGATCTCGTCGCGGCCTATCGAATTCTCGCCGAGCACGGCGTCATCGATGCCTACGGCCACGTGAGCGTGCGCGCGGTGAACGATCCGAAGCGCTACCTGTTGTCCCGCTCGATCGCCCCGGAGCTGGTGACCCACGGCGATATCCTGGAATACGATCTGGAGAGCAACCCGATCGACCCCCGTGGCCGGGAGTCGGTGCGTGAGCGCTTCATTCACGGCGAGATCTACAAGGCGCGACCCGACGTGAACGCGGTCGTCCACAACCACTCTCCGTCGGTGGTGCCCTTCAGCGTTACGACGACCCCGATGCAGCCCCTGTTTCACATGGCCGCGTTCGTCGGCGAGGGTGTTCCGAACTTCGAAATCCGCGACGCGGAAAAGGGCACCGATCTCCTGGTCAAGACCCCGTACCTGGGGCAAGCTCTAGCCAGGTCCCTGGGCAGGAGCCCGGCGGCGCTCATGCGCGGGCACGGCTCCGTCACCGTGGGCGAAACCCTGCCGCGTGCGGTGGGGCGCAGCATCTATCTGGAGATCAGCGCTCGCATGCAGCTCCAGGCGATCGCGATCGCCGGGCCGGGAGGCAAGATCACTTACCTCGACAAGGGGGAAGTCCAAGCCTCCGTTCCGGCGCAGGACTATGGACGGGCCTGGCCGATGTGGCGCGCAAAAGCGCTCGCCGGCTTCAAGGCGACCGAGTGAGCTGCGTGGCGTTCACGCCGCCCCTACCGCGGTGATCTTTCAACTTTTCGCAGAGCGGCTCGCCGACCTCGGGCGCGCGGGCCTCTTGCGGTGCCGCCTCGCCCGCGAAGGGCCCCAGGGACCGCGCGTCGTCGTTGAAGGACGGGAATACCTCGCCTTCTGCAGCAACGACTACCTGGGGCTCGCGAACCACCCTCGCATCGTCGAAGCAGCCGTCGACGCGGCACTGCGCTATGGAATCGGGCAGGGGGCTTCGCACTTGCTGAGCGGACACAGCGCGGCGCACGGGCGTCTCGAATCCGCGCTCGCCGAATTTGTGCAGATGCCCCGTGCTTTGCTTTTCTCGAGCGGGTACCAGGCGAACATCGGCGCCATCACGGCACTCGCGGGTCCCGAGGACGTAGTCTTCTCGGACACACTCAATCATGCGTCGCTGATCGACGGGATGCGCTTGTCGCGTGCCCAGGTCGTTCGCTATCCGCACGCGGATGTCGACTCCCTGTCCAAGGCGCTTGTTGCCTCCAGCGGCAAGACCAAGTTGATCGTGACCGACAGCGTGTTCAGCATGGACGGCGACATGGCGCCGATTCCTGCGCTGCTCGATTTGTGCGAGCGCCACGACGGCTTGCTCCTGCTGGACGATGCACACGGCTTCGGGATCGTCGGAGCCGAAGGCCGGGGCTCGGTCGCACACTTCGGGTTGCGCTCCCCGCGCATCGTCTATGTCGGAACGCTCGGCAAAGCTGCGGGCGTGTCCGGTGCTTTCGTCGCAGGAGCCGCGGAAATCGTCGAAACCATCCTGCAGCGGGCGCGGACCTATATCTATACGACCGCCGCTCCGGCCATGCTCGCCGCTGCGGTCGAGGCGAGCCTGCAGCTCATCCGAAGAGAAGAGTGGCGACGCGAGCACCTGCGGAGGCTCATCGGTGCCCTCAAGCAGTCGCTTCGAGGAGCAGACGTCGAACTCACACCCTCTGGTACCCCGATTCAGCCGCTTGTCCTTGGCACCAACCCCAGGGCGCTGGGCGCGAGCGCTGCACTGCGCGAGCGCGGAATCCTGGTGCCCGCGATCCGCCCGCCCACGGTCCCGGAAGGCACGGCGCGGCTGAGGATCTCGCTTTCGGCGGCGCATACGGAGCAGGACGTCTCGCGGCTCGCGATCGCTTTGCGCGAGGTGTGCAGCAGCGCCGCCGAGGCGCACGCCTAGATCGCGGCGGGCGAGAGGCGAAGTGGGCCAGGGTTTCTTCGTGACGGGAACCGACAGCGGTGTCGGCAAGACACTGGTCGCCTGCGCTCTTTTGCGTGCGTTCGCTGACGCGGGAAAGTCGGCGGTGGGCATGAAGCCGGTTTCCGCCGGATCCGAATCGGGGCGCTGGGCGGACGTGGAGGCCCTTGCCGGCGCAAGCTCGGTGCGTGCTCCTGCAAATCTCGCGAATTCCTACGCCTTTGCGCCGGCGATCGCGCCGCATATCGCGGCTGACCTGGCGGGAGTACGGATCGAGATCGAAACGATTGGGCGCGCCTACGAAGAGCTGTGCCGGCGTGCCGAGGTCGTCGTGGTCGAAGGGGTAGGGGGCTTTCTCGTGCCCTTGAATTCACGAGACACCGGCGCCGACCTCGCCAGGCGGCTCGCCTTGCCCGTCGTGCTGGTCGTCGGGATGCGGCTGGGCTGCCTCAACCATGCGTTGCTCACGCGAGCCCAGATCCAAGCCGGCGGACTGCGTTGCGCAGGCTGGGTGGGCAATTGCATCGCTCACGACATGCCCCATCTTGACGCGAACATCCGCGCGCTGGAAGAACGGCTCGACTGCCCGCTCCTCGGTGCCGTGCCGTTTCTCCGGGATCCCAGGCCGGAGAGCGTCGCCCGGCTTCTGGACCTGGAAACCTTGATCGAGGCGACGGCGTGAGCGCGAACGCCAGGCTCGCCGAGCGTAGCTTGCGCGCGGTATGGCACCCCTGCACGCAGATGAAGCACCACGAAGCGTTGCCCGTCGTGCCGATCAGCCGCGCGCAAGGAGTGTGGCTCTACGATTTCGAGGGCCGCCGCATTCTCGATGCGATCGGCTCCTGGTGGGTCAACCTGCTCGGGCATGGCCACCCGCGCATCAATGCGGCGCTGCGCGCGCAACTCGACTCGCTGGAGCACGTCATGCTCGCCGGTCTCACCCACGAGCCAGCGGTAGAGCTCGCCGAGAGGCTCGCGAGGCTCGCTCCGCGCGGGCTCGGGCATTGCTCGTTCGGATCGGACGGCGCCTCGGCGGTCGAAATCGCGCTGAAGATGAGCCACCAGTATTGGAGGAATGTCGGGAAGTCCGAAAAAGCCGAATTCGTCGCTCTCACCAACGGCTATCACGGCGAGACGCTCGGCGCGCTGTCGGTCACAGACATCCCGCTGTACCGCGACTGCTACGCTCCATTGCTCCAGGGCAGCGCAAGAGTAAGCTCGCCCGACTGGCGCTTCGCGCGTCCGGGCGAAACGCCTGCGGAATGCGCCGCGCGCTGCGCGCTTGCGCTCGAAGCGCATCTCGGGCGGTACGCCGGCAGGACCGCGGCGCTCATCGTCGAACCGCTGGTGCAGTGCGCGGGGGGCATGGCGATGCACGACCCGGAATATCTGCGCCGCGCGCGCGAGATCTGTGATCGCTTCGAGGTGCTGCTCATCGCCGACGAAATCGCGGTCGGGTTCGGGCGTACCGGGACGCTTTTCGCCTGCGAACAGGCAAGCATCGTCCCCGACCTGCTGTGCCTGTCCAAGGGGATCACCGGAGGCTACCTGCCGCTGTCGGTGGTGATGGCGGGCGAGCACGTATATCGGGCCTTCTACGACGACAGGGTCGAGCGGGGTTTCCTGCACTCGCACTCCTACAGTGGCAACCCGTTGGCCTGCCGCGCCGCTCTCGCGGTGCTTGACGTCATCGAGGACGAAAGCATCCTGGCTCGCAACCGCGATACCGCAGCCTGCCTCAATCTGCGCGCCGAAGCGATCCGATTGCATCCCCGGGTCGAGCATTTCCGGAATACGGGAATGATCTGGGCCTTTGACGTTCGCGATGCGGGCCCGGAGTTTGCGAGAGAATTCGCCCGGCACGCCCTCGAAGCAGGAGTGCTGCTTCGACCCTTGGGATCGACCGTGTACTGGATGCCCCCTTACGCGATAGAGGCGGCTGAAATCGATTTCCTGATCGAAGTGGTGAGCAGGCTGCTCGACAGCGGGCCAGGGTGAGCTGCGCAGCTCACCGTGCTAAACTGCAGCGCCTTCCACCGCAGCCGCAGTGATGCTCACGTTCTCAGACAGTCCTTTCCGGCTCGCCCAGACCTTTTCACCCGCGGGCGATCAGCCCGAGGCGATCGAAAAGCTCGTCGGGGGGATTCGCGACGGGCTCTCGTACCAGACACTCCTCGGCGTCACCGGCTCGGGGAAGACGTTCACCATGGCGAATGTCATCGCGCGCCTCGGCCGGCCGGCGCTCGTCCTCGCTCCCAACAAGACCCTTGCGGCGCAGCTCTACGCCGAGATGCGCGAATTCTTTCCCGAGAACGCCATCGAGTATTTCGTTTCGTACTACGATTACTACCAGCCCGAGGCCTACGTTCCGTCGCGTGATCTCTACATCGAGAAGGACTCGAGCATCAACGAGCACATCGAGCAGATGCGGCTGTCGGCAACGAAGTCGCTGCTGGAGCGGGAAGACGCCATAATTGTCGCCACCGTCTCGTGCATCTACGGCATCGGCGATCCGGTCGACTATCACGGCATGATCCTTCACGTGCGCGAGAAGGAGGAGATGTCGCAGCGCGACATCATCGCGCGCCTGGTGGCGATGCAGTACGAGAGAAACGAGCTCGAGTTCAAGCGCGGCGCGTTTCGCGTGCGAGGCGACGTGCTCGACGTCTTTCCTGCGGAGCATTCCGAGACCGCACTGCGCATCGCGCTCGTCGACGACGAAGTCGAGAGCCTGACCCTGTTCGACCCTCTGACGGGGTACGCCAGCCAGCGGGTGCCGCGCTTCACCGTCTATCCTTCGAGCCACTACGTGACACCTCGCTCGACCACGCTGCGGGCGATCGAGGCGATCAAGGTCGAGCTGGCGCAGCGGATCGATCATTTCCAGAAGGCGGGAAAGCTTCTCGAAGCCCAGCGGATCGAGCAGCGCACGCGCTTCGACCTCGAAATGCTCAACGAGCTCGGCTTCTGCAAGGGGATCGAAAACTATTCACGACACCTGTCCGGGCGGAAGGAAGGCGAGCCGCCGCCGACCCTGATCGACTACCTGCCGCCGAACGCCCTCATGTTCATCGATGAATCGCACGTCACCATCGGCCAGCTCGGCGGAATGTACCGCGGGGACCGCTCGCGCAAGGAGAACCTCGTCGCCTACGGGTTCCGCCTGCCTTCGGCGCTCGACAACCGGCCGCTCAAGTTCGAGGAATTCGAGAATGTGATGCGCCAGACGGTATTCGTCTCGGCCACGCCGGCGGAATACGAGCGCCAGCGCTCGGGACAGATCGTGGAGCAGGTGGTGCGGCCTACCGGGTTGGTGGACCCGGTGCTCGAGGTGCGGCCCGCTTCGACCCAGGTCGACGACCTGCTCGGCGAGATCGCCCTGAGGGTCGCCCGGGACGAGCGCGTGCTGGTCACGACGCTTACCAAGCGCATGGCCGAAGAGCTCACCGATTACCTCGCCGAGCACGGCGTCAAGGTTCGCTACCTGCACTCGGAGGTCGAGACGGTCGAGCGCGTGGAGATCATCCGCGACCTGCGCCTCGGGGAATTCGACGTGCTCGTCGGGATCAACCTCCTGCGCGAGGGGCTTGATCTTCCGGAGGTGTCGCTGGTGGCGATCCTCGACGCGGACAAGGAAGGCTTTCTGCGCTCGGAGCGCTCGCTCATCCAGACGATAGGCCGCGCAGCGCGCCATCTGGGCGGGAGGGCGATCCTCTATGCGGACAGGGTCACCGATTCGATGAAACGGGCGATCGGGGAGACCGACCGGCGCCGCGCAAAGCAGATCGAGTTCAACGCGAAGCGCGGCATCACACCGATCGGCATCTCCAAGCAGGTGCGCGACATGATCGAGGGCGCCCGCAACATCGAGGACGTGGGCCTGCAGTTGAAGGCCGCGCAGGAGCAAGCGCGCTACGAGTCGATGTCGGAGAAACAGCTCGCCCGGGAAATCAAGAGGTTGGAGAAGCAGATGCTCGACTACGCGCGCAATCTCGAGTTCGAGAAGGCGGCCGAGGCGCGCGACCGCCTCGCCGAGCTGAGGCGGAATTTCTTCGGCGCGTCGCCCACGGACGAGGAGCCGGCGAGCGCCTCGGGCTAGGCGCGCAGCGGATCGACGAGAACGCGGCCCGGCTCCCTGCCGCCGATCACCACCGGGCCCCCGCCCAGCCATGGGCCGTCCGGAAGCTGGAGCTTGATCGAGAAGCACGCTAGGGTTCCCGCGGATACGGTTCCGCGAGGGCCAACGGCGCTCGCCACGACAGCGAAGGGCTGGCTCCCGACGGAGGCCTCGAGGCTCCAGAAGGTGACGATGCCCGGGGGCGGATCGGCGGGAGCACCGGTTATCCGAGTTGCCCAGCTCGAAGTCCATCTCTGCGCGTGGTGCCAGGATTGCGGCGTGCGCAGGGAGAAGCACCGTACGACGCGGACCCACGTCGCCTTGTACGCGATCGAGATCTCCACCGCGTAGCGTTCACCCAGCGGCAGATCTCCTTCGACCCGGCGCAAGGTCGAGCCTGCTGCCAGATCGGGTACGAGCCGCGCCAACACCTCCTCGGCCCCGTCGAGACGCGCCGAGCTCTCGATCGTGGCGAGGACCTGGGATGCGCGGGGCACGCCGGGAGGAATCGAGCCGAGGGCCTTCACGGCGATGTCCGCGGCCCGCTGTGCGAGGCTGATTTCAGTATCGTCTGCGGGTTGCCGGATCGCGGCGAACAGCGCGGTCACGTCGGCAAGCCGTGTCGCCTGGGAATTCGACAAAGGCTCCGCGACGGGCCAGGGCAGGGCGTCGAGCTCGACCACCCCGATGCGAGAGGCCCCGGAAACGCGCTCAGCGAGGAGGGCGGCCGCGGCTCGGCCGAGTTGCGCTACGGATTGCACCTCGCTCACGTGGCTGACGCTGCGTATCCAGCCTTGCATGCGCTTGGAGAAGGCGGCAAGCAACACCGGCGCCCCGGTCGGGAGCACCACCAGCAGCGCTTCGTTCCAGTACGGCACGAAGTGCGTCAGCCAGGCCACCGCGCTCGGGCGCGCGAAGGAGGTATAGATCAGTACCGCGCCGAGCCCGTCGGCCCTCATCTTGTCCTGGAGTCTGGCCACGCGGCCCTCGAGGACCGAGGCCGGAACCTCGTCGCGCGACCAGCTGATCAATCCGCGCCGCAAGCGCTAAGCTCCCGGAACGGAAAACAGCCGTCGCGGAGTCCGGGTCAGGACCTCGCATCCATCCGCAGAAACGCGGACCGAATCGCCGTGGACGAAATAGCCGGCCTCCGGGTGGTAGGTGTTGGGGTGCACCACCAGCGCCATCTCCGGCTCGAGCACCAGGTCGACGTCCTCGAGCACTGCGGGTCGCCCGTCGACGTAGAGACCCAGTCCGTGGCCGCGAACTCGCGTGTACTCGGAGGTCACGTACTCGCCCAGTCCGTGGCGACGAAAGACTTCGTTTTGTGCGCGCGCCACTTCCCCGGCCGTCGCGCCTGGGCGCACCGCAGCGATGCCGGCCGCGAGCGCTTCATCATAGACAGCGAAGGCGCGGAGCTGCGCGTCGCTCGGCGATCCGATCGCGAGCGTGCGGCAGATCTGCGCGTAATAGCCGTCGATGCACGGCGTGAGCTCGGTCGTCACCAGGTCACCAGGCGCCAGGCGCCGCTCCGTGGGCGGGTGCATGCCCCGAACCTCGCGGCCGCCGCTGGCGAGGATCTGAAAATTCTCCGGACAGCCGCGCGAGCGGAAAAAAGCCTCGACGTCGGCCACCAGCGCGTATTCCGGCCGCCCGACACGCGCGGCTTCGCGGAAGACGGCGTAGCCTTCGTCGGCTAGGGCTGCGGCGCGGCGCAGCGCGGCGATCTCCGAAGGAGACTTGCACAGCATGAGCCGGTCGAGCATCGCGGTGGCCGAGGCCATGCTCGAGGCGAGCGGGCCGGTGGCGAGCCGGTAAGGGACCGCGGCGAGTGGCGCGAGTGCCAGCCGTTTGCTGCCGTAGGAACCGATAACGGCTTCGGCCTCCGCGATCGGCGAGAGCGACCAGCTCACCTCCAGGTCCGTTTGTTCCGCACGAAAGCGCGCGGCCTCGGCGGGAAGGTCCGCGATGACGCGCGCCTTGCCCTGGCGGTCAATGAAGGCAAAGACATGTCCCTCAGTAGGAGCAAGGTCGGCCGCGTAGCGCAGATAGTCGCTGCGCCAGGGGTTTCCCGCGACGACGAGGACGTCGATGCCTTCCGCGGCCATCGCCGCGGTGAGCCGCGCGCGCCGCTCCGTACAAAGGCTGGCGGACAGGAGCCTCACTCCGGCTTGATGCCGCCCCGTTCGACGATGGACTTGTAGCGCGCCGACTCCGACTTGAGGAATGCTGCGGTCTCGGCGGGTGGGAGTCCTATGGGCACGTGACCCAGTTCGCCGATGCGTTTGCGTACGGCCGCCTCCCCGAGAATCTTGCGGAAACCGGCGGCGAGGCGCTCGATGATGCGCGGGCTCGTGCCGCGGGGCGCAGCGAGAACCCACCAGTTGCCGCCCACGAGCTGCGGAAATCCGGCCTCGACCGTGGTCGGAACGTCGGGCAACTCCGCCATGCGCTCGCGTGCCATCACGGCGAGGACTCTGAGCTTGCCCGCTTTCACCGGCCCGATGATTCCCGTCCAGGTGGGAAAGGCCATCTGGATGTCGCCCGCGAGCAACCCCTGAACCATGGGGGGCGTCCCTTTGTACGGGATGTATACGACTGCATTGCCGGTTTGCTGGGAGAACGCCGCGCCGGCGAGGTGGGCGGGGGAACCGGAACCGGGCGAGCCGTAGTTGTACTTTCCCGGACTCGCGCGCACGTACCGCGCCAGATCCTGGAGCGTGTTTGCCGGGACCGAGGCTCCGACCACCGCAAGCAGCGGCGCGTCGGCGAGCAGTGAAACCGGGTCGAGCGCCGTGAGCGGATCGAACCCCAGATTCGGGAACATATGCTGGATCACGGCGAATACGGCGGTCGGCCCGAGGAGCAGGGTGTAGCCGTCCGGAGCGGCGCGCACGACCTCCCCGGTCCCGATGGCCCCGTCGGCACCGGGCTTGCTCTCGACGACGAAGCGCTGCCCCAGATCGGCCTCGACGCCGGGCGCCATGGTCCGGAAGATGGCTTCGGAAACGCTTCCCGCAGCGAACGGGATCACCACGCGGATGGGTTTGGCCGGCCAGTCCTGGGCAGGGGCGGGGGCTGGCGCGAGGGCGACCAAGGCCAGCACTGGAATCGCCAGGACCTGTCTGACTTTCATATCACCTCGGTATAGTGTGCGCTCCGCGGAGCATTCTATAGGGTTGGAATTATCGATGGGCGGCAAGCAGCTCGGCGTTCTGTTCGTCTGTACCGGGAACATCTGCCGCTCGCCCACGGCTGAAGCGATTTTTCGCAGGCTCGTCGCGGACGCGGGAATGTCGCAGGCGGTCATCGCGGATTCGGCCGGGACGCACGGCTACCACGTCGGCGAGGCGCCCGATCCTCGCGCTCAAGCCTCGGCAGCGGACCGCGGTTACGATCTGAGCGTCTTGCGCGCCCGCAGGGTCGAGCACACGGATTTTCAGCGCTTCGATCTGATCGTCGCGATGGACCGCGGCCATTTCACGATTCTCTTGCGCATGGCGGAACCTTCGGCGTCCCACAAGCTGAAACTGATGATGTCCTACGCGCGCGACTTCAGGGAAAAGGACGTGCCGGATCCTTACTACGGCGGCCCGCAGGACTTCGAGCGGGTGCTCGACATGCTCGAGGATGCTGCGCGCGGCCTGCTCGACGCAATCGGCAGGCCGGCGCAGGCATAAGCCTGCGATGCGCAGGCGGCGCGATCAGCCTTTCGGCTCCGACGGCTCGCGCGCCGTTTCCACCTGGACCAGAGGCTCGTTGATGTCCGGTGGAGGCGGCCGCCGCTCGCGCTTCGCGGGAACGAACTCGGCATCGGGCGGGAGCTCGATCGGGCCGGCCGAGCGCGTCTGAACCATTTCCAGGCCGCTGTCGCGCAGCGCGCGCTCGATCTCCGCGGGATCGGGCTCTCGCGGAGCCGGATTCTCGGGAGCGGACTTCTCGGGAGCGGACGTCTCGGGAGCCGATTTCACCGGAGCGGGGGCGGCTGGAAGCTCGCGCGCTTCGACCGGTGCATGCGATGGTTCAGGCAGGCCCTCCTGCGCCGTCGCTTCCAAGGCGAGGAGCTCGGCGGGTGTAGGGGCCACCGAAGAAGCTCGCGCGTCAGGGCGAGGCTGCCTCGGGCGCTGGTCCTCGTTGCGGTTCGGTGAGCCCTGCGGCGATCCGTCGCGGCGCTCGCCGCTGCGATCTCCGCGGTCGCGGCCGCCGCGCCGTCTGCGCCGGCCCTCGTGGTCGCCCTCCTTGCGCTCCTGCCCCTGCTGTGGAGCCGGGCGGTCGGGTTGGCGCTGCGGATCGTGCGGCCGCTGCTCGTTGCGCTCCGGCCGTGGCTGACGCGGCTCCCCTTGTTGCTGATCCGGCCGTGGTTGACGGTCGCCCCGATCCTGCCGATGGGGTCGGTCGCCGCGCCCTTCGCGCCGGCCATCGCGATTGTCGTCGCGACCAGGACGCTGATCGCGACGTCCGTCGCGTTGACGGAAGCGGTCGCGATCGCCGCGGTCACGTTCCTGCCGGTCGGGCCGGCCGTCGCGGCGCGGGGCTTGGGCGGGGGCGGGGGCGGGCTGTGGCGGCACCTGAGGTGCCGCGTCGCTTTTGAGCCAGCCGAACATGCGACCGAAGAAGCCTGGCTGCGGTGCGGCTGCCGGTCGCACTTCGGGCCGAGCGGGCCGGGATGCCTGAGGCACTACCACGGGGGCGGGCCGTTCGGGTGTGACGCCCTGGACGGCGGCCTGCGGGCGCGCGGGGCGGGTCTCCTGGGCAGCCTGAGCGGGAGCTTCTTCCTCCACGGGCGCGCTGACCAGGTTGTAGCTCGCAGGCAAGGTGTCCGCCTGATTCAGGTCGTCGTGGCGAAGGCGCTCGACCTTGTAATTGGGAGTCTCGAGGTTGGTGTTCGGAATCAGCACCACGTTGACCTTCAGCCGCGCCTCGATCGAATGAATGTCGGCGCGTTTCTCGTTTAACAGGAAGGTGGCGACGTCCACCGGCACCTGCGCGTGCACGGAGGCGCTGTTTTCCTTCATCGCCTCCTCCTGGATGATGCGAAGGATGTGCAGCGCGGTGGATTCCGTGCCGCGTATGTGGCCGGTTCCGTTGCAGCGCGGGCAGGTGATGTTGCTGCCTTCGCCGAGCGAAGGACGCAGCCGCTGTCGCGACAGCTCCATCAGCCCGAAGCGGGAGATCTTACCCATCTGCACGCGGGCGCGGTCGTAGCGCAGCGCGTCGCGCACGCGGTTTTCCACCTCGCGCTGATTGCGCTGGTTCTCCATGTCGATGAAGTCGATGACGATCAGGCCGCCGAGGTCGCGGAGGCGCAACTGGCGGGCGATCTCGTCGGCGGCCTCCGCGTTAGTGTTGTACGCGGTCTGCTCGATGTCGTGCCCTTTCGTCGCTCGTGCCGAATTGACGTCGATCGCGACGAGCGCCTCGGTATGGTCGATGACGACCGCCCCGCCGGAGGGCAGCGACACCTGGCGCGAATATGCGGTTTCGATCTGGTGCTCGATCTGGAACCGCGAGAACAGCGGCACGTCGTCGTGGTAGCGCTTCACCCGCCCGACGTTGTCGGGCATGACGTTGCTCATGAAGGCGAGGGTCTGCTCGTAGATCGGATCGGTGTCGATCAGGATCTCGCCGATGTCGGGCTGGAAGTAGTCGCGGACTGCGCGGATC
>JBGQKQ010000078.1:0-12989 GCA_041499655.1 Gammaproteobacteria bacterium
CACCGGATACAGTTCACGAGCGACATGCTGCCCGCGGACATCATCGGCGTGTCGGTGTATGAGCGCGAGAATTCCAAGTTCAGGTTTCACCCCGGGCCGATTTTTTCCCAGCTGATTCTCGCCGACGAAGTCAACCGCGCCACGCCTAAGACCCAGTCGGCGCTGCTCGAGGCGATGGAGGAGCACCAGGTCACGGCCGAAGGCGAAACGCGCAAGCTGCCCGAACCCTTTTTCGTGGTTGCGACGCAGAACCCCTCGCACCTGGTCGGCACGTTTCCCTTGCCGGAGTCGCAGCTCGACCGGTTTCTGATGCGCATCGACCTCGGCTACCCCGACCGGGAAGCCGAGCGGGCTCTGCTCCAGGGCGCCGATCGCCGCGACATGATCGCGGGGCTCGACGCCTGCCTCGGCCCGGGCGACCTGGGAAACCTGCAAGCGGCCGCGAAAACGGTTCACGCGGCGCCGCCGCTGCTCGACTACATCCAGGAGCTGGTCGAGCACTCGCGGCGCGCGCCCGAATACGCGAACGGCCTGTCCCCGCGCGCGGCGCTCGCCCTGCTGCACGCCTCACGCGCCTGGGCGTTCATCGAGGGGCGCGACAAGGTCGTCCCGGAAGACGTGCAGGCGGTTCTTCCCGGCGTCGCCGGCCACCGCTTGAGGCCCATCCACGACGGCGTTCGCACCTCGAGCCTCGACAAGGCGGCCGGCCTGATCTCCGCCGTGCCCATTCCGTGAAACTTGATCGGGTGCTGCAGTACTCGCAGGCCTACAACTTCTACCAGTGGGCGTTCAGGCGGCACGGGCCGGAGCCCGGCGTCGTATTTCTTGCGCAGCGCCGCGTCTACATCCTGCCGACGCGTCACGGCCTGACCTTCGGGCTGGCGCTCGTCCTGATGCTGATCGGGTCGATCAACTACAACCTTTCGCTGGGCTACGTGCTCACGTTCCTGCTCGCCGGACTGGGCGTGGTCTCGATCCTGCACACTTTCCGCAACCTGGTGCACCTGTACGTGAGCGCTGGGCGCGTGTCCCCGGTGTTCGCGGGCGAGATCGCGCGCTTCCAGATCGACTTCGAGAACAGAAGCGGCTTCGGGCGCAACTCGCTCGAGGCGGTCTGCGGGGCAGCCAGGGTGCGTTTTGATGTTCCGGCACATCGCCACTGCACGGTCGAGCTTGCCATCAGGACCGAGAAGCGGGGCAGGCTGCCGCTTGCGCGCGTGACCGTCGACACGCGGTTTCCGCTCGGCCTCATGCGCGCCTGGAGCTACGTGCAGCCGGACATGGGCGCGCTGGTCTACCCGCGCCCCGATACCGCACCCCTGCCCGTTCCGGACGCCGACTCCGAGACCGGCGACCTCGTGTCGCTCGGCGCCGGCACCGACGACTTCGCGGGTCTGCGGCCCTATCAGGCGAGCGATTCCCCGCGGCACGTCGCCTGGAAGACCTCGGCGCGGAGCGAAACCCTGCTCACCAAGCTCTTCGCCGGGCGCGCTTCCTCGGAGCTCTGGTTCGACTGGAACAAGCTGCCTCCGGGGATGGGCCTCGAGGCACGCCTTTCGCGCCTGGCGCGCTGGGTGACGCTCGCGGAGGAGCACGGCCTGCGTTACGGGCTCAAGCTTCCGGAAACGAGCGTTCCCCTGGGCGAAGGATTTACCCACCGCGAGCACTGCCTCAGAGAGCTTGCCCTTTTCCATGACTGAACTCCATGGCTGAGACCCGGGCTCTCGCGGCGCTGCCGCCGCGGCCGCTCGCGACGCTGGTCGCCGGAGCCGCTCTCAGCGTGGTTTCCCATGCGGTATGGCTGCCGGTGTGGGTCAGCGTTGCTGCGGCGACGCTCCTCTCCTGGCGCGCCGTCATCGCGGTCCGCGCAGGCTCCCTGCCGCCGCGCTGGGTGCTCGTTCTGCTCGCCTTCGGGACCGCGATCGGGGTGTTCCTTTCCTATCGCACCATCCTGGGACGCGACCCCGGCGTGACCCTGCTCGTGATGCTGCTGTTCCTCAAGCTCCTGGAAACGCGCGCCGCGCGCGACGTTTTCGTCGTGGCTTTCCTGGTGTACTTCGTCGCTCTCGCGAATTTCTTCTATTCGCAATCCATTCCGATCGCGGGCCTGATGCTGCTCACCGTGATCGTCGCCACCACCGCGCTCGTCGGATTCAGCGCGCCGCAGCGGGCCATGGCGGAGAATCTGAAGACGGCCGGCCTCATGCTCACCCAGGCGGGGCCGGTGATGCTGCTGCTATTTTTCCTTTTTCCACGCGTCCAGGGACCTCTGTGGGGCCTGCCCCAGGACGCCTACAGCGGCGTGACCGGGCTGTCGGACACGATGTCGCCTGGCACGATCAGCGCGCTCTCGCTTTCGGACGCGATCGCCTTCAGGGTGAAATTCGAGACGGCGACGCCACCGCGGAACCAGCTCTACTGGCGCGGGCCGGTGATGACGGACTTCGACGGGTCGACCTGGCGCGTGGGCCTGCCTCAACTGCGCCGCGAGATGCGCGTCGACGCGTCCGGGGCTCCCATCGACTACGAGGTGACGCTCGAGCCCCACAACCGCAACTGGATGTTCGCGCTGGAGATGCCGACGCGCATTCCACAGTCGGCGCGCCTCACCAGCGACTACCTGGCGATTTCCCTGACGCCCATCCGCAGCCGGATCCGTTACGAAATGCGCTCCTCTCCGCAATTCCAGGCGCGCGGCGGAGCCAATCCCGGGGACCTGGCCGCGGCGCTCAGGCTTCCCGGGGGCGTCAACCCCCGGGCCCGCGCGCTCTCACGCGAGTGGCGCGAAACGCCTGCCGACGACTCGGCGGTCGTGCGCCGCGCCATAGAGTTTTACCGCGGCAGCCGCTTCGAGTACACGCTGCAGCCTCCCCTGCTCGGTCGGAACTCGGTGGATGAGTTCCTCTTCGACACCCGGCAGGGATTCTGCGAGCATTTCGCCTCGAGCTTCGTGTTCCTGATGCGCGCAGCCGGCGTCCCGGCCCGCGTCGTCACGGGATACCAGGGCGGGGACACGAATCCGGTAGACGGATACATGATCGTGCGTCAGGCCGATGCGCATGCGTGGGCGGAAGTGTGGCTGGAGTCCAGCGGCTGGACGCGGGTCGATCCTACCGCGGCGGCGATTCCGGTCCGGATCGAGCTGGGCATCACGGCTGCCGCCCCGGCCGGCGTGCCCTTGCTGATGCGCAGCGGTTTCAATTGGGTCAAGAGCCTGCGCAACAACTGGGACGCCCTCACGAACCAGTGGAACCAGTGGGTGCTGGGCTACAACCCGGACCGGCAGCTCGAGTTGCTCTCCCGGCTCGGAATGAAGCAACCGAGCTGGGAGACGATGACGCTGCTGCTGTTCTGGAGCGTGGGAGGGGTGCTGCTGCTGGTCGCGCTGTGGCTGCTTCGCGGAATGCGCCGCGAGGATGCGGTGCAGCGCGCCTGGCTGCGCTTCTGCGGCAAGCTCGCCCGAGCGGGACTTTCGCGCGAGCGCACCGAGGGCCCGCTCGACTACGCCGGGCGCGTCTCGCAACGGCTCCCCGGGAAAGAGGCCGCGGTGCGCGCCATCGCGGCGCTCTACGTCGAGCAGCGCTACGGACCGGCCGCCGACGCGGAATCGCTCGGCCGCCTGAAGTACCTGGTGCGGGGGTTCTCGCCGTGAGAACCACCGTCCTTGCCGTCCTGCTCGCGCTGCACGCGGGCCTTGCCTGGCCCCAGGCGTCGTCCTACCCAAACCGCAAGGAGGTGAAGGAGTTCGTCGCGGAGATGGTGAAGAAGCACGGCTTCAAGCAGAAGGATCTCACGCGGGTGTTCGCGCAAGCGCAATATCAGCCAACCATCGTCAAGGCGATGGACCAGCCGCCCGAGTCGGCGCTCGGCTCCTGGCAGGCCTACCGGGCGATCTTCATCAGGCCGGAGAGAATCGAGGCCGGAGCCCAGTTCTGGAACCGCAACGCCGAGGCGCTCAGGCGCGCCGCAGACGAATTCGGGGTATCCGAGGACGTCATCATCGGCATCATCGGGGTCGAGACGACTTTCGGGCGCAACATCGGCACCTATCGGGTCATCGATGCACTGGCGACGCTCGCCTTCGACTACCCCAAGCGCGCCTCGTATTTCCGGGGCGAGCTGGAACACTATCTCGTGTTCGTGCGCGACCAGGGAATCGACCCGCTGCGGGTGAAGGGCTCCTACGCCGGGGCGATCGGCATCCCGCAATTCATGCCCGGCTCGTACCGACGCTACGCCGTCGATTTCGACGGCGACGGGCAGATCAATCTCGCCAGCAGTCCCAGCGACGCCATCGGCAGCATCGGCAATTTCCTGAAGTCGCACGGCTGGGTGCGCGGCCAACCGGTCGCCTTCGGCGCCGAGGCGACCGGGGACGGATGGCGCAAGCTCGCCGGGAGCGGTATCGTTCCCGCCGTCCGCTTCGCGGACCTGGCCGGCTACGGGATCGCGCCCGCAGCCCAGTTGCCCGGCGACACCCTGTGTGCGCTGATCGAGCTCGACTCGCCGGGACAGCCTTCGGAACTCCGCGTGACCCTGCAGAATTTTTTCGTGCTCACGCGCTATAACCGCTCCAACCTCTACGCCGCGGCCGTTCTCGATCTCGCGGCCGAGATCGCACGCACAAGATCGGCGACGCCCGTCGCCGGACCTGCGGGCACCGGCAAAAGCACCCCGTGACCGGTCCGGCCCGCCCGTACCGCTACTACGAATTCGTGATGGCGGCGTTCGTCACGGTGCTGATCTGCTCGAACCTGGTCGGCCCGGCCAAGATCGCGCAGGTCGACGCTCCCCTCCTGGGGATCGTGTCTTTCGGCGCGGGCGTATTGTTCTTCCCGATTTCCTATGTCTTCGGCGACATCCTCACCGAGGTCTACGGCTACGCGCGGTCCCGGAGGGTGATCTGGGCCGGTTTCGCTGGTCTCGCCTTCGCCGCGTTCATGTCGGCGGTCGTGGTGTGGCTGCCGCCGGCGCCCTTCTGGAACAACCAGGCCGCCTACGAGATCGCCTTCGGCTCGACCTGGCGGATCGCCGCGGCCTCGCTCCTGGCGTTTCTGTGTGGAGAGTTCGTCAATTCGTTCGTTCTGGCGAAAATGAAAATCCTCACGCGCGGCCGGTGGCTCTGGACTCGCACCATAGGCTCGACGATATTCGGCGAGGGAGTCGATTCGCTGCTGTTCTACCCGCTGGCGTTCTGGGGGGGCGGCCTCATCCCCAACGACAGGCTGCCGCAGATCATGCTCGTCCAGTTCGTCGCCAAGGTCGGACTGGAGGTAGCGTTCACGCCGATCACCTACGCCGTGGTCGGCTGGCTGAAGCGCGCCGAGCAAGAGGACTACTACGACACGGATACCGACTTCAATCCTTTCACGCTCAAGACTTGAAACGCGCGGATCGAGCGTAGAATGGTTCTCGTTTGCTCTTAAGGCAACCCAGTGAATCGCCGCGGCAACGAGTACGACGTTTCCTGCCAGGTCAACACCACCGATTCGGCGGTCGTCAATTCGGAGGTCAACCGGCTTTTCCTTGAGCTCTACCCGAGGGCATCCACCGAGAAGATCGACCGGGCTTTTCACGATCTGACCACGATGTACCGCGGCGGACGTCCGGGCTATCACGCCTGCGATACCGCGTATCACGATATCCAGCACGTGCTCGACGTCACGCTGGCCATGGCGCGCCTGATCGACGGATACGAACGCGCCAGAATCGGACTGGAGGCGCTGGACGCGTCGATGTTCCGGCTGGGAGTGATCACGGCGCTGTTCCACGACTGCGGCTACATACGCACGCTCGACGACAGGGAGCACAAGAATGGAGGCGAGCTCACGCTGACGCACGTCTCCCGCGGAGCGCGCTTTCTCAGGGACTACCTGCCCAAGATCGGCATGGGCGAGGTCGCCGACGTCGCGGCCCGCCTGATCCATTTCACAGGCTACGAGATCCCGGTCGGCGAAATCAAGGTGCCGTCGCTTGCCTACAAACTGCTCGGCAGCCTGCTCGGCTCGGCGGATATCATCGCGCAGATGTCGGACCGGTGCTATCTGGAGAAATGCCGCGACCGGCTCTATCCGGAGTTCGTCGCGGGCGGGATCGCCCGCAAGCGCCTCCCGGACGGGAAAGAAGAAGTCGTCTACGGATCGGGGGAAGACCTGGTGAGGAAGACGCCGTACTTCTACCAGGGCGCAAGCCGCCGCCTGGACGACGACCTCGGCGGAACGCACCGGTACGCGCGCAACCACTTCGGCGGGCAGCACCTGTACATGGAAGAGCTCACCAAGAATATCGATTTCGCGCAGGCCATCAACGACCAAGGCAACGGCGACGCGCTGAAGCGCAATCCCCCGACGACCATGCGGACCAGGACGCCGGGGAATCCCTAGAGAAGAACTTCCTTCGTCAGGCAGCGCCGGCGCAGGATTTCGCGCAGTTGCGCGAGCGCCTCGAGCTGGATCTGGCGGACGCGCTCGCGCGTGAGCCCGAGACGCGCCGCGAGCTCCTGGAGCGTGCGCAATTCGCTCCCGTTCAGGCCGAAGCGACACTCGATCACGGTGCGCTGCCTGTCGCTCAGTTGCGCCAGCCACTCCCGCACCAGCGACTCGACCTCGTTCGCTTGGAGTTGCGACTCGGGCCCTTCGATGCTTTCGTCGGCGATCGCGTCGCCGACGGAGAGCATGGGGTCGGCGTCGAGCGGCGCATCGAGCGATGCCACGTGCTCGCCGCGCAGGAGCAGGTTGCGCACTTCTCCCGCATCCCTGCCGAGGAGATGGGCGATGTCCTCCGCGGACGGTTGACGCTCGGCGTGCGCCTCCAGATGGCGCTTCGCGCGCAGCACCGTGGTCAAGTCCTTGATTACATGCACCGGCAGGCGGATGGTGCGCAGCTGGTTCATGATCGCACGCTCGATATTCTGGCGGATCCACCAGATCGCATAAGTGGAAAAACGAAAGCCGCGCTCCGGATCGAACTTCTCGAGCGCATGCATCAGGCCCAGATTTCCCTCCTCGACCATATCCAGAAGCGGCATGCCCCGGTTGAGATACGCCTTGGCGACGTTCACCACCAGGCGCAGATTGTGCTCGATCATCTTCTGCCTGGCGGCGAAGTCCCCCGCGGCCGCGCGCCTCGCGAAACGCAGCTCCTCTTCCTGGCCGAAGAGGCGGTTGAGCCCGATCTGATGCAAGTAGAGCTGGGTCGCGTCGCTGAGCGCTTCGGGACCGGATTCCGCCGGGACCGGAGCGGCGGGTGCTTCGGCCGGATCGAGCCCGGCCGCGTCCGCCTCGCTATCCCGCCCCGGCGCGCGCGAGCTCACGACCGCCGCTCGGGCAGGAATTTCAGGGGATCGACGGCTTCGCCGAGACGCCGTATTTCGAAATGCAGCTTGACCTGTGTCGAATCGGTGTTGCCGATCTCCGCGATCTTCTGGCCTTTGGCGACATTCTGCCCTTCCTTGACCAGCACGCTGCGGTTGTGCGCGTACGCGGACACGTAGGTATCGTTGTGTTTGATGATCACCAGCTTGCCGTAGCCGCGCAGCGTGCCGATGTAGGTGACACGGCCGGACGCGGATGCCAGCACCGGGTCTCCGAGCTTGCCCAGAATGTCGACGCCCTTGTTCATGCCCTTGGAGAAACCGGCGAGAACACGGCCTGAAGCCGGCCACATCCAGTCGACGCTGTCGGATTGGGCCGCGGTGTTCGGCGCGGCCGGGGCTTCGACCTTCGGCTCGGGCGGAGACATTCGCAACACCAGGGCGAGGTTTTCCTCGGAATACGGCAGCTTCATCGCCCTGGGTCCGGTCTTGAGAAGCTCCGGACGGGCTACTTCGGCGGTGGCCGCGCGCGGCTCGGCCGTCGCTCGCGGCGGCTCGGGGGCGGCGCGCTGATCCCCTCCGAGCGAGCGCGCTTCCACCGCGCCCGGCGTGACCATCGGCTGGACCTGAACGCCCGCGTCGGGCTGGGCCGCGGCCCGCGCCTCGGGTTGGACTGGCCGCTGCGCAGCCGGGGGCCGCAGGCGGAGAACCGCCCCCGGTTTCAGCACGGAAGGATCGGAAAGATTGTTCCAGGCCGCGAGCTCCCGGTAGTCGACGCCGTTGTCCAGGGCAATGCTGTAGAGGGTGTCGCCGCGCTTGACCGTGTAGCTCTCGGGCTTCTGCTCGATCGCCGCTGCCGCGGGTTTCGTGACGACCGGACGCGTCACGTTCCGTTCGACGACCGGCGCACGGTAAGAGGGACCCGCACACGCGCCGAGCAGCGCGCAGGTGAACGCCGGAACGAAGATGCGGAACAGCCTCACTGCTTGCCTCCTCTCAGGGGCACAAAGCGCACGGCGTCGAGCCATTTTTCTGTCAACCCGGTCGCAGTCCTTTCGGTGAGGCACAGCGCCTGATCGCCGCTTCCTACGGGCACGATCATTCTGCCACCCGGAGCAAGCTGCTGCAAAAGGGCATCGGGAATTTCCGCCGCCGCCGCCGCCACGATGATGGCGTCGTAGGGCGCGCCCTCGGGCAACCCCAAAGTGCCATCGGCGTGGACCAGCCTGAGGTTCGACAGGCGCAAGGGACGGAGGTTGCTGCGAGCCTTCTCGAGCAGGCCCGCGATGCGCTCGACCGAGTACACGTCCTTGGCGAGACGCGCGAGCACCGCTGCCTGATAGCCGCACCCGGTCCCGACTTCGAGAACGCTGGCGAGGGTCCTCCCCGCCCGCACGGCCTCGATCATGCGGGCGACCACGAAAGGCTGGGAAATGGTCTGCTCGAAGCCGATCGGCAGGGCCGTGTCCTCGTAGGCGCGGCTCGCGAGCGCTTCCTCGACGAAGATATGGCGCGGCACCGAAGCCATTGCCGCTAGGACCGCCTCATCGCGTATGCCGCTCTCGCGCAGGCGCGCGACCATGCGATCGCGGGTGCGCTGCGAGGTCATCCCGATGCCGCGCGTCTTCGACAGCTTTACTTCGCGAGCCACGTTCTCACAACCGGTATCTGCTGCGGGTGAGTCAGGTCCATCTGCAACGGGGTGAGCGACACGCGATCGGACGCGACCGCGTAGAAATCGGTTCCCGGACCCGCGTCCTGCGCGCTCCCCGCGGCGCCCACCCAGTACACGGTCTGGCTGCGCGGCGTGGTGGTCTTGACGACCGGCTCGGCCTTGTGCCGCTTGCCGAGCCGCGTGACCTCGAATCCCTTCAGCGATTCGTAGGCGATATCGGGAACGTTCACGTTGAGCAGCATCGGCTCGCGGAAAGGTCTCTTCTGAAAGCGCTCGACCAGCTCGCGCGCGACGCGCGCCGCGGTCTCATAGTGCCGCCCGGCCTTGCTCGTCAGCGATATCGCAAGCGAAGGGATGCCGAGGAGATAGCCCTCGGTCGCAGCCGCTACCGTGCCCGAATAGATCGTGTCGTCGCCCATGTTGGCGCCCAGATTGATGCCCGAGACGACCATGTCCGGCATTTCGTCGAGGAGCCCGGTGACGGCGAGATGGACGCAGTCGGTTGGCGTGCCGTTCACGAAGCGGAATCCGTTCGCCGATTCGCGCACCGACAGGGGACGGTCCAGAGTGAGGGAGTTCGAGGCGCCGCTGTGGTCGCGCTCGGGCGCGACCACAGTGATCGCGCCAAGGTCGGCGAGTGCTTTTGCGAGGACCGCGAGGCCCGGTGCGAAATACCCGTCGTCGTTGCTGAGCAGGATCCGCATCTATCTGGTTAGCTTATTGATCAACAAGGACAAACCATGCGCCCGGCCACCCGGAGGCGAGCGATTGCCTGGTTCCGGCGGGATTCTACTCGAAGCGATGCCGCTACGCGGGCGAAACTGCTTGATGGGGTGCCGGAGGTGTTGTCCGAACGTCAGCAGGTGTTGGATTTCACACAGAGCCGGGGAGCCCTGCCCAGGTCCCCGGCTCGCAGGCGCTTAGTGCGTTTCCAGGCTCTTTCCGAGGTTCATTTGGCCAAAAAAGCCCGCCCGGAACCCCTTTGCGTAGTCGTCTATGCCGACCTGGAGGTACAAGGAGAGGGAACTGCCCTCCGCGCGCGCGGATTGCCCGTCCGCCACCCCATTGGCGTAAGCCGGGGTCGGACCTTCGCTTCCGATGATTTTGAGTTCAGCTACCGTACCCATAAAAGCCTCCGTGGCAGTGTTTTGCAGACAGTTCAGCAAGCCTCGTGCCAAGTCAGTCATTCAGCCCCGAAAGCATGCCGCGGCATCGTTTCTGCCTTGTTAAGGAGTACCCGGCCAGGAAACCCGAGCGGTATTCGTCGAGGTCGCCGACCGGATATCGATGGGTCTGGGTTCCCTGCGTTCTTGCTGCCCTGCCGTCGACGTAGCCTTCGGCGAAAGCTTCCGACCAGCCGTTTCTCTCGGCCAGATCCCTGAAATCGTCCTTGAGCGGTGCCCTCATGGTCCCTCCCGGTTGGCCACCGAAAGAGGAGGGAGCAAGTTCCGGGCCGACGGGGAGTGCGAAATTACCTTCGGGCTTCGGGTCCTGCCCTTCAGCGGCGCGCTGAGGAGAGCACGCCGCGCACGTCCTCGATCGCGGACAGGGCGCGCTGCAGCTGATCGATGTCCTGGACTTCGATGGTGAAATGCATCGAGGCGACGTCGTTGCGCGTCTGCGTCTTCGCGGCGATCACGTTGGTCTTCTGCCTGACCAGCGCCTCGCTCACGTCGCGCAGCAATCCCTGCCGGTCGTTGCCACGCACGACGATGTCCACCGGGTAGGCCCGGGCGCCACGATCGCCCCACTCGGCGGCGATGATCCTCTCGGGAAAGCGCTCGCTCATGCGCTCCAGGCTCGGGCATTCGCGCCGGTGCACCGAGACGCCGCGTCCCTTGGTAACGAACCCCGAGATCCGGTCCGGCGGTGCGGGCTTGCAGCAGCGCGCAAGCACCGTCAGCAGGCGATCGACGCCGACGACGAGAACCCCGCCGCCGGGTCGAGCGGCCCGCTCGCCCTGCGGTTTCACTTCAGGGCGCGGCTCCCGCTCCGCCCCGCCGCGCAGGGCCGTCTGCAATTGCCGGGGCCCGACCTCCTCCCGCCCCACCGCTGCGAACAAGTCATCGGGCCCCTCGAATCCGAGGCGCTTGGCCAGATCGTCAAGGCTCGCCGCGCGCACGCCTTCGCGCTTCAGCTCGCGCTCGACCGCCGCGCGCCCTGCGGCGACGACGCCCCCGAGCTCGCGGGTGTTGAACCACTGGCGTACCTTGTTGCGCGCGCGCGAGCTCTTGATAGTGCCGAGCGCGGGATTGAGCCAGTCGCGGCTGGGACCTCCGGTCTTGGCGGTGATGATCTCGACGACTTCCGCGTTCTTCAGACGGTAATCGAGCGTCGCGATCGCTCCGTTGACCTTCGCGCCGCGGCAGCGATGACCGACATCGCTATGCAGTGCATAGGCGAAATCGACGGGCGTCGCTCCCTGCGGGAGATCGACGACCTTGCCCTGGGGCGTGAGCACGTAGACGGTGTCGTCCACCACAGCCTGGCTGTACTGCTCCTTCCAGTCGGAGGAATCGACGATCTCGTCGCGCCACGCGAGCATCTGGCGCAGCCAGGCGATTCTCTCGTCCACGGGATCGCCCTTGCCGCGCGTGCGCCGCGAGCCTTCCTTGTAGCGCCAGTGCGCGGCCACGCCCATCTCGGCGTCGCGGTGCATCTCGTGCGTTCGGATCTGCACTTCCAGGGTCTTCCCGTCGGGCCCGATGACCGCGGTGTGGAGCGAGCGGTAGAGATTGGGCTTGGGCCGCGAGATGTAGTCGTCGAATTCCCGCGGGATCGGCGCCCACAGGTTGTGGACGACGCCCAGCGCGGCGTAGCAGTCCTTGACCTCCTCCACCAGCACGCGCAAGCCGCTGGTGTCGTGAATCTCCGAGAAATCGAGCGACTTCGCCCGCATCTTGCTGTAGATGCTGTAGAGGTGCTTCGGCCGGCCCGTGACCTCGGCGCGGACCCCGGCGCGGGCGAGCTCGCCGGCAAGCTCGGCGATGGCCTGCTCGATGAAGCGCTCGCGCTCGCTGCGGCGGTCCTCGAGCATGCCGGCGATGCGCTTGTAGATCTCGGGCTCCAGGTAGCGGAACGAGAGATCCTCCAGCTCCCATTTAAGCTGCCAGACGCCGAGGCGGTTGGCGAGCGGCGCGTAGATGTCCAGCGTTTCGCGCGCAAGCCGCGCACGGTCCGCCTCCGGAGCGCGCGCCACCCAGCGCAGGGTCTGGGTGCGGCTCGCCAGGCGCAGCAGCACGACGCGGAGATCCGCGACCATGGCGAGCAGCATCTTGCGCAGCACCTCTGCCTGGGGCGCCGCATCCCGGCCCAGCGCCGCGGCACGGGTGACGACCCTCAACCGGTTGAGGCGGTCGATCCCGGAAACGAGCGCGGCCACGGTCGCGCCGAAGGACGCGGACAGCTTCGCCTCGGCATCGGGAAGGTAGGCGGGAACGGCGAAGAGGAGGCCGGCGGCGAGCGTGTCGGCGTCGAGCCGGAGCTGCGCGACGTTGCGCGCGAGCCCCAGGGCGTGCTCGAGGGCGGGCTCGCCCGTGCCGAGAAGCTTGTCGCCGTAGACGCCCCGCGCGAACTCGAGCGCCCGCTCGAGGAGGTGCCGCTCCTGTTCGTGCCCTGCGCCGGCGAGGAGATCGCCGCCGATCTCGGCCGTGCTCGCGCGCGTGCTGGAAACCATGCGAAAGTTTATCCCACGCTATGGCGCAGGGGAGCGCCGTCCCGGATAATCCGCTCTTTTTGGAGTCCGGATGCAAGACGGCCTCGCGCGGCAGCGCGCCCTGCCCTACCTGCTGCTCCTCATCGCCGCCGCCTCCTTCGGCGGCAACTGGGTGGCCGCCCGTGTGGTCAACTTCGAGGTCGCGCCGTTTGCGCTGTCGTTCTGGCGCTGGGCGATCGCCGCGGTGATCCTCTTCCCTTTCGCCGCCACGCAGCTGCGCCAGGACGCGCCGCTCATTCGCCGCCACTTTCCCGGGCTGTTCGTGTTCGGGGCGGTCGGCGCCGGGG
>JBGQKQ010000079.1:0-12918 GCA_041499655.1 Gammaproteobacteria bacterium
ATCGCCATCATTCCCGTGGGCTTCTGTTATCCGGGAACCGGCGACTCGGGCGATCTTCCACCGCGGCCCGAATGCGCCCCGCACTGGCATCCGAAGCTGCGCGCGCTCCTGCCCGCGATCCGCCTCACGCTGCTCGTAGGCAGCTACGCTCAAGGCTATTACCTCGGAGCGAGAAGGAAGAAGACGCTCGCGGAAACCGTGCGCGCGCGAAGCGAATATCTGCCCGAGTTCTTTCCGCTGCCCCATCCCAGTCCCCGCAACCGGCTGTGGATGAAGAACAACGCCTGGTTCGAGCACGACGTATTGCCGCAATTGAGGAGGCGAGTCAAGTCCTGCCTGCGCGCCGCGCCCCGGGGGTTTTCCCCGGAACAGGTAAAATCCACGGCATGAAGCTCATCGGCTCGCTCGCCAGTCCGTTCGTTCGCAAGGTCCGCATCGTGCTCGCGGAGAAGAAGATCGAATATGAATTCGAGATCGACAACCCCTGGAAAGCGGATGCCGTCACTGCCAAGTTCAATCCGCTCGGCAAGGTGCCGGTGCTCCTGCTCGACGACGGCACGACCCTGTTCGACTCGCGCGTCATCGCCGCCTTCCTGGACAGCGCCTCGCCGCTATCGCGCCTGATTCCCGCCGATCCCCGTGAACGGGTCGAGGTGCGCCGCTGGGAGGCGCTTGCCGACGGCGTGCTCGACGCCGGAGTCAGCGCGCGTCTGGAAAACCAGCGCGAGGCGAAAACGAGGAGCGCGGCGTGGATCGATCGCCAGATGGGCAAGGTCAGCTCCGGCCTCAAGGCGATGGACGCAGAACTGGGAGAGAAGCCCTGGTGCGCGGGGAACGGCTATACGCTCGCCGACATCGCCTCGGGGGTGTGCTTGGGCTGGCTCGATTTCCGCTATCCGAAAATGGACTGGAGGAAGGATCACGCCAATCTCGAGCGGCATTTCGCCAAGCTGTCCGAGCGAGCGTCGTTCTCGGAGACCGTTCCCAGGGAATGATCGGCATGCCCAACCACGAAGCGAAGAACGACCGCTAAAATCTCTAAAGGAGGAGATATATCATGCAAACTGCCCAGCAAGCTTCGCAATACGTATTCCCCGCGCTCGGCGCGCTCTACGAGCGGTGCCAGCGTTTCGCCTGGCCGATTTTCCGTGTGACCTTCGGCTTGTGGTTCGTTCCGCACGGATGCCAGAAGCTATTCGGCTGGTTCGGCGGAAATATCGCCGGCGTGGCAAAGGGGATGGCGGCGGCGGGAATCGAGCCCGGCATGTTCTGGGCGTACTACATCGGAACCCTCGAGCTGGTGGGCGGAATCCTCATCGCCATCGGCTTTCTGACGCGGCCTATCGCGGCGCTTTTCTTCGGCTTCATGTTCGTCGCCGCATTCTATTTCAACTGGAAGATAGGCTATTTCTGGACGAACCGCGGCATGGAAATGCCCTTGCTTCTTCTGGTCCTGTCGCTGGTCATTCTGATCCGCGGGGGCGGCGAGTATTCGGTCGACCGGCGCATCGGGCGCGAGGTCTGAGCTACTGAATGACTCCCCCGCCGAGGCACGCTTCACCTCGGTAGAGCACGACCGACTGGCCGGGCGTGACTGCCCATTGCGGGTCGGCGAATTCGACTTCGAGATCGTCGTCGCCGGAATTGCGAACCCGGCAGGCCGCGTCGGCCTGCCGGTAGCGCGTCTTGGCGCTGTACGACTCGCCGCTGCGCGGCTCGATGCCGCTCACCCAGGCGAGATCCTCGGCGCGGAGCGTCCGCGAGAGGAGCAGCGGATGGTCGTGCCCCTGCACGACGATGAGCTCGTTCTTCTCCAGGTCCTTGCCGCACACGTACCACGCACCGCCAGCCGCATCCTTCATCCCGCCGATCCCGACGCCCTTCCTCTGTCCAATGGTGTAGAAGGAGAGGCCGACGTGCTCGCCCACCACCCGGCCTTCCGGCGTGCGCATCGGGCCTGGCCGGGTCGGCAAGTAGCGGTTCAGGAACTCGCGGAAGGGACGCTCGCCGATGAAGCAGATCCCCGTGGAATCGCGCTTGGCGAAATTGTGCAGGCCGGCCTCTTCGGCGGTTTTCCTGACATCGGTCTTCTTCATTTCCCCGAGAGGAAACAGAACGCGCGCGAGCTGGCCCTGGTTGAGTCGGTGCAGGAAGTAGCTCTGGTCCTTGGACAGATCGCGGGCCTTCAGGAGCTCGAACCGCCCCTCCATCCCGCGCAGGCGCGCATAGTGGCCGGTGGCGATGCGCTTCGCCCCGAGCGTCATCGCGTGATCGAGAAAGGCCTTGAACTTGATCTCGGCGTTGCACAGCACGTCGGGGTTGGGCGTGCGGCCGGCTGAGTATTCGGCGAGGAACGCGCTGAATACGCGCTCCTTGTACTCCGCCGAGAAATTCACGACCTCGAGATCGATGCCGATCACCTCGGCGACCGAGGCGCAGTCGATCAGGTCGGCTCGCGTGGAGCAGTACTCGTCATCGTCGTCGTCCTCCCAGTTCTTCATGAACAGGCCGACGACATCGAAGCCCTGGCGCTTGAGCAGCAGCGCGGCGACCGACGAATCGACGCCGCCGGACATGCCCACCACGATTTTTTCGCCCGCCATGGACGGACCTATGCCACGCGGCGCTGGTTCTTCCGGATGAACTCCGCCATGCGCGCGATGCCCTGCTCGATCGCGGCGTTGGAGGCCGCGTAGGAGAAACGGATGTGCTGCCCCTCGCCGGGCACGCGGGCGCCGAAATGGATGTCGGCGAGCACCGCGACCCCGGCCTCGTTCAGGAGACGCTTCCTGAACTCCTCGGAATCCGCTGCGCCGATCATGCGGCAGGCCTCGGTCACGTTGGGCCAGGCGTAGAAGGCGCCGCCGGGGGTCTTGCAGAAAACGCCCGGAACCTTGTTCAGCAGGCCGACGATCAGGTCGCGCCGTGCGAGGAAGGACCCGCGCATCCGCTCGGCGTCGTCCTGCGGTCCGTTGATCGCCTCGACCGCGGCCCACTGGCTGATGTGCGAGGCGCAGGAATCGGTGTTGGTCACCCAGCGCACGAACTGCGGCGCGAGCACCGGATTCGAGGCGAAGCCGATCCGCCAGCCGGTCATCGCCCAGGTCTTGGAGGCGCCGTCGGAGAGGATGGTGCGCTCAACCATCCCGGGGAGCGAGGCGATCGAGCAGAACTCGCCTTCGTAGCAGAGCCGGGAGTAGATCTCGTCGGCGTAGATCCAGATGTCCGGATGGCGCCTGAGTATCGCGGCGATCGCCTCGAGATCTTTTTTCGCAAGGATCCCGCCGGTCGGGTTCTGCGGCGAATTGAGGATGAGGAGCCGGGTGTTCTTCGTGATCTTCGACTCGAGCTCGGCCGGATCGAAGGCGAAGTTGCGCGCCTCGCGAAGGTGCAGCGGCACCGGGACCGCACCGTTGGCCACGATCTGCGACTCGTAGATCGGGAAGCCGGGGTTCGGGTAGATCACCTCGTCGCCGACGCCGTAATCGGTGGTCGAGAGAATGGTGTAGGCGATGAAAGGCTTCGCCCCGCCGCCGATCACCACGTCCTCGGGCCGGATCGTCAGATTGCGTATCGCGCCCATGTAGCGCGCCGCAGCCTCGCGCAGCTCGGCGATTCCCGCCGAGGGCGTATACCCGTGCCTGCCCTCGCGAACGGCGCGCACCGCCGCGTCCTGGATGTTGACGGGTGTGTGGAAATCCGGCTGGCCTATGCAGAAAGAGATGAGGTCCTTCCCCTTGCGGGCGAGCTCGTTCACCTCGGCGAGGACCACGAAGGCGTTCTCCGTGCCGAGATTCTCTGTGCGACGGCTGATCTTGGGCATGCGGAACGTGTCGGGCACCTGTAAAGCGGGCCATTTTATCCTATGCGAGAGGGCCTTCGTGCTTTATCATTTCCGGCGCGAGAGGGAGATTGTAAATGCTGGTCAACTGCGCGGCATATCAGGACGGCAAGAAGCTCGGCGACATCGCGCCCGAGGACATCAGCAAGTACGTCAGCCGCCCGGAGTGTTTCGTGTGGGTCGCGATGAAGGACCCCGGGCCGGGCGAGCTCGCTTCGATGCAGCACGAGTTCGATCTGCACGAGCTTGCCGTCGAGGACGCGCGCCACGGCCACCAGCGGCCCAAGTTCGATGAATACGGAGACTCGCTGTTCGCGGTGCTGCACAACATCGAGTATGGGGACGAGCTAAAGGTCGGCGAGGTCGACCTCTTCGTCGGCAAGAACTACGTCTTATCGGTGCGTAACCAGGCCGAGCCGGGCTTCGCGGCGGTACGCGCACGCTGTGAGCGCGAGCCCGAGCTGCTCAAACAAGGCGCGGGTTTCGTGTTCTACGCGCTGATCGACGCCGTCGTCGACCGCTATTTTCCGGTGCTCGACGCAATCGAGGACGAGTTCGAGAAGTTCGAGGAGCAGATCTTTTCCGGCAAGTCGCTGCGCGCCAATATCGAGGGGCTCTACTACGTAAGGCAGAAGCTCACCACGCTGCAGCACGCGGTGGTGCCGCTGCTCGAGGCAGTCGGCAAGCTTTATGGCGGCCGCGTCCCGCAAGTGTGCTCGGGGCTGCAGGATTATTACCGGGACGTCTACGACCACCTGGTCCGGATCAGCCAGACGATCAACAGCCAGCGCGACACGGTGACGACCGCGATCCAGGTGAATGTGGCCATGATCACCTTCGGCGAGACCGAAGTGACCAAGCGCCTCGCGGCCTGGGGCGCGCTCATCGCGGTGCCGACCTTCATCGCCAGCCTTTACGGCATGAACTTCAAGCACATGCCCGAGCTCGACTGGGCCTTCGGCTACCCCGTCGTGGTCGGCGCAATGGCGGTGATCAATATTCTTCTTTTCCGCCGCTTCCGCCAGGCGGGCTGGCTGTAGCCCTAGCGCGTGCGCGGACGCGAGGCGTACAGCGCCCGGAAAGTCCTGCCGGACTTCGGCGCGGGAAAGAACCGCCCTTGCGTCCATCCCGAGCCGAAGGGAAGTCTGCGGATCAATCCACGGCGTCCGCCGAGCAGACGCAGGCAACGCGCGACGACGGCGGTGGCCAGCGCGTACAGGCGCGGGTGCTGCGCGGTCCACGACCACAGGCGGATCGCAGCGATCTCGCGCCCCGGACGCAGGCCGCGGTCGACCTGCTGCTCGCGCAGCCCGCGCAGCAGCTCGGGCAGCGGGATCTTCACCGGGCACGCCACCGAGCACGCGCCACACAGCGTCGCCGCGTGCGGGAGATCGAGGGCATTCTCGAGGCCGAGGTAGCTGGGCGTGAGAACCGAGCCCATCGGGCCCGGATAGACCCAGCCGTAGCTGTGCCCCCCCACCGCCCTGTATACGGGGCAGTGGTTCATGCACGCCCCGCAGCGTATGCAGCGGAGCATTTCCTGCATCGCCCCGCCGACCAGGCTCGTGCGCCCCGCGTCGACGAGAATGAAATACATGTGCTCCGGCCCGTCGCGGTCGCGCGCACCGCGCGGCCCCGTGAACAGGCTCACGTAGTTGGAGATCGGCTGGCCCGTCGCCGAGCGCGTGAGCAGCCGCAGGAGCGTCGAGAAATCCTCGAGCGTCGGGATCACCTTCTCGATACCGGTAAGGCACACGTGCACCCGCGGCAGCGTCGTCACCATGCGGCCGTTGCCTTCATTGGTGACGATCACGCCTGAGCCGCTTTCGGCGATCAGGAAGTTGCCGCCGGAGAACCCCAGGTCGGCCGAAAGGAAGTGCCCGCGCAGCACGTCGCGCGCCTCGCGCGTCATGAGCGGGATGTCGGTCTTGCGAGGCGTGCCGTGGCGGGATTCGAAAAGATCCGCGACCTCGCCCTTGTTCTTGTGCAGCGCCGGCGCGATGATATGAGAGGGCGGCTCGCCCGCGAGCTGCAGGATGTATTCGCCGAGGTCGGTCTCGACAGGCGTCACGCCCGCCGCCTCGAGCGCCTCGTTCACGCCGGCCTCCTCCGAGAGCATCGACTTCGACTTGATCACCTTTTTCACGCCGTGGCGCCGGCCGATGTCGAGCAGCAGCTCGCAGGCTTCGTCCCGGGTCTCGGCGAAGAGCACCGTCGCGCCCCGGCGCGCCGCTTCCGACTCGAAGCGCTCGATCCAGGCGTCCAGGTTCGCGAGTGCCCGGTCGCGGATCGCGGCGCCTTCCCCGCGGAGCTTCTCGAAGAGCTCGGGGCCGAATTCCGCGACCGCCTTGGCGCGCAGCGCGGTGAAACCGGTCGAGTTGAATTTTTCAAGGTTCGACTGCAGCGTCGGATTGCCGAGCGCCGCGGCCGCCCGCGGCTTGAAATGCATCGACTGGGCCCGCATCAGCTTTCTCCCGCGAGCACTTCGGCGACATGCAGCACGCGCGTCTTCGTGTCGCCGCGGCGGCGCAAGCGCCCCTCGATGTTGAGCATGCAGCCGAGGTCCCCGAGAACGACGGCCTGCGCGCCGCTCGCCGCGATGTGGGCGCATTTGCGCTCGGCCATTTCCGCGGAGATCTCCCCGTACTTGATCGAGAAGGTTCCGCCGAAACCGCAGCAGGTTTCGCACTCCTGCATCTCGACGAGCTTCAGTCCCGATACCCTGGCGAGTAGCTGCCGCGGCCCGGCCTTCACGCCCAACTCCCTCAGCCCCGAGCACGAATCATGGTAGGTCGCTGTGCCCTCGAAGCTCGCCGAGACCTTCGGGCGATGCGCGACCTTGGTGAGGAACTCGGTCAGCTCGTAGGTCCGCGCTCCAAGGCGCTCGGCCCGGGCGCGCATTCCGGGCTCGCCGGCGAAGACCTCCGGGAAGTGCACGCGGAGCATGCCGGCACAGGAACCCGAGGGCACGACCACGTGGGGGCAGTCCTCGAATTCGGCGATGAGCTTCTCGGCGAGCTCGCGCGCCGACCTGCGGTCGCCGGAATTCCATCCCGGCTGGCCGCAGCAGGTCTGCGTCGCGGGGACGACGACTTCGCAACCGGCGTCCTCGAGGAGCTTGAGCGCGGCAAAGCCGATCGACGGCCGCATCAGATCGACCAGGCAGGTGACGAACAGGCCGACACGCATAAAAAATCATATCACGCGGTCAATGGCGCACGGCGCCGGCGGTTGCGTACCGTGATATAGAATTCCAACCTTCGATATCGAACCCTACCGTGGCCAAGGCCGAAACCAGGAATTCCATCCAGGTCATCGGGCGAATGACCCGCCTCCTCGAGGTCCTCGCCCGCCATGCGCAACCGGCGGCGCTGAAGACTTTGGCCCAAGCGAGCGGTCTGCACCCCTCGACGGCGCACCGCATCCTTGCGGCGCTGGCGAGCGACCGTCTGGTCGAACGCGCCGACCCGGGCAGCTATCGTCTCGGCATCCGGCTCCTCGAGCTGGGCAACCTGGTGAAGGCGCGCATCAGCGTGCGCGAACACGCTCTTGCGCACATGCGGGAGCTCCACGCCGCGACCGGCGAAGCGGTCAATCTCTCGGTGCGGCACGACGACGAAATCGTCTATGTCGAGCGCACCTCGAGCGATCGCTCGCACATGCGGGTGGTAAACATCATCGGAGCGCGCGCGCCGCTGCACATCACTGCGGTCGGGAAGCTGTTCCTTCTCGAGGACGGTCCCGACGGCCTGAGAACCTACTCGCAGAGGACGCGCCTGCCGCAGTTCACCCGCAACACCATCACCAGCGCGGGCGCGCTCGAGCGCGAGCTCGAGCGGATACGGCGCAGCGGCTACGCGGTCGACAACGAGGAAGCCGAGCTCGGCGTGCGCTGCATCGGGGCGGGGGTGCGCGACGACAGCGGCGCACTGGTCGCCGGGCTCTCGGTCTCCGCTCCCGCCGAGCGCATGAAGAACGCGTGGTCTTCGCTCGTGCGAAGGACCGCGGAGAATATTTCGCGGTCGATCGGCTACCGCGGCTGACCCACCGGGCTTCGGCCCGTACTGGACCCTACGCGGCCACCATGCCGTGCACGCTGAACAGCTGCTCCGGGTCGGTCCAGACTTTCTCGGGCGAGAATCCCGCGCGCTTGCCCAGCTCCTGGAACTCGGCGACCGAGTACTTGCAGGAAATTTCGGTGTGGATCGTTTCCCCGGGCGCGAAATCGAAGCGCTGTCCCGCGACGTGCACGATCTGGGCGTAAAGGCTCTCCAGATGCATTTCCACCCGCCCCAGGATCGGATCGTAGAACGCCTTGTGGCGGAAGCGGTTCGCCTGGAAATCCGCGCCGAGCTCGCGGTTGATCCGTTGCAGCAGGTTGAGATTGAATCGCGCGGTGACTCCCTTGGCGTCGGCGTAGGCCGCGTCCAGGGTCGCCTTGTCCTTCTTCAGGTCAACCCCGATCAGCAGCGCACCACCCGAGCCCACCGCCCGGCGCGCCTGCTTCAGAAACTGGAGCGCATCGGGCGGGGTGAAATTGCCGACGGTCGAACCCGGAAAGAACACCACCTTCCTGCGAATCGGCACGCCCGCGAACTCGGGCAGGGCGAGGGGCCGCGTGTAGTCGGCGCAGATGCCGACGATGTTCAGCCAGGGAAAGCGGCTCGCAAGCTCGTTCGAGGAAGCCCGCAGCGTGTCCATCGCGATGTCGATGGGAACGTACAGCCGGGTCTGCAGCGCCTGGATCAGGATGCGCGTCTTTGCCTGAACGCCGCTGCCGAATTCGATCAGCTCGGCGTCGGGCCCTGCGAACTGCACGATGTCCGCGATGTTGCCGCGGAGGATCGCCGTCTCGGTGCGCGTCAGATAGTACTCGGGCAGCTCGCAGATCGCCTCGAACAGGCGGCAGCCCTCTTCGTCGTAAAAATACTTCGGAGGAATACTCTTCTGGGGTAGGCCAAGACCGGCGAGCACGTCCTCGCGAAGGCGCTCCGCGCGAGGCAGGAAAGTGTAGAAGCGGACCAGCCCTGGTGCCAGAGGCTGGGGGGTCGGTTCGGCCTTCATGCCGATGACCCGAATCTAGCCCGGCGGGTCCCTTCCGGGGAGCGCGGCGAAATCGCCGGACGTCGGCAAGGCTGCGGAGGTTCGGTGCACGGGATGGCCGGACGCGAACTCCAGCCACTGACGTATGCGGGTCGCGTCGCCGACACGAGTGTATTTGCCCCAGGAGTCAAGCAACACGATGATAATGGAACGCCCGGTCAGCGTCACCTGCATGACGAGACAGCGCCCGGCCTCGGCGATATACCCGGTCTTCGACAAACCGATGTCCCAATGGGAGCTGCGCGTCAGGTTGTTGGTATTGCCGAAACGCATCATGCGGCGACCGACTTTCACTTGATACGAGGTCGAAGTCGTGAAGTCCCGGATCTTCGGATAGGCGTGCGCGGCCTGGACCAGTTTTGCCAGATCCTGCGCCGTGGACACGTTGCGCCCCGAGAGCCCCGTGCCGTCCTCGAAACGCGTGCCCGACATACCCAGGAGCTGCGCCTTCAGGTTCATCGCGAGCACGCACGAATCCCTGCCGCCGGGATAGGAGTTCGCGATCGCCGATGCGGCGCGGTTCTCCGAAGCCATGAGGGCGAGATGCAGCATCTCGTCGCGCGTGAGCGTCGTGCCGACCTGCAGGCGCGAGTGAGACCCGCGCAGCCTGTCGACATCCGCCTTGGTGAGGGTGACCGGCTCGTCCGGATCGAGCTCGGCGTCGAGCGTGACGATCGCGGTCATCAGCTTGGTGAGCGAAGCGATCGGCAGCTTCGATTCCGCATTCTTGCCCAGCAGGATCTCGCCCGACTCCTGGTCGACGACCAGCGCCGCCTGCGACTTCAGTGAAGGCTGGCGCGCCTCGCGAGCAAAGGCAGGCGTCGAAGCGACCGCCAGGGCAATCAGGCACGCAAAGAGGACTCGCACCCTCCCTCCAAGCTTTTTATTGGGCTGGCCAGTTTAGCTTCGAGATATGCAATTTGCAACGAAAATAAAGGGATACGGATAACACTTCACGCGACCTCATGGAACGGGGCACCGCTCCCGACATCAGGCCGCGCTTCAGGCGGCCGCGTGCTCGGCTTCTTCCTGCTGCTGCAGCGCCCACATCTGGGCATAGGCACCCTCTTGCCCCAGGAGCTCCCGGTGCGTTCCACGCTCCACGATACGCCCTTGATCCATAACGAGAATCTGGTCGGCATCCCTCACCGTGGAGAGCCGGTGAGCGATCACCAGCGTGGTATGCCCGCGCGCGATGCGATCCAGTTCCGCCTGGATGCCCTTCTCGGTTTCCGAATCGAGCGCCGAGGTGGCCTCGTCGAAGATCAGAATGCTCGGGTTCTTGAGTATTGCGCGGGCGATCGCGACGCGCTGCTTTTCGCCGCCCGAGAGCTTCAGCCCCCTCTCGCCCACGCGCGACTCGTACCGGTCCGGAAGGCTCTCGATGAATTCGTGAATGTGCGCCGCTTTCGCCGCTGCGATGACGTCGTCGAGGGGGGCTTCGGGCCGGCCGTAGTGGATGTTGTAGAGGATCGTATCGTTGAAGAGCACGGTGTCCTGCGGCACGATCGCGATGGCGGCGCGCAACGACGACTGCATCACGCCGCGGATATCGGCGCCGTTGATGGCAATACGGCCGGCGTTCACGTCGTAGAACCGGAACAAGAGACGCGCCAGGGTGGATTTCCCCGAGCCGCTCGCGCCCACCACGGCGACCTTGCTTCCGGCCGGGATCTCGAAGGACACGTCGAACAGGATCTGGCGCCGCGGCTCGTAGCTGAAATCGACGCGCTCGAAACGCACCATGGCACCGCTCTTTCCAAGAGGCAGGGGCACCGCATCGGGGCGGTCCTGTACCTCCCGGTCCTGAGTGAGCAGGCGAAACATGCGGTCCATGTCGATGAGCGCCTGCTTGATCTCGCGGTACACCATGCCGAGGAAGTTGAGCGGGATGTAGAGCTGGATCAAGAGGCCGTTGACCAGCACGAGGTCACCGAGTGTGAGGGTCTTTCCCACCACGCCTTGGGCGGCGAGGATCATGAGCAGCGTCACCGCGACGGCGATGATGCAGCTCTGCCCGATGTTGAGTAGCCCGAGCGAGGCTTCGTTCTTCACCGCAGCGGCCTCGTATTTCTGCAGGTTCTCGTCGTAGCGCCGTGCCTCGTACTCCTCGTTGTTGAAGTACTTCACCGTCTCGTAGTTGAGCAGGCTGTCGATCGCGCGCGTGTTGGCCTTCGAGTCCAGCTCGTTCGCGCGGCGCCGGATATCCATGCGCCATTCGGTGACCGACACGCTGAAAGCGATGTAGATGGCAACCGCGGCGAAAGTGACCGCCGCGAAACGCCAGTCGAATTTGGTGAGGAGGATGGCCGCTACCAGGCTGAACTCGAGCATCACCGGAACGATCGAGAACAGCATGTAGGTCAGCAGCGTCGAGATGCCGCGGGTGCCGCGCTCGATGTCGCGCGACACGCCCCCGGTGTGGCGCTCGAGGTGAAAGCGCAGCGACAGGCTGTGCATGTGGCGAAAAACGCTGAGTGCGACGCGACGGATGGCGCGCTGCGCGACGCGGACGAACACGATGTCGCGGAGCTCCGCGAACAGCGTCGTCGAGAACCTGAGAATTCCGTAGGCCGCGAGCAGAGCGAGCGGCACCACCAGGGCCGCCGTGCGCGCGTCGAGCGAATCGACCACCTCCTTCAGGATCAGCGGCACGCCGACGTTGGCGAGCTTGGCGCCGGTCAGGAACGCGAGGGCGATCACCACCCGCGTCCGGAATTCCCAGAGGTAGGGAACCAGCATGCCGACTGCGCGCCACTCGCTGTGCGCGTTCGGCCCCGGGGACTTCGCCTGCGCGGCGGGCAGGGCGGCGCTGCGGTGATCGTGGGCCATGGAACGATGTTACATGGGGGCGGGTGCCGCCGGGGCAAGTGCGGCGCCCCTCGCCCTGCCTTCAGACGGAGGGGGTATCATCCGTTATTGCTCTGAAGCCCAGCAAAATCCGGAGGGCCCATGAATTTCCTGGCCATTCTCGCGGCGGTGCTCGTTGCCTGCGGCGTCATCCTGACCGTCGCACCCCTGCGTCGTCTTCTCGTTTCGCGGCTTCTCCTTCGCTGGTACCGCGGGCAGCTTCCGGCCATGTCCCAGACCGAGCGGGAAGCGATCGACGCCGGCACGGTGTGGTGGGACGGCGATCTGTTCTCCGGCCACCCGGACTGGAACAAGCTGCTCGCCGTGCCGCGGCCCAGGCTCACCGCCGAGGAACAGTCCTTCCTCGACAACGAGACCGAACAGCTGTGCGCGATGGTGAGCGACTGGGAGACGACCCAGATCTACCAAGACCTGCCGCCGCAAGCCTGGCAGTTCATCAAGGACAAGGGCTTTCTCGGGATGATCATCCCGAAACGCTACGGCGGAAAAGAATTTTCCGCGACCCTGCATTCCCAAGTCATACAGAAGCTGGCGTCGCGCTGCGGCGTGGCGGCCGTGCACGTGATGGTGCCCAATTCGCTGGGACCGGCCGAGCTGCTGCTGCACTACGGCACCGAAGAACAGAAGAACCACTACCTGCCGCGGCTCGCGAAGGGCCTGGAAATCCCCTGCTTCGGCCTCACCAACCCGCACGCCGGGTCGGACGCCGCGGCGATCCCCGACCTCGGCGTGGTCTGCAAAGGCACCTGGGAAGGCAAAGAGATCCTCGGCATGCGCGTCACCTGGGAGAAGCGCTACATCACGCTCGGGCCGATCTCGACCCTGCTCGGCCTCGCGATCCGCCTGCACGACCCGGACCATCTGCTGGGCGCTCAGTTTGGTGGAAAGGACGACATCGGCATCACCTGCGCGCTCGTGCCGGCGCACACGCCCGGCGTCAACATCGGCCGGCGCCACAATCCCCTGAACGCCGTGTTCCAGAACGGCCCGAACTGGGGCAAGGACGTGTTCATGCCCCTGGACTGGATCATCGGCGGACCGAAAATGGCGGGCCAGGGCTGGCGCATGCTGATGGAGTGCCTCGCCGCGGGCCGCTCGATCTC
>JBGQKQ010000080.1:0-12837 GCA_041499655.1 Gammaproteobacteria bacterium
ACCTACCTGCTGTTTCAGCGCTTCCAGCTGATCCGCGGCCATTGCGACGAGGGGCAGTACCGCAAGGAGCTTCAGCTGGTCCGCGAGACGCTCGAAAAATCGGGCGAGGAGTACTGGCGAGAGTTCGTCGGGCGCTGGAGCCAGTAGCCCGGCGCGGCATGCCGATCGCACGCATCGAGTCCCTCGACCGGGAAGGGCGCGGCGTCGCACACGTCGACGGCAAGACGATATTCGTCGACGGCGCGGTCACCGGGGAAGAGGTCGAGTACGCGTCCTACCGGAAGAAACCCGCGTGGGAGGCCGCGCAGGTCCTGCGCATCCAGGGGGAGGCCTCCTCCAGGGTCGCTCCGCGCTGTGCCTTCTTCGGCACTTGCGGCGGGTGCTCGATGCAGCACGTCGAGGAGCGCACCCAGGTCGCCGCGAAGCAGCGCGTTCTCGAGGACGCGCTGTGGCACGTCGGCCGCGTCCGGCCGGAGACGATGCTGCGGCCGCTGCACGGGCTCGCCTGGGGATACCGGCACCGGGCGCGCCTGTCGGTGCGCTGGGTGGAAAAGAAGGGCGGGTCGCTGGTCGGTTTCCGCGAGCGCAAGTCGAGCTACGTCACCGAGATGACGAGCTGCGAGGTGCTGCCGCCCAGGGTATCGGGGCTGATCCGGCCGCTGCGCGCGCTCATCGACACGCTCGAGATGCAGGGACGCATTCCGCAGATCGAAGTGGCGGTGGGCGACGAGCTGACGGTGCTCGTCCTGCGGGTACTGGAGCCGGTCGGGGCGGACGACGGCGGGCGCCTCCGGCGCTTTGCCGAGGAGCACGGCGTGCAGCTATGGCTGCAGAGCGCCGGCCCGGATTCGGCTCGTCCCTTCTGGCCGCTCGACGGGCCGCCCCTGGAGTACACGCTGCCCGACTACGGCGTGCGCATCGCGTTCGGGCCGACCGATTTCACCCAGGTCAACCACGCGGTGAACCGGCTGCTGGTGGCGCGCGCGCTCGGCTTGCTCGACCCGCGCCCAGGCGAGCGCATCGGCGATTTCTTCTGCGGCCTGGGCAATTTCACCCTTCCGATCGCGCGCTGCGGCGCGGATGTCCTGGGCGTGGAGGGGAGCGCGCCGCTTCTGGACCGCGCGCGCGCGAACGCGCTGTCGAACGGACTCGTCTGCCGCTTCGAGACGGCGAACCTCTTCGACGCGGCCGCCTGCGCCGCGTTGCCGCCTTGCGACAAGGCGCTGCTCGACCCTCCGCGGGAAGGGGCGGTCGAGCTGGTGAAGTCGTTCGAGGCCAGGCCGCCGTCGCGCATCGTCTACGTCGCCTGCGACCCCGCGACGCTGGCGCGCGACAGCGGTGTCCTGGTCAACGCGCTGGGATACCGGCTCGCCGCCGCGGGCGTGGTGAACATGTTTCCCCACACTTCGCACGTCGAGTCGATCGCGTTGTTCGATCGATAAATGCGCGAGCGCGGGCAATAAAAAAGGGCGCCGCAGCGCCCTTTCCTGTCGGAGTTGAGACGTCAGTCGCGGCTGCCGCCGAAAATGCCCAGCAGCTGCAAGAGGCTGGAAAACAGGTTGTAGATGGAGATGTAGAGCGTGAGCGTCGCCGAGACGTAGTTCGTTTCGCCGCCGCGCACGATCGCGTTGACCTGCCAGAGGATCACGGCAGACGAGAACAGGATGATCCCTCCGAGCACCGTCAGGTACAGGACCGGGCTGGCGAGGAACACGTTCGCGACGACCGCCAGCATGATCACGATGAACCCGACGAACAGGAACTTCGAAAGGAAGCTGAAATCCCGGGCTGTCGACGAAGCAAGCCCGGCCAGCCCGAAGAAGACGGCGGCGGTGCCGCCGGTCGCCATCATGACGAGCTGAACCCCGTTCTTGAATTGAAGGATGGTCTGGAACAGCGGTCCAAGCAGCAGGCCCATGAACAGCGTGAAGCCGAGCAGAAGGCCGACGCCGAGGGAGCTGTTGCGATTGCGCTGGATAGCGAAAATCCAGCCGTAGAAGATCGCCATGATCGCGAAGAACGACAGCATCGGGCTCGCGCGCATGAAGCTCAGATCGATGTTCGTGCCGACCGCGGCGCCAATGACCGTCGGGATCAGTGATATGGCGAGCAGCCAGTACGTATTGCGCAGCACGCGGTGCTGCTGCACCGCATAGTCCTGCGCCGGGATCGAAGTCCCGGTCCGAATCGGTTGCAGTTCAGGTTGCATGGTCTTCCTCCGTGAAACGTGTGTGCTTGCTTGGACCCGGTCGGCTCTGCCGGGTTTCATCCGTGGCCCAGTATAGCGACAGCGTGCCGGGGGCGCCAATCACAAGCCGGAAGATGGGGGAGCGGGTGATACAATTCAAGCCCCGACAGTCACTTAGCGATACAAACACGGTCAAGGGAAGGTTGGCCGAGCGGTTTAAGGCACCGGTCTTGAAAACCGGCAGGGGCGCAAGCCTCTCGTGAGTTCGAATCTCACACCTTCCGCCAGAAGACCAAAAAGAAAAAAGGCGGGGAACATTATGTTCGCCGCCTAAACCTCCCTGCGCTCCCCTTGGCGCAACTCGCGTTGCGTCTTGTCGACCAGCCCGCCGGCCCAGCTAAGAGAAGTCGGGCTAGTGTTTGGAACCTCTGCGTTTGGTCCGCGCCGCCTTGCGCAGACTCTGATAGAGATCCGGGTGATGCATCTTGATGTGGTCGATGATCTCGAAGTCTTCCTTCTTGACCCGGCTGAGGTCGATCCGCTCGACGTGGACCAGGCGCAGCAGCTGGCGCACGGGCTTGGGCATCGAGCGGCCGCTTTCGTAGCGCGAGCCGCCGCTCTGCGTGACGCCGATCATGGTCCAGAATTCCTCCTGGTTCATGCCCAGGCGCCTGCGGATTTCCCGCGGGTTGACGAGTTCAAGAAGCTTCATCTTGTGCTCCGATACATCCCGAAAAACTGGCGATGCCATGCCATCAGCATGGAGCGTGCCAGAGGCTGCCGAGGGGGTGCCGGGAGGCCGCGTCAGCCCTGTCCAAGAGGGAGATTTTGCGATAAGATTCAAGGACTTTTTTAGAGCCCCGGCATGGCCCTGATCGTCCAAAAATTCGGCGGAACCTCGGTCGGAACGACCGAACGGATCAAGAGCGTCGCGCAACGCATTGCCAAGTTCCTCACACACGGCCACCAGCTGGTTGTTGTGGTTTCGGCAATGAGTGGGGAAACCAACAGGCTCCTCGCGCTGGCCAAAGAGCTTCAGCCGGAGCCCGATCCGCGCGAGCTGGACGTGGTGCTGGCGACCGGCGAGCAGGTGACCATCGGCCTTCTGTGCATGGCGCTGATCGAGCGCGGAATCAAGGCGCGCAGCTACACCGGCGGACAGGTGTGCATTCTCACCGACAGCGCCTACACCAAGGCGCGCATTCTCAAGATCGACGAGGAAAGCATGCGCGCCGATCTCGCTCAAGGGAGGGTGGTCGTGGTCGCCGGTTTCCAGGGCGTGGATGCGACGGGAAACGTGACCACGCTGGGCCGCGGGGGATCGGACACCACCGCGGTCGCGCTCGCGGCCGCCCTGAAAGCCGACGAATGCCAGATCTACACCGACGTGGACGGGGTCTACACCACCGACCCGCGCATCGTGCCGGAAGCGCGGCGCCTGAAGTCGGTGACCTTCGAGGAAATGCTCGAGATGGCGAGCGCCGGCTCGAAGGTCCTGCAGATACGGTCGGTGGAATTTGCCGGCAAGTACAAGGTGCGGCTGCGCGTGCTCTCCAGCTTCCAGGAGGAAGGCGAGGGCACTCTGATTACATTCGAGGATGACGCCAAGATGGAACAAGCCCTGATTTCCGGGATCGCCTTCAACCGCGACGAAGCCAAGATTACCGTGATGGGCGTGCCCGACCGGCCCGGCATCGCTTACGCCATACTCGGGCCGATCGGCGACGCCAACATCGACGTCGACATGATCATCCAGAACGCCGGCGTCGAGGGCCTCACGGATTTCTCGTTCACCGTGCACCGCAGCGAGTACCAGAAGGCGCTCGATGTCCTCAACCGGCAGGTGAAGGGGCACATCAAGGCGGCCGACATCCGCAGCGACCCGAAGATCTGCAAGGTGTCGATGGTCGGCGTGGGCATGCGCACCCACGCGGGCATCGCGAGCCGGATGTTCCGCACCCTCGCCGAAGAGGGCATCAACATTCAGATGATCTCGACCTCGGAAATCAAGATCTCGGTGGTGATCGACGAGAAATACATGGAGCTCGCGGTGCGGGCTCTGCATAAGGTGTTCGAGCTCGATCAGCCCGCCTGAGGGCGGCTCGAGAGGGCAATCCGCTGTGATATAGTCGCCGTCCGACCGGAGAGATGCCCGAGCGGTCGAAGGGGGCGCCCTGCTAAGGCGTTATACGGATTAACCCCGTATCGAGGGTTCGAATCCCTCTCTCTCCGCCAGTCAAGCCCGTAAGCGCCTGAAACGTCTCATCCTGGCTTTGGGGCGTCCGTTCTTACCCCTAATCCTACCGAACGCACCCGGACTAGATATCTATTAATCAGATATCTGGTAGTCCGACATCAATATTCCACATTGCCTGCGGGTGCCAAATAATTCTCGGCCACAGCCGAAGCAACCAACGGAGGAAACTGAAATGACGACCGAAAAGAATCGCAGAGTCTCCCGGCGAAAATTCATGAAGTCCGCGGCTGCCGTGGCCGCCGGCAGCGCGCTGCTCTCGTCTTCCGCGCAGGGGAAACTGGAGCCGAAAAAGCGCCACAGGGAGCCGTCGCACCCGGATCCCGATCTGATGCTCGTCAACGGCCGGATCCATACGATGGACGCCGAGAACCGGATCGCGTCGTCGGTCACCATCAAGGACGGCCGCTTTGTCGAGGTCGGCTACTCCCACCAGTTTCAGCAGGGAGGCAGGACCCGTGTCATCGATCTGAGAGGCCGGACCGTGGTGCCGGGCATCATCGACAACCACAACCACTTCGTGCTGATGGGCAATCGACCCGGCTACCACACGCCGCTCGAGAACGCTTATTCCATTCCCGACGTGCAGGCGATCTACGCGGCGCGCGCCGCCCGCATCCCGTCTGGTGCCTGGATCACCACCATCGGCGGCTTCAACCCGAACCATATCTACGCCAATCCGGCTGATCCGTTGAGTGGCCGCATGCCGACGCTCAGCGAGCTCGACGCGGCGGCGCCGAACAACCCCGTGTTCATCGAGGTCGGCTTTACCGGCCCCGGGGCCACCAACAGCGCCGGCAAGGCGATCTTCCAGTCCCAGGGCATCACCGTGGCGGACAACGGCGCGATGACCGGCAACAACCCGTCGCGCGCGCTGCTCTACCTGCGCCAGGCGCTGCTCACTCCGGCCGAGCGCCGGCGCAGCGTCCTCGACGCGATGAACTACGCCGCCAGCGTCGGGGTGACCACGCACCTCGACCAGGGCGCCTTCCAAGCGACCAACACCGTGGCCGACGGCGCTGCGCACGAAGACAACTTCACGATGCACATCCCCTTCCTGGAGGTGTACGGCGAGGGGAAGGGCATCGTGCGGCTGCGCATCAACTTCCTGCACATGGAGTCCGATCCGAACACGCCCGAGCTGGTGCAGCGGCTGAAAAACGCTTTCCCGTTCTTCGGCAACAACATGGTGAGGACCGGCGGTATCGGCGAGTTCATCGCCGCGGGAACGAGCGTCACCAGCCCGTTCGCGGCGGCCGCGCAGAAGGTGGCTCAGGCCGGGTGGCGCGCGGAGGTCCATTCCCTCGGCCGCCGCCAGACGCCCAGCAGCAATCCCGCCGACTTCGAGCTGGAGATCATGGGCTTCGAGGCGGCGAACGCGGCAATCCCGGGCATCGTGCGCGATACGCGCTGGGTGGTCGCCCACGTCCCCGGCATCACCCAGGAATGGATCGACCGGCTGCAGGCGATCGGCGGCAATCTTTCGCTCACCGGCTGGCAATACCTCGCCGGCAGCCTGCCGACCAGCACCGTGGCGCCGTACGCCGGGCCCCCGTTCCGCATGATCCTCGACAGCGGCAATCGCCCCGACGGCATCCACTCCGGGCTGAGCTCCGACGGTATGCAGATCGCGCCGATGAACCCGTGGCTCCACATGTACTACGCCACTACCGGCCTCAACACGCGCAAGGTGCTCATCAATCCGGGCCAGCAGATCACCCGGCAGGAAGCGCTCAGCCTCTACACGAGCCACAACGGCTGGTTCCTGCAAGAGGAAGACCAGCTAGGCACCATCGAGGAAGGCAAGCTCGCGGACTTGGTCGTGCTCAACTACGACTACTTCGGCGTGTCGGACGACGACCTGAAGAAGATCCGCTCGGTGTTGACGGTGGTCGACGGCGAGGTGGTCTACAACGCCGGCGTGCTGCGCGGGTCCGGCGACAACGATCACGACCGGGATCGGCGCTGAGACAGGGACCGGGCTTTGGGATCGCCGGGCGGCGGCTCGCGGTGCGCGGGCGGGACGGCGGGCGTCCGGCCGCTCCTTAGCGCCGGGGCGCGTGTCATCGTTGACGGGCATGCGATCTGCGCCGTATGCGGTGGCGCCGTCCAGCCGAGCGGCCCGGATGAATGGCGCCACGCGCCGCGCGGCCGGTCGGCTCGGCTGCGAATCACGCCGGGTGAAGTCGAAAGGTTGCCGACCTACGAGTCCTTCAAGGCCCGCTTTCCGTGGGCCGCGGCCTCGGAGAGCGACTGGCGGGAAGGCCTGCGCCGTCTCGGCCTGTTTCGAGCGCGCCTCGCCGCCTCGGGCCGACAGCGCCGGCTGCGCGCGGGAGAGAATCCCTATCTCGAGCTCGTGAGCGTTCTGGCGGCGAGCCATCCATGGCGACTGTCGCCGGGTCTGGCCCAAGTGCTGGACCTTGGCGAGCGGCGCCGCGAGCTCGCGTCGACGTTTTCCTGGGCGATTCCGACCGAGCAGGCCCTTGCGATCCTCGCGAAGCATGCTCCTCTCGTCGAGTGCGGCGCCGGCATGGGGTATTGGACGGCGCTCCTGCTGACGCGCGGAGTCGATGCAGTCGCCTACGACCTGCTTCCGCCCAGCGGCGGGACGCGAAATGAATATCACAGACGGAGTCGCCGACCGTGGATCGAGGTGGGGCGCGCCTCTGCGGTCGCAGCGGCGCGCCGGCATCGCGATCGCACGCTCGTGCTGTGCTGGCCGCCGTACGACGATGACGCGGCGAGCTACGCGGCGCTACGCGCATACCGGGGCGAGATTGCGATCTACGTCGGCGAGCGCAACGACGGCGCCACAGGCTCGGTCCGCTTCCACCGCGAATTGCGCCTGAACTGGACGCTGATCGAGGAGGTCGATCTCCCCCACTGGCCGAGTCTCCAGGACCGCTTGATGGTGTACCGGCGCAATCCGCGGCGGCTGCCGCATCGCGAGCGCGACCGGTGCTTCGAATGCCGCCGCTTCATCCCCACTGGCGCCATCGGACGCTGCGACGACTGCTTCGAGCGGCGCCCTCCGGCGCTCGCGCTGCGCGTTGGCAGGCATCGCGTGGAGTACCCGCGGGAGGTCGTCGACGCCATGCCGGCGGCGCTGCGAAAGGCGTTCGAAGCGAGCCCGGCCCGGATCCGGTGATCTCCGCGCGGCTGCTCGAGCGCGTAGACGTCGGACAGGCGGCCGCCCGCCCGACGTCCCCGCGGTTTGCTACTTACGGCGCACTAGGATTGCATTTGCCGCCGCCGCCCGGCTGGTTGCAGACGTCGCTGGCGACGGCTTGCTGGATCAGCGCGTCGCGATCCGCCGCAAGCAGGTAGCCCTTGTCGAAGGCGTTGCCCGCCGCCTTGGTCACTGCGGCCACATAGCCGTCGTGCGTGCCGTAGCGCTCCTCGAGCGACTTGCGCGGATCGCCCGCGGCCAGGCGTTGCGCCTTGGTCTTGTAGAACGGCACCATGCCGCCGATGTAGTTGCACACCTGCGCGGCATGGAACGGCCGGCCGTCGTAGCCGACATCGGCGGGGCCGGCGGTGATGTTCCAGCCCAGGTAGGTACCGAGCGGGGCGTCGACCTGCACCGTGGGTACGCCGCCCTTCTCGTTGCCGTCCTCGTCCACGCGCGGCACCAGCATCTTGATGACGTGCTTGATCGGCGGCGGTGCGTTGGTGGGCACGCCGTTCGCCTCGCTTTCGTCGAAGTCCGGACCCCAGTTGTAGTCGAACACCGGGAAGATGAAGCTCTCGGGCGCAAAGATCGAGTCCGGAATCCCCGGAATGCCGTGCGGGAAGCCCATGTCCTTCATGTTCGGCTCGACGAGGAACGGCCTGAAGTGCTTGTGATGGCCGCGGTCATGATCCCTGTCGTTGTCCCGGTCGTTGTCCCGGTCGTTATCCCAGCCGTGATCGCCGTCGTCATCGTCGTCGTCCCATTCGTGCCATTCCTTCTGCGGCTTGATAGGCGCAAGCGTCGGCCACTGGCTCGGCGGAGGCTGCGTCCCGGACAGCACCCAGTCGCGCAGCGCGACGCGGATGCGGTTGACCAGCCCGGTGGAAGGCACCGGATTCGCCCTCAGCGTGCCCTTGCCCCAGTTGTTGCCGGGGCAGCTCACCGCTCCCAGGCCGCCGGGGGCCTCGGTCGTCGCGCCGTTGCCGCCGCCGTGCGTGGAGCTCGGCAGGTAGTAGCGTCGAACGTTGTCGGGCAGCGGGATGTCCTTGTCCGCCGAGGTGCCCACCCAGGACATGGTCATCTTCAGCGCGAACACTTCCGCGCCGCCGAAGGTCTCGACGATGCGCGGGCAGGTACGCGACGCCTGGCAGCGGTCGAGGATGCCCCGCGTTGGCAGGTCGCGCACGCGGTCAGGCCATTTCTTCCACCACTGCGGGCCCTCGCTCCCCATCTGGTAGAGCTCGAGCACGCCGTCGGGCTGGCCCCAGCGCGAGTTGTTCGCCACGCGCCGCCCGGCGATGAGCGGCCAGGCGCCGTCGTGCACGATGTGCCCGGCCTCGTCCTCGTTCATGCCGAGGAAGAGGTAATGGCGCGTGAAGTTGCCCGACTGCGACACGCCGCGAATGATCGCCTTGCGGACGTGGCCGAAGACAGGATTGGCGGTGCCGAAGTCGTCCTTCGCCTCGTAGCGGAAGAAGGACTGAACGTCGCGGAACGCGGCGGTGCCGGCGCCCAGGACGTACGGATCCTTCACCTTGTAGGCGAGCTGGTAGAGCTTGGTCGGGTCGAAGCCGCCCTTCAGGCACACGTTCACCGGCAGCGCAGTCACCGGGGTCGGCGCGTCGAAGGTGCCGCCGCCGCAGTATTTCCAGTCGCTGTTCGGGACCACCGCGCCCACAGTGATCTTGCCGTTGATGGTCTCGGCGAGGTGCGTGGTGAGCGTGTCGCCGGCGTTGCTCAGATCGGCCGGGAAGTACGGGATCGGGTTGCCCATCACGTTGAGCGGCGCCGCGGCGAGGCCGCTGCGGTTGATGATGCGGCCGAGGATCCTGCCGGTCGTGCCGACGAGCACCGGCGTCTTCACGTAGTGGTTGGCGAAGACCGGCGCGGTGCAGCCCCCGCCGGGCAGGCAGTCGACGTTCGCCGGTACTTTCGTCCCGCCGGCGTTGTCGCCCTGCCAGCCGGAGAGCAGCTGCAGGTCGCCCGCGGCGAACGAGTCCGCCGGCAAGGCGACGTCGCCGCCGCGGTTGGGGACGTCGTGCCACATCAGGCCGCTCGCGGTGCTCAGGTCGACCGGCTTGCGGATGCGGAAGCTGGCGATGTACTCGGCCTTGCCGTGCGAATTGCGCGGGGCGCGGTCGAGGTCGGTGATCTCGCGGTTCAGCGGGTGGCGCGAGTTAAGCTCGCCGAAAGCGCGGCCCGTGAGCTGCTCGTAGGGCTGGCCGGCGATCGGCGTGGCGCTGTCGATGATGATGCGGGTGACGCGGGCATCCGCGGGCTGCGCCCAGGCGAGCGCGACCGCGGCCGTGCACGAAAGCAGCTGCAAAGTGCGTTTCATGTTTCTCCTCCTTTTGGTTACTTCAATCGTCGTGATCGTGGTGATCGTGATCGTCGTCGCGATCTCGATCGTGGTCCTTGTGGTGGTGATGATGGTTGCGGGGGCTGCAGGCCTTCAGCTCCTCGGGCGCCGGCAAGGTGCCGCCGTCGGGCGCGGGCGCGCCACGGTCCAGTCCGGCCTGCATGAGGCGCGTCTCCTCGGACGCGGTGTCCTCGCACAGCAACAGCCGGTCCTCGACCATGTCGTTCAGCGCGTCGCGCACCTTCGCATGGTAGAGCGCGAAACTCGGGTAGCGCTTTTCGACCGAGGGGCGGGGATCGCCGGCGGCGGCGCGGTCGGACTCGGTGCGCGGGAAGGGGATGAATTGCCCCGAGCCCTCGCAGCCATCGTTCGCCTGCGGCCCCGCGCGCAGCGCCCAACCGGTGTAGGTCGCGAGGGGCACGGTCACATCGACCAGGCGCACGCCCGCGATGTCGTTGCCGTCGCTGTCGGTCTTAGGCACGTAGGCGCGGTAGATCGGTCCGTTCGCCGGGTTGTTCTGGTACGGCGGCGTGATCACCGGCGGATTGACGGTGGCGATGCCGGTCTCGTAGAAGTGCAGCCCGTAGTCGAGCAGATAGCGCGTCGTCATCAGTCCCGTGTAGGTCACCCCGGGGATGTTCGGGAAGCCCACGCCTGACTGCGGCAGCGGCGGCGCCAGCATGTGGTCGCGCAGCGTAGGCACGCGGCTGTGAGGCGGCTTGGTGCCCTCGGTCGCCCACTCGTCCAGCGCGATGAACAGGGCGCGCTGCACCGGCGCCGAGTTGAGCGGGTTCTGGAACTGCTGGCAGGCGCCGCGCGAGGCACCGTTGCCGGTGCCGTGCTGGTGGCTGGAGATGAAGTAGTTGCGCGTGAAGGGCGAGTCGGGCAAGTCGAAGCTGCCGGTGGGGTCGGTGTGCAGGAGCGACGCCGGCTTCACCCAGTACTCGTTCGCCGAGTAGATCTCGACCCCGAACGGGCAGGTGTCGCTCCTCTCGCAGCGCGCGTAGCGGCTGTCGGCCTGACGCGTGATCGGGTCGTAGGTCTTGACGTTGGCGAACGGGAACACGCCCTCGACGTACAGATGGTCCTGGCGGTTTCTCTCGGTGCGTCCGGGCTGCGAGAAGCGGTAGTTCATGTTGATGCCGTCGCCCGCGGCGATCCACTGCATGTGCCCGTCGAACACCTTCCTGCCGTTCTCCGCCTCGTTGAAGCCCAGGTGGCGGAAGTCGTTCAGCAAGCGCCCGGGCTGCGACACGACCTCCGTGTAGATCCGCTTGACGTGGCCAGCGAGCGGGTTGGGATTGCCGTAGTCGTCGCGGTGCGAGTAGCGCAGCCACGCGTTCCAGTCGCGCACGGCCGCAAAGCCCAGGCCGTTCACCGTCGGGTCCTTGGCGGTGTAGGAAAACTCGTAGATGTCGTTGTTGACGAAGCTGCCCGAGGCCAGGCTGATCGCCGTCCCGCCGGCGTTGTAGTTCCAGCTGGTGGCCGGGATCTCGACCGGGGTGTCGTTGAGGCGCACGCGGTGGGTGAGCTTCGCCTTGGTCTTGTCGAGCGTCGCCGCCGCGTAATTCAGCGTGTACGAAGCGGCGCCGGTGACGATGTACTCGTAGGCCGGGCCGGTGATGGTCGTGCCGTCGCGGTTCTTCGCGACCGGCAGCGAGATCGTCGTGGGTGAGGCGGCGGTCCTGGTCGTGTTCACGCCGGCCGCGAAGTCCCAGCCGCTGAATACGATGGCATAGCCGCGCGGCATGAGAAAGGCGTTCGCCAGCGCTGTCGGGTCGGTGATGGTGCCGCCGGGGTCGTTGCCGCCGGGCACCCGGCCGAACGTGTTCCAGGTCTTGCCGCCGCGGTTGGGCGGCTCGTACAGGACCTTGCTGTTGCCCTTGGTGAGGTCGATGGGCTTCAGGATGTAGAAATCGAAGGAATACTCCACCATGCCGCGCGCGTTGCGCGGCGCGAGCTCGACGTCGACGATGATCGCGTTCTGGTGATTGCGCGGATCGACCTCACCGTATGCCGTGCCGATCACGCGCTCGTACTGGCCCACGCCGGGCCACGCATAGCCGCCGAAGGTCGGTGACTGCGACAGGGCCGGATCGATCACGATGCGCGTGATGCGCGCTTCCGCAAGCGGAGCGGCAAAGGCCGCGAGCAGGGCGCTGCAAAGCAGGGTTCTTTTCATTTCTTCCTCCTTGATCGAACGTCTTGCGAGAATGACGTTAACGGTCCCCCCACTCCCCGTGCCGCTCGTGGAACTTGCGGAAGCCGCTTTCCACGCAGGAGTAGTTGTCTGCGATGCTGATGTCGCCGCCGGCCGGCCCCGTGTACCGGAGCGTCTGGGGATACGGGCACAGCGGCCGGTTGCGCGTCGTCGGCAGCCCCGTCAGGGTGCCCAGCGTGCTGCTGAAGTTGACGCCCGTCGCGACGACCGTGTCCGGAGCGACGTCGTTCTCGATCCAGTTCACCATCGGGGCCAGCATGTCGAAGCGGTCCGTCGACGCGTTGCCTCCGCAGTGACCCATATTGGGAACGAGGTACAGCTTCATGAAATCGTCGGCTTCGCTGCGTCTGTCACCGCGCATGTCGTGCCGGCGGCCGCGGTCGAAGCGGGACTCCACGGCGTGAAAATAGTCCACCGTGTACGGCCATGGCGGGCCCGAGTCGCTCAGGCCGTGGTAGAAAATCAGCTTGCCGCCCCGGCGCACGAACCTCGAGATGTCGGTCGAGTTGTTGACCGCGGGCGAATGGGCCGTCACCAGGGCGATGTCGGTGTCGTAGTTGACGGTGAGCGGGTTGTAGTTGGGGTCGGGCACGGTGAACCAGAACAACGGCAGCTGTCCCGATCCCAGACCGATGTTGCCGGG
>JBGQKQ010000081.1:0-12798 GCA_041499655.1 Gammaproteobacteria bacterium
CTCGGCAGTCCGGGTCTCGTCGCCGTATTCGTAGTCGAAGCACAGGTTGCCCGGAATGTCGGGATAGAGTTGCGCGGCGCCGGCAGCGAGCGCGCCTTCCGCGTCCACCACCACCGGCAGGTCGCGGTACTCGATTTCTATTTTTTCCGCGGCATCCTGGGCCGCGAATGCGCTGGCCGCGACGACCAGCGCGACTTCCTGGCCGACGAAGCGCACGCGGCCGTTCGCGAGCCCGTCGCGGTGCGGCACCTTGATGGTCGCGCCGCCGCGGCCGGGATAGCGCGCGATGTTCGGCGTGGACTTGAAGCCCGCCTTCGCCGTGTCGGCGCCGGTGAAGACCGCGACCACACCGGGCGACGTCGCCGCCTGCGCGGTGTCGATCGAGACGATCTCGGCGTGCGCGCGGTCGGAACGCAGGAAATGGGCGTAAAGCTGCCCGGGAAGGTTCCAGTCGGAAGTGAATTTCCCCTGCCCCGTGACGAGCCTCAGGTCTTCGCGCCGGCCCTTGAATACCCCGCTCATGTGTCTTCCTCCGGCTTGGTTCGGAAAATGCGCGTCGAAACGCTCGGGGGGAAACTCCCCGGCGATCGAACAAAGGATTCGAAACTAGAGGCGGATTCTACGCCGCTTTGGCAGACGCTGAAGTGCGCACGCTGCTCGGCGTGCACATGATCACCCGGTTCCGCCCCGCCGCTTTGGCCTTGTAGAGCGCCACATCCGCGGCGCGCAGCACCGCCGGACCGCTGTCGCCGTAGGACGGAAAGCTCGCCAGTCCTATCGAAACGCTCAGCTTGAGCGTCCCCTCTCCCGTCTGGATGCTCGCCTGCTCGATCGTCCTGCGCACCGCCTCGGCGCGCGATCGCAGCGCCGTCTTCCCCGTCCCCGGAAGAATGATGACGAACTCCTCCCCGCCGGCCCGGCATGCAATGTCCTCCTCGCGCACGCACGAGGCGAGCTCCTCGGCGATTCCGCGCAGCGCGCAGTCGCCGACCTCGTGTCCCAGGGTGTCGTTCACCCTCTTGAAATGATCGACGTCTATCGCCATGACTCCGACCGGCGCTCCGATGCGGCGCGCGCGCAGGACCTCGCGATGCAGGCTCTCCTCCAGCTGGCGCCGGTTGAAGAGCCCGGTGAGCGGATCGCGCATCGCCTGCAGATTCAACTCCAGCTGGCACATCACCTGCCGCGCGAGGATGCGCAGCGACTCGAGCTGCTTCGAATCGAGCTGCCGCGGGACGAAGTCGGCGACGCACAGCGTCCCGAGGGCGTAGCCATTCGGCGTGACCATCGGCGCGCCGGCATAGAAGCGCACGCGCGGCGAATCGGCCACCAGGGGATGGTTCGCGAAGCGGGGATCCTGGGCGGCGTCGGGAACGACGAACACGTCGCGCTGGCGGATGGCGTGCCCGCAGAAAAAATCCGGGTAGGGAACCTCGCGGATGTCCATGCCGTGCGCGGACTTGAAGAACAGCCGGTTCGTGTCCACCAGGCTCACCAGGGAGACCGGTGTATCGCAGATGCTCGACGCGAGGCAGGTCAGGTCGTCGAAACGGGCTTCGCGCCCGGTGTCGAGCACGCAGTAGCCGCGCAGGGCGGAAAGGCGGGCGCTCTCCTCGGCACCGGAAGACTGGCGCCGCGCGACGGCGGCACCTGACCGCTCTACCGCCATTTGGGATTCGGGTATCGTTCTTCTAACGGGGGAGCGACAATCTACACCGGCCGCAGGGCGAGGACAAGGCGCGCGCGCGCGATTTGAAAATCATTGCACGAATCTGAATTCGATTTCCACAATCCCTTCTGCGAGAACCCGGTGCGGGGGTCAAGTGAATGTGCTTCGTGAAGCATGCCGGATAAGGCGTTGCGGCTGAAAGTACTTTAGAAAAGCCTTATGCGGCCGAGCCCCACACCTCGGCCGCCACCTCGACCACGCGCTCCAGCTTGCGGCGTTGCACGTCCTCCGAAACCGGATTGCCGCGAAAGGTGCTGGCGAAGCCGCACTGCGGGCTCAGGCACAGGTTCTCGATGGGCACGATCTTCGCCGCGGCTTCGATGCGGCGCTTCAGCAGGTCCTTCGGCTCGAGCGTGGGTAGCTTGGTGCTCACCAGGCCGAGGACGATGCGCTTGGAGGAGCCCCGCGGCAGGAAGCGCAGCGGCTCGAAACCGCCGGAGCGCTCGTCGTCGTATTCCAGGAAATAAGCGTCGACGTCGAGCCGGCTAAGCAGCACCTCGGCCACCGGCTCGTAGCCGCCGCGCGCCGCCCACTGCCCCACCGAGTTGCCCCGGCAGATATGGATGCCTACCGCCATCCCGGCGGGCCGGCCGGCGATGGCGGCATTGATCAGGCCGGCGAACTGGCCCGGAAGCCGCTCCAGATCGTAGCCGTCGCGCCGGTAGGTCTCGGCGAGCCTGGGGTCGCAGAGAAACGCGAAATTGGTGTCGTCGAGCTGGACGTAGCGGCACCCGGCTTCGCCGAGCTGCCGCAGCTCTTCCTGGTAGACCTTGACGATATCGGCGTGGAATTCCCCCAGGTCCGGGTAGGCGTCCGTACTCACCGCCGCGCGCCCGCCCCGCAGCAACATCGTCGGCGAGGGCAGGGTCTGCTTGGCGGTACGGCGGGTATTCGCCTTCACGAACCTGAAGTTCTCCACCTCGATCGGCCGCGTGTGGCGCAGCTTGCCCGTGATCGAGAAGGCGCGCGGCGCAAACGGCTTGCCGCTTGCGGTCTTGTTCTCGTCGAAGCCGCTGACGGTGTCCTTCACGTCGAGGCGTCCGGCGGCCCTGGCGCCGTCGAGCTTCTCGATGAAATCCGCGTGGAACGAGGTGCGCCGGTATTCGCCGTCGGTGATCGCGTGGAGACCGACGGATTCCTGCATCCGGATCACATCACGAATGCAGCGGTCCTGGAGTTCCCTCAACGCCGCAGCACCATACTGCCCCTGCAAGGACTTCTCGTGGGCCGCGCGCAGCTCGGGCACGCGCAGAAGGCTGCCGACCTGGTCGGCACGGAAAGGCCCCATGCTCAGCTCCAGCTGGCGAAGCCCAGCCCGATGCCGGTACCGGCGGGCGTCCGGTAGGACGGCGTGTAAGACATCCACTTCAGGTCGAGATGCGTCGCCGCGCTCGCGACCACGATCCAGTTGCGGATCTCGGAGCTGCCCGCCTTGAGGCGTTTCGGGTCGAGGCCGGCGAGGAAATCGAGATCCTTTCTCCTGAGCGCCTCGATGACTGCGTGGTCGAGCTCTTCCTCGACGACGAAGTGGCTCAGGCCGCCCGACGCAAGCACGCCGATGCGCAGATCTTCGGGATAACTCTCGATCAGTTCCTTCAGCGTCTTGCCGAACCGAACGCAGCGCCTGGGCAGCGGCGGGTTGGGAGGATTGTAGGTATTGAGGAAGATCGGGACGACCGGCAGCATGCGCGCGCCCTCGCCCTTCAGGTACCAGCGGTGCACGAAGGAATACGCATGGCCTTCGCTTGACGCGCTGCCGAGTCCCGACACCGCGGCGATGTCGAACTCGCGCTCGACGAGGCCCTCGATGAGCTTCAGCGCGAGCGGCTTGTGGCAGGGATAGTCCGCGTCGGCCTCGTCCTCGTAGCGCCGCATCTGCGCGCGGTTGTACCACTCCTCGGGCCAGGTGAAGCGCTTCGCGTTGGCGCGCGCGGCGTTGCGGATGCTCTCGCCGTAGTAGATGCCGATCGAGGGCATATGATGATCCTGGAAAAGCTCATGCTGGTCGTCCCCGACGATCACCAGCACATCGAGCCTCGCCTGCGCGATTTCCGCGCGCAGGCGCTTCATCGCCTCCTGCACCTGGTGGTAGCGCGAGGTGATGGCGTCGTCGGCAACCAGCTCCGCGATGTTCGCCGGCGCCGTGGCGAGCACTTCCGCGTACGTGCGCGGCCTGCCCTCGCGATCGTAGTACTTCATGCGCAGGTCGCTCTGGCGGAACCCGCGCAGCCAGTCCGGCAGCTCGGCCGCGAGCATCACGCTGTGGGAGGAACCGAAGGCCGCGGCGAGTTGCGCCATCTACTGCGCCTTCGCGCCGGACTGCTTCACCACGCGCGTCCAGCGCTGGCGCTCCTGCGCGGCCCAGGCGCCGAATTCCTCGGGGGTGCCGGACTTCGGAACGAGGCCGAAGGATTTCATCTTCTCTTGAGTCTCGGGACGCCCGATCAGCTCGTTCAGCCTGGCGTTCAGCATGGCGACGGTTTCCGGGGAAATCCCCGCTGGCGCAACGATCCCTGTTCCCGAAGTCGAGGTCACGGCGGCATAGCCGCTTTCGGCCAGCGTCGGGATATCGGGCAGGTCGGGGTCGCGCTCCGCGCCCGTGATGGCGACGGCGCGCACTTCGCCGCTTTTCACCCGGGTGCGCACCAGGTCGAACAGAACGTCCGCCTGCCCTGCGATGACCGCGGTGAGCGCGGGCGCCCCGCCCGAGTAAGGCACGTTGAGCGCGTCGATGCCCGTTTCCATCCTGAACAACTCGAAGGTCAGATGCGGCAGCGTCCCCACGCCGGCGGTGGCGAAGTTGAGCTTGCCCGGATTACTCTTCGCCCAAGCGACCAGCTCCTGCACTGTTCTATAAGGAACCTTGGGATTGGCGACCAGCAGCTGCGGCGAATTGGAAACGAAACCGATCGGCGCGAACGCCTTCGCCGGATCGTAGGGCATGTTCGCGCCCTGGAGCGCCGGGTTGACCGCGAGCACGCTGGTGTTCGCGTAGAGCAGCGTATAGCCGTCGGGCGCCGAGCGCGAGACGAACTCCCCCGCCACCAGGCCGCCCGCACCCACGCGATTCTCGATCACGAAGCGCTGGCCGATGAGATTCGACAGGCCGTCCGCGATGAGACGGCCCGGAACGTCGGTGGGGCCGCCGGCGGGCGCCGGGACGATCAGGCGCACCGGCTTCTGCGGATAGGATTGGGCGAAGGCCTGGACCGCGGCCAGCACCGAGAGCGCGGCGAGCGCCGCGCGCAGGGAACGCTTCGTCACAGCGCCGCCACGGCCTGGATTTCGAGCAGATAGGATTCGCTCGCGAGACGGTCGACGACGAGGAGCGTGTTCGGCGGGTAGGCCCCGCCCGGAAAGTACCGCGAGAATTCGCGCTGGCGGAACGCGCGCAATTTCGGGATGTCCTGCGAGTGCACCAGGTAGGTCGTGAACTGCACCACGTTGCCCCAGCCGCCGCCGGCCGCCTTGAGCGCGGCCCCGATGTTGGCGTACACCTGGGCGCACTGCGCGTCGAAGTCGTCCGCGCCGACGGGATTGCCGGCCTGGTCCGTGGCGATCTGCCCCGCTATGAATACCAGCTCGGCCGCTCCCCTGACGCGGGCGATGTGCGAGTACTGCCCGAGCGGCTTGCCCAGCGTGTCGGGATTGAACATCTTGACGTCTGCGCCCATCGATCTGCTCCCGGATTTGCCCGCGCCGCATATGATAGCCTGTAGGCTCGCAAGCATCGCAAGACCGGTCCATGAAAATCCTCCCCGCCGCTCTCGCAGCGGCCGCGCTCTGCTCCAGCGTATCGGCCCAGGACTACCCGGCGAAGCCGGTGCGCATCGTCGTTCCGTATGCGGCCGGGGGCAACGCCGACATTCTCGGCCGTACCCTCGCCCAGAAGCTCGGCGACGCGCTCAGGCAGCCCTTCGTCGTGGAGAACCGCGGCGGCGCGAACGGGGGCATCGGTACGGACCTCGTCGCCAAGGCCGCGCCCGACGGCTACACGCTGCTGGTGACCGCGAGTGGTCCCATCGTCGTCAATCCGACCCTCTACGCCAAGGTTCCGTACGATCCGGTGAAGGATTTCGCGCCGGTGTCCCAGTGCGCGGTATACCAGTACGTGCTGGTGACGCTCGCCAACGCGCCCTACAGGAGCATCGCCGAGATCGCCGAGGCGGCGCGCGCGAAACCCGGCGCCCTCTCCTACGGCTCCACCGGCGTCGGCGGCGGCAACCACCTCGCGGGCGAGCTGTTCGCGCTCGCGACCGGAACGCAACTCACGCACGTGCCCTACAAGGGCAGCGCGCCTGCGCTCGCCGACCTGCTGGGCGGGCAGCTCACCTTCATGTTCGACACCGTGATCACCTCGGTGCCGCAGATCCGCGCGGGCAAGCTGCGCGCCTTCGCGGTGTCGAGCCTCAAGCGCGCGTCCAGCCTGCCCGAGGTGCCGACCATGCAGGAGGCGGGGATCCGGGGCTTCGATATCTCGCAGTGGCAGGGCCTGCTCGCGCCCGCGGGAACACCGAAGGGCATCGTCGATCGCCTCAACGCCGAGACGGTGCGTGCGATGCACGCCGCCGACGTTCACGAACGCATCGCCGTCCAGGGCGGAAACGACATCGTCACGGGAACGTCCGAAGAGTTCGCGTCGCTGATCAGGAGCGACCTCCAGGCCTACGCGAAGCTCATCAAGGACGCGAAGATTCCCGCTCAATGAAGATTCTGGTCCTGCCCGGAGACGGCATCGGGCCCGAAATCACCGCGGCGACCCTAGCGGTGCTCGAGCGCGCCGATGTCTTGTTCAAACTCGGCTTCGAATGGCAGCGCGAGGAGATCGGCCTTCCGTCATTGAAGAAGGAAGGCACGACGCTCCCGGCACGTGTGCTCGACGCGGCGCGCTCGGCGGCGGGCGTGATTCTCGGGCCGCTCGCCACCTACGACTATCCTGCGCGCGACCAGGGCGGCCTCAATCCTTCCGCGGAGTTCCGCACCAAGCTCGATCTCTACGCCAACATCCGCCCCGCCAAGTCGCGCCTGGGCGTCGGCCTCACCGGCAAACCCGTCGATCTGGTCATCTACCGGGAAAACACCGAAGGCTTCTACGCCGACCGCAACCTCTACCAGGGCGTCGGGGAGTTCATGCCGACCGAGGACATGGCGCTTTCGATCCGCCGCGTCACGGCGAAGTGCTGCGAGCGCATCGCCCGGCGCGCCTTCGAGGCGGCGGTCGGACGGCGCCGCAAGGTCACCGCCGTGCACAAGGCCAATGTCTTTCGGATATCAGACGGACTGTGGCTGCGCGAGGTGCGCAAGGTCGCGGCGGAGTTTCCCGGGGTCGAGCTGGAGGAGGTCATCGTCGATGCGATGGCCGCCCTGCTCCTGCGGGACCCGATGCGCTTCGACGTCATCGTCGCGGAGAACATGTACGGGGACATCCTCTCGGACGAGGCTTCCGAGCTCTCGGGAGGCCTGGGACTCGGCGGCTCGATCAACGCGGGCGACACCTGGTGCCTCGCCCAGGCCCAGCACGGATCCGCGCCCGATATCGCCGGGCAGGATCGCGCCAACCCCGTTTCGCTGATCCTCTCGGCGGCGATGCTGCTCGAATGGCTGGGCGCGCGGCACCGCAACAACGCCCTCGGAACCGCGGCGAAGAGGATCGAGGCGGCGGTGGATACCGTACTGAAAGACACCGCGACGCGTACCGCGGACCTCGGCGGGAAGCTCGGCACGCGGGAATTTGCAAAAGCAGTGGTCGCGGGACTATCGTAGTCGAAGTCCCCGTTCACCCGAAGGAGAAGATCATGACACGGCTCATCCCCCTGATCGCCGCCGCCGCGCTCTCCGCCTGCGGCCTGGATGCCGCGAGCAGCGCCGCCACCGCGGCCGCGCTCAAGAAGCAGGAGGTGGAACAAGGCAAGAAGACCATGGACCAGGCCCAGCAGAAGATCGGCCAGGCCATGGAGCAGTTGCAGCAATCCCAGCAGTCGCGCGAGGACGCAGCGAAATAGCCGGAGGTCGACCATGGGCAAGATCGAGGCCGTTGCTGGAAACGGGCTGCTCGGCCGCCGCGCTTTTCTGCGCGGCAGTCTCGCCGCCGCCGCCGTCACCGGGTACACCGTCACGAAGTCCGCGGCGGCGGAGACGCTCGCCGACGGCCCCTGGAGCAGGACGCCCGGGGATCTCGTTCCCGTCTACAACCAGCCCTCGCGCTTCGAGAAAAACGCGGTGCGAACGCTGAGCAACCCCAAGGGCGAACCGCGCACCTCGCACGCGCGCACGCCGCACCACCTGCTCAACGGCACCTTCACGCCGAACGGATTGCACTTCACCATCTCGCACGCCGGCAACCCGGATATCGATCCCGAGCAGCACCGCCTGGCGATCCACGGCCTGGTGAAGCGCCCGCTGGTCTTCACGCTCGACACGCTGTCGCGCTATCCGCTGGTGTCGCGCATGACTTTCGTCGAGTGCGGCGGCAACAGCGCGCCGATGTTCTCGAACGAGCCGATTCAGGCGAGCGTGCAGGCGCTGCACGGCCTCGCGTCCTGCGCGGAATGGACCGGCGTGCCGCTGTCGACCCTGCTCGAGGAGACCGGCGTCGACCCGAAGGCGAAGTGGCTGGTCGCCGAGGGCGCCGACGCGCCGGCGCTCAGCCGCAGCGTGCCGCTGAAGAAGGCGCTGGACGACGCCATGATCGCGCTCTACCAGAACGGCGAGCGGCTGATGCCCGGCAACGGCTACCCGATGCGCCTGCTCCTGCCGGGGTACGAGGGAAACATGAACGTGAAGTATCTGCGGCGCCTCAAGCTGGTCGAGGAGCCGGCGATGAGCTACTACGAATCGAGGACGTACTCGCAAATCCTGCCCAGCGGGAAGGCCTACCGGTTCTTCTTCCTGCAGGAAGTGAAGTCCTTCATCACCCAGCCCTCGCCCGGCCTCGCGATGAAAGGCCCGGGCCTGTACGAGATCTCCGGCATCGCCTACTCCGGCACCGGGCGCATCGCGAAGGTGTTGGTCTCCGCCGACGGCGGCGCGAGCTGGGCGCAGGCGGCGCTGCAGGAACCGGTGCAGAGCAAGGCCTTCACGCGTTTTCGCGCGCTGTGGCGCTGGGACGGCGGCCCCGCGGTGCTGCAGAGCCGCGCCTGGGACGAAGCGGGCAACGTGCAGCCGACGCGGGCGCAGTTCGTCGCCGAGCGCGGGGAGACCAGAAAACCTCCCGCCGTGCAGGGTTTCCCGAACCAGCATTTCAATGCCATCACCAGCTGGGCGATCGACGCGAAAGGCGAGGTGAAGCATGTCTACGCGTGAACTCTCGCGGATCGCTCTCCTTCTTGCGCTCGGCGCGAATACCGCGATCGCGGCGGGTCCGAACCTCGGCAAGCCCCTGACCGCGGCCGAGATCGCCGCGTGGGACATCAGCATCCAGCCCGACGGCACGGGCCTTCCTCCGGGCGGCGGTACGCCCGCGCAAGGCGCCAGAATCTACGCGCAGAAGTGCGCGCTGTGCCACGGCGAGGGTGCCAAGGGCGGAGCGAGCTCGGCGCTGGTGGGCGGCGCTCCGCTCACCAGCGGCATCGAGACCGTCAAGACGATCGCGAACTTCTGGGGCTACTCCACCACGCTGTTCGACTTCATCCGCCGCGCCATGCCTTGGCAGCAGCCGCGCTCGCTCACCAATGACGAGGTCTACGCGCTCTGCGCCTACCTACTCTCGATCAACAAGATCACCGGCGAGAACGAGGCCATGAACGCGGAGACGCTGCCGAAAGTGAAGATGCCGAACCGCGACGGTTTCATCATCCGCTTCCCGGACCGGATCTAGAACGGGAATATCCGGCGCACCGGCGGTGTTCGCCCGGCGTTGCCCCAGAATTTCGATTCCAACAAGGAGGAGTGAAATGAAGCCTATCGTATGTATTTCCCTGGCCGCCTCGGCGGTCCTGGCGCTGAGCGCCTGCGAGATGTTCAAGCCGGAAAACAAGATGTCCTTCTTCGTGACCAGTACCGGCTCGGGCAAGGGCGCCGACCTGGGCGGTCTCGCGGGGGCCGACAAGCGTTGCCAGTCGCTCGCCGAGTCGGTGGGAGCCGGCGGCAAGACCTGGCACGCCTACCTCAGCGCGACGGGGGTGAACGCCCGCGACCGCATCGGCGGCGGACCGTGGCAGAACGCCAAGGGCGTGGTCGTCGCGAGCAGCGTCGATCAGCTCCACGGCACGAACAACCTCGGCAAGCAGACGTCCCTGAACGAGAAGGGAGAGGTGGTCAACGGCCGGGGCGACACACCCAACATGCACGACATGCTGACCGGCTCCACGCCCGACGGCCGCGCGATCAGTGGAGGCGGCGATTCCACCTGCAGCAACTGGACCACGAGCGGCACGGGCGCCGCGATGCTGGGCCACCACGACCGCCAGGGATTGCGCGACGACGTCGAATCCAAGTCGTGGAATTCCTCGCACTTGTCCCGCCCCTCGAAGGACGGCGCCCCCGGCTGCAGCCAGGTCGCGCTGCAAGGCACCGGCGGCAACGGCTTGTTCTACTGCTTCGCGGTGGTCGGCAGCAGCAGCTACTAGCAGTCGGAGCAAAGCGGGGCGCGGGCGCGTTCACGCCCTTTTCGGTTCGGGAGTATCAGCCGCGGGTGTGCGCCCTTGCCCAGGCCACCGCGCGGGCCGCTTCGCGCTCCTTCACCGCCGCCTTCAACCGGATCCAGTCGGCCGCCTTCTCGGCCTGATAGAGCGCCGTCGCATCGAGGTGAGTCCTCGCAATTGAGATAAGCTCGTCCGCGCGCGGCGCGTCGGTAAATCCCCGCGCCGCATCGGGCAGCACGTAGGGGCGTCCACGCTCGGACGCCTTGGCGAGAACAACCGGAAGCCGCGCGAGCACGAACTGCCAGCCGAGTTCGACCTGGCCGCTATCACTGCCGAGATGGGTCAGGTTGAACACCGCGTCTCCCGGCGGCAGCTCATCGGTCAGCATCAGCTCCATCAGTTGTCGCAGCAAACGAGGATCCTGCATCTGCCGGAGCGCGGACAGCGTCTCCCATTTGGCATTCATGTCGGTTGCGTTGTGCATCCTGCGGAGGAGCGCCTGATACGTGGGCTCGTCGGCGTAACGGCCGGCGACGTTCAGCACGGCGATCCGGATGGACGCGTCGAGCGGCTTGTCCGCCCGCGCGGCGAAGCGCGCCTGCGCCTCCTGGACCACGGCCTTGTCGCCGGCTCTGCCGAGCGCCTCGATCAGCGATCGGCGGAGGAGCTGGGTGTCGGCCGCTTCACCCGGCCTGCGATCCCACCCGATGCGTGAGAACGGCTTCTGCAACAGCTGCGCGACGAAGCGGTCGAAGGCGCCCTTCTCCTCCGCCTTGTCGAGGAGGTCACCGAAAAAGCGCAGCGAGCCGATGACCTGATCCCAGATCGTGCGGTCGGCCTCGTCGCCGAGGTTCCCGACGAGCGCCAGGTAGCGCGGGACCTCGGTGCGGCCGGCCTGCACCAGAGCGAAGGTGTCCGAGAGCAACCGCAGGCGGTCCAGAGGGGCGAGGTGTTTCAGCTCCGCGCTGAGAGCCTGAAAAGCGGGATCGTCGTACTCGACGCGGTAGTAACCGCTGTCGCCGGCGTTCGCGACGATCGCGCCGCAGCCCGGGAAGCGCGCGACGCGGGGGTCACGCTCCACGAGCAGGGTGCGCCGCGCGCCCGCCGCACCGGCGAGGATCACCGGCACGTTCCAGGTAAGCGGCGAGGCTCCCGGGTCGTTCAGCGTGAAGCGCTCCTGGGTGAGCGTCACGACGGCCTCACCGTTTTCGCACCGCTGCGATGTGCGGACCAGCGGATACCCGGGCTGCTCGGTCCAGCCGGACACGAGCTTCGGGATGTCCTGTCCCGACGCTTCGGACAGGTGATGCCACAGGTCGGCCGTGGTCGCGTTGGAAAAACGATTTGCCCGCACGTAGCCCCGCACGCCGGTCCGGAAGACACCCTCGCCGAGATAGGCCTCCACCATGCGCAGCACCGCCGCTCCCTTCGCATAGCTGATCGAATCGAAGACATCGGTCGCGCGGGTATCGTTCTCGACCGGCGTTTGGATGGCATGGGTCGTTCTCCGCGCGTCCTCGCCCAAGGCCCACTCCTTGGAAAGCGCTGAGCGCAGCCGCGCGCCCCACTGCGGATTGAATTGCTCCGTAATTTTGTCCGCCATCCAGGTGGCGAAGCCTTCGTTGAGCCACAGGTTGTCCCACCACGCCATCGTGACGAGATTGCCGAACCACTGGTGCGCGATTTCGTGCGCGACGATCCCGTAGACTGCCTGCTGCTGCCTCAGGGACTCCCGCCGCGGATCGTAGAGCAGGCGGGCCTCGTTGTAGGCGATGGCGCCCCAGTTCTCCATCGCCCCGCCGATGCCGCCGGGGAGTGCGACCTGATCCAGCTTGGCCAGAGGGTAGCGCTCGCCGAAATATTCGTTGTAGTAATGCACGATCTGCCTGGTCGACTCCATCGCGTAATGCGCTCGCTCGCGCTTGCCCTTCGCGGTGTAGATGCGCAGCCGGACGCCGTCGGCCTCGTCCTCGAGAACGTCCATCTCGCCGATGAAGAGCGCGACCAGATACGTGGACATCGGCACCGACTTCTCGAAACGCACCTCCTTCTTGCCGCCGGGACGAGGCTCGACCCGCGACTGCGGCATGTTGGAGACCGCGGTCAGGGACTCCTCCACCACCGCCGTCAGCTCGAAGGTCGCGCGGAATACCGGTTCGTCCCACCCGGGAAAGAGCTTGCGCGCGCTCACCGGCTCCATGTGGGTGGCGAGCATGGTCTTTTCCACGAGACCTCCCGGCTCGCGCTGCTTGTACTCGAACCGGTAGAGGCCCTGGGGGTGCCTGCCGATCTTTCCCGAGTACTCGATGTCGAGCCGGTAGCGTCCCGGGGCGATCGGCGCGCGCGCGGGCGCAAGGGTGGCCGTCTCCTGCTTGGGATCGAAGCTCGGCGCGAGGGTTTGTTCGTCTCCGCCGGCCGCCCGCAGCTTCACCGACTTGAAGGTCAACTCGGATGCGTTGAGAACGATCGCCTGTACCGGCCGCTTCA
>JBGQKQ010000082.1:0-12675 GCA_041499655.1 Gammaproteobacteria bacterium
CGCCCGCCGACGATCTTGATCGGGATCGTGTCCTGGAGCACCCACCCGCGCGCCTCGTCCTTCCAGTACCAGCGCATCTGCACCTGGTCGGAAAATCGCGTCGGCGAGAAGAGGCGGAAGAAGACGACCACCCTGTCGCCGGGCTGGGCGAGGAACTCCTGGTCGCCGTGCTGCCAGATGCGCCAGATCGGCCGCTCGTGGCTGAGACGGTAGCTGTCCTGCGTCTTCTCGACCGCGTGGTACACGCCGATGAAGGGGATCGACAGCGGCACCGGCGGAATCAGCCTGAAGAAATAGAAAACCAGGAACCCGATCAGCACGCCGCCCAGCGGCACGAGCATCTGCCTGCGGGCGCGCGGGAACAAGTCCGGCTTCCTCTTCCCGATCCACCAGACGACGCCGATCACCGGCAGGCAGCCCGCAAGCATCGAGATGAGGAACACTGTCAGCCCGATCGAGCCGACGAAAATGGGCACCACGTTGGCGGCGAAGCACATCGCGCAGAGACTCAACAAGGTGAACTTGAACGGCAGCCCCATCGACTTCATGCGCTCGGACTCGTTCGCCCACAGGAGAAGAACGAGGAACGCGAGGAAGCCGAACGATACGAGCAGCGATGAGCTCTTGAAGAAGAAGATCGCGTAGACGTTGAGCAGCGTGCCGAGAAAAAAATGGATCAGCGCGGTGCGGTACTGGTAATACCAGCGCTTGAGGCGAGGCAGGCCCGCGGGGTCGGACTGCGGACCGCCTCCCTCGAAGAACATCTGCGTCAGCGCCGCCAGGATCACCGCGATGTACAGGACCTGCTGGCCGATCGCGACCCAGGAATCGGCGCGGTCGACGGTGACGATATCGAAGAGAAAGCCGCAGATGAAGGAGAGGATGGCGATCCGCTGCTCGTTCTTCGCGTAGTAGAGCCGCAGGCGCTCGATCGCCCCTGCGGCGGGGATGGCGTCGCTCATTGTCCGGTCCGTCCGTTCCACAGCTCCATCAGCTTACGCGCGAACACCGTGCCGAGCGCGTCGTCCTCGTGCATGAAGTAGACGTAGGCACGCTCGAGACGCAGCGCCGCGATCCGCTTGGCCCAGTCGCCGAGATCCGTATCTTCGTAATGAGTGCGCCGCAGCCGCAGGTAGGCGCTGGCGGCGGTCGCGACGATAGGCGGCGAATCACCCGCTTCGGTGTCGGTGTAGCAGAGCATCGCGCCCCTGGCGCGCAGCATTCCGTGGACCTCGTCGTCCTGCCAGGATTCGTTTCGGAACTCGAAGGCGGCGGGTCGCCCGGCCGGCACCAGCGCGAGGAAATCGCGCAGCCGCGGCAGGTCCTTCTTCAGGAAAGGCGGCAGCTGGAACAGCACCGGGCCGAGCTTTCCGCCCAACGCCTGGGCGCGCCTGAAGAACTCCGCGACGTGGGTCTCGCACTCCTTCAGGCGCAGCTCGTGGGTGATGCGCCGCGGCGCCTTGAGCGTAAAAGCGAAGTTCCCGGGGACTTCTTCGGCCCAGCGCGCGAGCATGGTCTCCGCCGGCATGCGGTAGAAGGTGTTGTTGATCTCGACCGTCGCGAACTGTCCGGCGTAGTAGCGCAGCATTCCGGCCGCGGGCAGCTTCTCGGGGTAGAACTTGCCGAGCCACTCCTTGTAGGAAAAGCCGCTGGTTCCGGTGAGGAGCTGCATCGCGCGTCGGGTGGTGAGGTGCCAGCACGCTTTATACCTCATCCCGCACCCATACAAAAACGCGGGCGACGGCTCTTGGCCGTCGCCCGCAACCTCCCCGCTGCCCGGGGTACCGGCGTGCAGCGGTATTTCACGGAATCATGGTGAACTCACCGCAGCGAGCGGTATTGAGGTAGATCAACCGCTTGCCGCAAGAATATTCCTATTCGATGTTGTAGGTCTCGTGCACCTCGTCGAGCACCTGCCTGCCGATCTTGCGCGCCGTCTCCGTCATTTCCCCGCCGGCCTGGAGCCTGGCGCCGCGCCAGTTGCTGCCGCTCTCGTCCCGGATCGAGTGATCGACCGCGGTGAAGTGGCAGTCCGCGCATTCCTCGTAGGCGGAGAGCTCGAAATTGAGCAGATCGAGCACCTCGTGCTCGCTCAGGATTTGTTTCGCGTGGATTTGTCTTGCGAGGGTCAGCATGGCAGCACTCCTTTCGTTCGCTCGTCTATGTCGTCCTTTCAAATCCTAGGCGCACGGATCGCGGGTCCTTTGATCTGAGTCAAAACCGGCCGACTTGGACCGGCGCGGGATTTGCTCCTAGAATCTGCGCATGCCCAGAGGGAAGCGCGCCGAATCTCCCCCTTCGTTGCTCGAAGAGTACTCGGCCAAGCGCGCCTTCGAGGCGACGCCCGAGCCGGCCCCGGCTCCCGCTCCGGGTACGGGGCCCCTGCTTTTCGTCGTGCAAATGCATGCAGCGCGCCAGCTGCACTACGACTTCAGGCTCGAGTGCGACGGCGTGCTCAAGTCCTGGGCCGTGCCCCGGGGTCCCTCGCTCAATCCGAGCGACAAGCGCCTGGCGGTCATGACCGAGGACCACCCCTACGATTACGCCTCGTTCGAAGGCGTGATTCCCCCGAAGCAGTACGGCGCGGGCGAGGTGATCGTCTGGGATTGCGGCCTGTATACGCCGGACGAGGACCGCAAGGGGCACTGGTATCACGACCGGGCGCAGGCCGAGCGCCTCGTCCGGGAAGGCATCGCCAAGGGCAAGCTGAGCATCACCCTGCGCGGCGCCAAGCTCAAGGGCTCCTTCGCGCTGGTGCGCACCTCCGGCGATCCGAAGAACTGGCTCCTCATCAAGCACAAGGACCGGTTCGCCGCCGACGTCGACGTCACGGAGAAGAATCACTCGGTCCTCTCCGGCCTCGCGGTGGAGGACCTCAAGGCGCTGCCGGTGCGCCGCATGCCCGCCGCCCAGCTCGTTCCCTCCGGAAAGCAGGAAGCGCTGCCGGTGAAACTCCTTCCCATGCTCGCCGAATCGCGCGATGCCACGTTCGCGGGAGCCGGGTGGATGTGGGAGCCCAAGCTCGACGGCTACCGCGTGCTCGCCTTCATCGGCGACAAGGACGTGAAGCTGCGCTCACGGCGCGGCCTCGACCTGACGGCTTCGTTTCCCAGGCTCGCCGGGGAGCTCGCGCAGCAGGCGGTGAAAGGCATCGTGCTCGACGGCGAGATCGTCGCATTCGGCGCCGACGGCCGCCCTTCGTTCGCGGCGCTCCAGGAGCGCGTGCAGCTCAAGACCGAGCGCGAGATCGCCCAGGCCGACCGCGCCACGCCGAGCGTGTTCTTCTGCTTCGACATGCTGCACTTCGCGGGCCTCGACGTGCGCGCAGCGCCCTATGCGGACCGCAGGCGCTGGCTCGAGCAATGCCTGCTGCCCTCGCCCCACGTGCAGCTGGTCCATGCCGAGGAGAACGGCGACGAGCTCTACAAGGCGGCGCTGGCGAGCGGCTTCGAAGGGGTCATCGCCAAGCGCAGGGACAGCGGGTACGAGGCCGGCAAGCGCTCGCAGGCCTGGCTCAAGATCAAGCCGACGAGGAGCGCCGAGTTCGTGATCGGCGGGATCACCAGGGGAAAGGGTTCGCGCGCCTCGCTAGGGGCGCTACTCCTCGGCTACTGGGACGAGGGCAAGCTCCACTACTGCGGGCACGTCGGCTCGGGGTTCGACGAGCGCACGCTCGCCCAGGTGAAGGCGCGCTGCGCGAAGCTCGCCACCGAAACCCGCCCTTTCGCCGAGGAGCCCGAGCTGCACAGCCCGACGAGCTGGGTGCGGCCCGAGCTGGTCGCCGAAGTGGAATTCCAGCAATGGACTCCAGACGGAATGCTTCGCGCCCCGGTCTTTCTCAGGCTGCGCGAGGATGTCGATCCGAAATCGGTGCGCCGGACCGAGCCCCATGCAACCGCGCGGCCGACCGCGGAGGCGGCCGAACGCTTCCCCGACACGGAAATCGACGCCGTCCTGCGCCAGCTCGACAACAAGAAGCCCGGGCTGACGATCGCCCTGGGGCGCAACACGCTCAAGCTCACCCACCTCGACCGCGTCTACTGGCCCGCCGACGCGGCGCTGAAGCAGCCGGCGATCACCAAGCGAGACCTGCTGCGCTACTTCGCGCAGGTCTCGCCCTTCATGCTCACGCACCTCGCCGACCGGCCGCTCACCATGATCCGCATGCCCGAGGGCATCGCGGGCGAGCGCTTCTTCCAGAAGCACTGGGACCCGGCACTGCCGCCGTTCGCGAAGAAGATCACGATCTTCTCCGAGCACAAGGACGAGCGCCACGACTACCTGCTGTGCGACAACCTCGCGACGCTCCTGTGGCTCGCGCAGTCCGGCACGCTCGAGTTCCACGTGTGGCATTCGCGCGCCAGGCCCGGGCCCGACGCGGGAACGCAGAGCACGGACTTCTCGGGCTCGCTCGCGGCGCTCGAGGGCTCGATCCTCAACTATCCCGACTACGTGGTGTTCGACATCGACCCCTATATCTACTCGGGCAAGGAAGCGCCGGGCGAGGAGCCCGAGCTGAACACCGTCGCGTTCGAGAAGGGCAAGGAAATCGCGTTCCGGCTGCGCGAGCTGCTCGCGAGCATGAGCCTCGAAGCGGTCGTAAAGACTTCCGGCAAGACCGGCCTGCACGTGTTCGTGCCGATCGAGCGCACGCTCGATTTCGACGCCGCGCGCAAGGTGAGCGAAATGGTCGGGCGGCACCTCGTCCGCCTCCACCCCAGGGACGTCACGGTCGAATGGAGCGTGCCGAAGCGCACCGGCAAGATCTTCATGGACTACAACATGAACGTGCGCGGCAAGACGCTGAACGCCGCCTACTCGCCCAGGGGCGCCGCCGGCGCGCCGGTGTCGATGCCGCTCACCTGGGAAGAGCTCGCGGGGGCGCATCCGCTCGATTTCAGGATCACCAATGCGCCCGAGCGCCTGGCTGAAACCGGAGACCGCTGGCGCGAGGCCCTCACCCGCAAGCAGAGCCTGGAACGTGCGCTCGAGCGCGCTAAGGCGTAGAATCCCGGCCCAAACAAGCACTTGGAGATAGGCATGGCTGCACGACCGATTGCCACCCTGACCGTTTCGTTCGGGCTCGTGTCCATACCGGTGAAACTCTACTCGGCCACCGAGGCGAGCCGCGCGATCTCGTTCAACCTGCTGCACAAGGGCTGCGGCTCGCGGCTCAAGCAGCAATACCTCTGCGTAAAGGACGAAGTCGTGGTGCCGCGCGAGGACATGGTCAAGGGCTACGAGTTCGAAAAAGACCAGTACGTGATGTTCACGCCCGAGGAACTGAAGCTGCTCGAGGAGGCGGGAACCCACACCGCGGACATCGCCGAGTTCGTTCCGGTCGAATCGATCGACCCGGTGTACTTCGACAAGGCCTACTACCTCGCGCCCGACAAGGGCGGCGCGAAGCCCTACGCGCTGCTCGCGCGGGCGCTGCGCGAATCCAAGCGCTGCGCCCTCGGCCGCTGGGCCGCGCGCGGCAAGCAGTACATCGTGATGATCCGCCCGACCGGCGACGAAAAAGCCGGCGGCCTGGTGATGCAGCAGCTCCTCTACGCGGGCGAGGTGCGGTCGCTCAAGGAGCTCGAGATCCCGCACACCGAGGTCAAGGACGCCGAGCTCAAGCTCGCGCAGCAGCTGATCGAGCAGCAGGCCTCCGACAAGTTCGATCCCTCCACCTACACCGACGATGTGCGCGCGCGCGTCGAGGCCGCGGTGCAGAAGAAGGTCGAGGGCCAGGAGATCACCATGGCCGAGGCGCCGGAGGGCGGTGCCGAGGTCATCGACCTGATGGAGGCACTGCGAGCGAGCCTCGAAAAGAAGAAGGTGCCCGCACCCGCGAAAACCGTGGAGCCCGAAGAGCGTAAGGCGCCGAGGCGCGCCCAGCAGGCCGAGCCCGCCCCCAGAAAGGCAGCGAAGAAATAGTCCCCGCCGCCGATCCGTCCGCAGCGCACCCGTACGGCGTCCGCGACGTCGAGCGGCTGCTTCACCTTCCGCGCAGCACCATACAGAGCCTGGTCGACGCCGGTTTCGTAACGCCTGAGCGTGGCCCGCGCAAGTCCTACCTGTTCTCGTTTCGCGATCTCATCGTGCTGCGCACCGCGCAGGCCCTCGCCACGGCGAAAATACCGGCGCGGCGCATCAACCGTTCGTTGAAGGAGCTTCGCCGCCACCTGCCTGAGGCGATGCCCCTTTCGGGCCTGTCGATCGAGGCGCTGGCCGATCGCGTCGTCGTCAAGGACGGCTCGCGGCGCTGGCAGGCGGAATCCGGGCAATACGTTCTCGACTTCGAAGGCGATCCGTCTTCCGGATCGCTCACCGTGATCGAGCGCGGTGAAGCCGGCTTGCCGGGCAGCGCGGAGGACTGGTTCGAGCGCGGATGCGAGCTCGAGCGGCGCAGCGTCGAAGGCGCCCGGGAAGCCTACGAGCGCGCGCTGCAAGCGGACCCGGCCCACGCGGGCGCTCACGTCAACCTCGGAAGGCTGCTGCACGAGGCCGGCCGCCTCGCGGAAGCCGAGCGCGTCTATCGCCGCGCGATCCTCGCCTGCGGCAACGAGCCGCTGCTCCTCTACAACCTGGGCGTCCTGCTCGAGGACATGGGCCGCAAGAGCGTCGCCATGGATGCGTACGAAAAGGCGCTGCACCAGGACCCCCGTTTCGCAGACTGCCACTACAACCTCGCGCTCCTGTGCAAGGCGCTCGGCCGGCCCAAGCAGGCGCTGCGGCACATGGCGCAGTACCGCAGGCTGGTCCGATCCGGCAGATGACGCGGGACCCCATGAGAAAGACACTCGAAGCGGCGGCGATTTTCCTGGCCTCGTCCGCCGCGTTCGCGCAGCTGCCCAATCCGCTCTCCACCCGCCCGGGCTGGGAGCTCGGCGTGCAAGGCTCCCACTACGACTACCTCGAGCCGGATTTCGCGGAGCTCCAGGGCAATCGCATCGGCCTCGTCGCCGCGCGCACGTGGACGGACGACTCGGGCCTGTTCGGGAAAATCGACTACCGGGAGTCCTACGGGAGCCTCAAGTACACCAGCAACGGCACGGGCTCGAAGGACAGCGTTCCGGACCTGATCTTCGAGCTGCGCGCGCTGGCGGGGCTCGACTGGGTGGGCAACAGCGCCTCGCTCTCGCCTTATCTCGGCCTCGGCTACCGCTACCTCTACGACAATCCCCGGGGCTACACGACGACCGGCGCGATCGGCTACCGGCGCCAATCCAACTATCTGTACGCCCCGGTCGGCTTGACCGCGCGCTGGAACATGGGCGGCGGCTGGGTGCTCGCGCCGACCGCGGAGGCCGACGTGTTCCTGTACGGCACCCAGGTGTCCAAGCTGAGCGACACCGGTCTCGGATTCACCGACGTGACCAACCACCAGGGCTCGGGCCGCGGCCACCGCTTCTCCCTCATGATCGAGAAGGATCACTGGTCGTTCGGCGCGTGGACCCAGTACTGGCACATCAAGGATTCGGACGTCCAGTGCGTCACGCCCGTCGTAAACAACAGCTGCCTCGCCGGGATGGAGCCGGAAAACTACACCCGCGAATCCGGGATCGAGCTGCGCTACCGGTTCTGACGCACGCGCCCTAGCGCTGCGGGCCCCATCCGCCGCCCAGGGTCTTTTCCGCCCAGAAGAGGGTCGAAACGGTCTTGGAGTCGGTGATCTTTCCCTCGCGCACCCAGTCGAGCGCCGTCGCGAGCGGAAGCGTCAGCACCTCCAGGAATTCCTCGTCGTCGAGCTTCGCTTGCTCGTGTCGCAGGCCCCGCGCGAGGTAGATCTCGATGTGCTCGTTCGAGTATCCGATCGCGAGATGGATGGTGGCGACGTGCGTCCACTCGGCCGCGGTGTAGCCGGTCTCCTCTTTCAGCTCGCGCTTGGCGGTCGCCAGCGGGTCCTCGCCCGGATCGATCTTGCCCGCGGGAACCTCGATCATGTCGCGGCCCAGGGCGTAGCGGAACTGGCGCTCCATGACGAGTTCGCCCGCGTCGGTCATGGCGAGCACCGCTACCGCCCCCGGGTGCTCGATCCACTCGCGCTCGGCGGTGGAACCGTCGGGAAGGCGGACCGTGTCGCTGCGGACCTTGAGGAGCTTGCCGTCGTAGACCAGCCTGCTCGACAAACGGCGCTCGCTCAGATCCTTCACGCGCTTGCCGCCTAGAAACTCTTGATCGCCTGCAGGCACATCTGCATCAGCGGCTGGGGCAGGATGCCGAGCGCGAGCATCGCCAGCCCGTTCGCCGAGAGGAGGATGCCGACGTCCAGTCCCGGACGGATGGCGTGCGTCTCGACCGGCTCGTCGAAGTACATCAGCTTCACCACCCGGATGTAGTAGAACGCCCCGACCAGCGCGAACATCACGGCGACCACGGCGAGCCACACCTGCCCCGCGCCGAGCACGGCCTGCAGCACCGCGAGCTTGGCGTAAAAGCCCACCGTCGGGGGAACGCCGGCGAGCGAGAACATGAGGAGCAGCATCACGAACGCGAACCAGGGGCTGCGCGCATTCAGGCCCCTGAAGTCCTCGATGCGCTCGGCCTCGAAGCCGGAGCGCGACAGCAGCACCACCATGCCGAAGGCGCCCAGGCTCGTGAGCACGTAGACCACGGCGTAGAACATCGCCGAGCTCCAGGCCTCCGCCGCGGAGAGCGCGTTTCCGCCCACGATCCCGGAGAGCAGGCCGAGCAGCATGAAGCCCATGTGCGAGATGGTCGAGTAGGCGAGCATTCGCTTGATGTTGCTCTGGGCGATCGCCGCGAGGTTGCCGATGGCCATCGACAGGACCGAAAGGATAACCAGCATGTCCTGCCAGCCGCTCGGGAACTGGGGCGTGCTACCGGCGAGCGATGGAAGCCCGTTGACCAGAAGCCGGATCGCCATGGCGAAGGCCGCGAGCTTGGGCCCGGTGCTGATGAACAGCGTCACCGCGGACGGCGCGCCGTGGTAGACGTCGGGAATCCACATGTGAAACGGGACCACCCCCACCTTGAAAGCGAGGCCCGAGACGATGAACACCAGGCCGAACACGAGCACCGGCGCTTTCGCGGGCGGATCGGCCTGAAGGATGCGGGCGGCCGCCGAAGCGACCTCGTTGATCTGCAGGGTGCCGGTGGCGCCGTAGATCATCGACATGCCGTAGAGCAGCAGCCCCGAGGCCAGCGCCCCGAGCACGAAATATTTCATCGCCGCCTCGGTCGCTACGGCCGAGTCGCGATTCAGGGCGACCAGCGAATACAGGCACAGCGACATCAGCTCCAGGCCGAGATACAGGGTCAGGAAATGGCTCGCGGAGATCATCACCATCATCCCGAGCGTGGCAAAGAGCACCAGCACGAAGTACTCGCCGCGATAGAGCCCGCGGTCGGCGAGGTAGGTCCGCGAATACACCAGGCACAGCGCTACCGCCAAGTAGGTGAACATCTTCAGCACGCTCGCCATCATGTCGGAGACGAACATGCCGTTGAAGGTGGTCGCGTGAATCCCGCCGGTTGCTGCGGTCACGGCCAACGTCAGGAAGGCGCAGCCGGCGAGAGCCGCGAGCGACAGCGCATAGGTGACCCAGCGCGCTCCGTCCTTCAGGAACAGGTCGATCACCAGGATCGTGCATCCCGCAGCGAGCAGGAAAATCTCCGGATACGCGGGCAGCATGATGGGGAGATCGGTCAGCATGGGGTCGCGCGCCTCACAGCTTGCTCACCGCCAGGTGCCTGAGCAGGTCGTCGACCGAAGCGTGCATGATCTCGGTGAACGGGGCCGGGTACACGCCCATCCACAGCACCGCGGCCGCGAGCAGGCCAAGCACCAGCAGCTCGCGGGGATTGGCGTCGGAGAGGCCGGCCACGTGCTCGTTGCCCACCGCGCCGAAAATCACCCGCTTGTACATCCACAGGGTATACGCGGCGCCGAACACCAGCGTCGTCGCGGCCAGCAGCGCGATCCAGAAATTGAACTTCATCGCGCCGAGGATCACCATGAACTCGCCAACGAAGCCGGAGGTCGCGGGCAGCCCGCAGTTCGCCATGGCGAACAGCATCATCAGCGCCGCGAACCTGGGCATGGTGTTCACCACACCGCCGTAGTCGGCGATGGCGCGCGAATGCATGCGGTCGTACATCACGCCCACGCACAGGAACAAGGCCGCCGAGACGAAGCCGTGCGAGATCATCTGCACCAGGCCGCCTTCCATGCCGTAGGCGTTGAAGATGAAGAATCCCAGGGTTACGAAGCCCATGTGCGAGATCGACGAATACGCGATCAGCTTCTTCATGTCGGTCTGCGCCAGCGCGACCAGGCCGATGTATACGATCGCAATGAGCGACAGCGTGATCATGAAGCCGGACAGATAGTGGCTCGCGTCCGGGAGGATCGGCAGCGAAAAGCGGATGAAGCCGTAGGCGCCCAGTTTCAGCAGGATCGCGGCGAGCACCGCCGAGCCCCCCGTGGGCGCCTCGACGTGAGCGTCGGGAAGCCAGGTGTGCACCGGCCACATCGGCACCTTGACCGCGAACGCCATCAGGAACGCGATGAACAGGAGGATCTGCGCGTTCAGCGGCAGCGGCAGCTTGTGGTAGTCGAGCACCGCGAAGCTGCCGCCCGACTTGTTGTAGAGGTAGAGGAACGCGAGCAGCATCAACAGCGACCCGAACAGCGTGTAGAGAAAGAACTTGACTGCCGCGTAAACACGGTTGGGCCCGCCCCATATGCCGATCACGAGGTACATCGGGATCAGGGTCGCCTCGAAGAACACGTAGAACAGCACGGCATCCAGCGCGGCGAACGTTCCGTTCAGCAGCCCCGACATCACCAGGAACGCGGCCATGTACTGGGCCACCTTTTCCTTGATCACTTCCCAGCCCGCGATAACGACGAGCACGGTGATGAAACTGTTCAGGAGGATGAACAGCACCGATATGCCGTCCACGCCGAGGTGATAGTTGACGTTGAAGCGCGGAATCCAGGGAGTCAGCTCGACGAACTGCATGGCGCTCGTCCCGGTCTGGAACTCGGTGACGAGCGGGACCGTGACCGCGAAGCCGACGACGGCGCCGAACAGGGCGATCACCTTCGCCTCGCGCAGGTTCCTGTCGCCCGTGGCGAGCACGACCAGCCCCGCGACGACCGGAACCCAGATGGAGAAGCTGAGCCAGTAGGACTGCATCGGGCTAGCGGCCGAACGCGTTGCTGAACAGCCACAGCAGCGCGACCACCCCGATGATCATGAAAAACGCGTAGTGGTAGATCAGTCCGGACTGCAGCCAGCGCACCACCCCGGCGAACCAGCCGACCAGCTTCGCCGTGCCGTTCACCATCAATCCGTCGATCACCGTGACGTCCCCCCAGCGCCACAGGCCGGTGCCGACTTTCCTCGCACCGCCGGCGAAGAACCAGTCGTTGAAGCGGTCGAAGCCGTATTTGTCCTCGAGGATCCTGACCAGCACGCCGGACTTGCGCCGCACCACCTCCGCCATCTCCGGCCGGGCGATGTACAGATACCAGGCGGCGGCGGCCCCGGCGAACGCGAGCCAGAACGGCGCCGTGCCGACCGCGTGCAGCATCATGGGGACGATGCCGTGGAATTCCTCCGCCATCTCCTTCACCCCAGGGTGGACCTCGGCGATGAAGATCGAGCCGCCGAAGTAATCCCCGAAAACGACGCTGCCGATCACCCAGCCCGAAACCACCGACGGGATCGCGAGGAGGATCAGCGGCACCCTGACCACCGCCGGCGACTCGTGCGGCGCAGGGTGGTCATGGCCGGTCTCGAACCTCTCCTTGCCGTGAAAGGCGTAGAACACCAGCCGGAACGAATAGAAGCCGCCGACGAACACCCCGAGCAAGACCATCAGCCAGGCGAAGCCCGCGCCGAAGGTATGCGAGAGCTTGACGGCCTCGATGATCGAGTCCTTGGAGAAGAAGCCGGCGAATGGCGGGAAACCGGCGTTGGCGAGTGCCCCAATCAGCACCGTGACGTACGTTATCGGCATGTATTTGCGCAGGCCGCCCATCTTGCGCATGTCCTGCTCGTGGTGCAGGGCGATGATCACGGAGCCCGCGCCGAGGAACAGCAGCGCCTTGAAGAAGGCGTGCGTCATCAGGTGAAAAATCGCCACGGAATATGCCGAGGCTCCCAGCGCCACCGTCATGTAGCCGAGCTGCGACAGCGTCGAGTAGGCGACCACGCGCTTGATGTCGTACTGGACCATAGCGATGAGCGCCATGAAGAACGCGGTGATGCCGCCGATGATCAGCACCATCGAGCGCGCCGTGTCCGACAGCTCGAACAGCGGCGACATGCGCGCCACCATGAAGATCCCCGCCGTCACCATGGTCGCGGCGTGGATCAACGCGGAGATCGGCGTGGGGCCTTCCATCGAGTCGGGCAGCCACACGTGCAGGGGGAATTGCGCGCTCTTGCCCATGGCGCCGATGAATAGTCCTATACATATCGCCGACAGCAGCAGCCAGGGCGCGCCCGGGATGACCTCGATCGTTACCGGGGCCGCGGCGGCCGCGCGCGCGAATACCGAGGCGTAGTCGAGCGTGCCGAAGTGCGCGAGCACCAGCGCCACCGCGAGCAGAAAGCCGAAGTCGCCCACGCGGTTGACGAGGAAGGCCTTAAGGTTGGCGTAGATCGCGGTCGGGCGCGTATACCAGAAGCCGATCAGCAGGTACGAGAC
>JBGQKQ010000083.1:0-12629 GCA_041499655.1 Gammaproteobacteria bacterium
GCTGGTCACGAACCCGAGAACGCCGCTGTCGCGCGACAAGCTGATGGAGCTCGCGCGGGGCCGCGAGTACGAGGTGTTCGACCGCTCGATCGACGTCCAGGTCTCGCGCCTGCGCAAGCTGGTGGAGAAGGACCCGGGGCATCCCGCCTATATCCAGACCGTGTGGGGCTTCGGCTACGTGTTCGTGCCGGACGGCGCGCAGCAGTGATCCGCAGTCCTCTGCCGCGGCTGCGGCTGTGGCCGAGGTCGCTCCTGTGGCGCACCTTTCTCCTGCTTGCCGCGCTGGTGGTGGCGACGACCGTCGCCTGGTTCGAGATCTTCCGCGCGTACGAGATCGAGCCGCGCGCCCGCCAGATTTCGCAAAACCTCGTCAGCATCGTCAACCTGACGCGCACCGCGCTCGTCAACTCGCGACCCGAGCTGCGGCGCGAGCTGCTCTCCGATCTGGTGGAGCGCGAAGGCATCCAGGTCTACGCCGCCGAGCCCGGCGAGCGCGTCGTGGTGTCCGAGCGGCCGCTGCTTCGCCTGGTGAGCGAGCTGGTGCGCCGCCAGCTCGGCGAAGACACGCGTCTTGCCGTCGAACGCGAAGGCAAGGCCGGCCTGTGGGTGAGTTTCTTCATCGACGACGACGAGTACTGGGTGCGCATTCCACGCGAGCGCATTGAGCGGCAGGTCGCGCTGCGCTGGCTCGGCTGGGGCGCGCTGGCCCTGGCGCTGTCCCTGCTCGCCGCCTATCTGCTCGTTTCCCGCCTCAACCGCCCCCTGCGGGCGCTCGCCCAGGCGGCGGGCGCCATCGGCGAGGGCAAGACGCCCGAACCGATCGCCGAGTCCGGCCCCGAGGAGATACGCACGCTCTCTCACGCCTTCAACCAGATGTCGAAGGACCTCGCGCGCCTGGACGCCGACCGTGCGCTGATCCTCGCCGGCGTGTCTCACGACCTGCGCACGCCCCTCTCGCGGCTCCGGCTCGGCCTGGAGATGAGCGGCGCCGATCCCCAGCTCAGGGACGGAATGACGGCGGACATCGAGGAGATGGACCGGACCATCAACCAGTTTCTCGACTTCGCCAGGACCGACGGCGGCGAGGCACTGCAAGACGCGGATCTCTCCGCCATCGCTGCCGAAGTCGCCGAACACTACCGCCGCCACGGCCACACCGTCGCGACCGATCTCGCGACGGTGCCCGAGCTGCCCTTGCAGAGGATGGCGATGAGGCGCGTGATACTGAATCTCGTCGACAACGCCCTGCGATACGGGGAAAGGGAAGTCGGGATCGCGGTGCGGCCCGAGGGACACGGCGCCGTCCTCGAAGTGACGGACCGCGGGCCGGGCATCCCCGCCTCCGAAGTCGAGCGCCTGAAGCGGCCTTTCACTCGCCTGGAAGTCGCGCGCAGCGACAAAGGCGGGGCCGGCCTGGGCCTGGCGATCGTCGAGCGCGTGGTACGCACGCATCACGGCACCCTCGAGCTGCTCCCCCGCCCGGGGGGCGGCCTGGTGGTGGAGATCCGGCTTCCGATCGCCTGAATCTCCCGGGAGGCGCTGCGCCGGCGCACTCGGGTACACTTCGCATTAATAGTCTGCTTTAATAGTCTCGGGTACACTTCGCATTTATAAGGGGTATTCGAACCATGAAGGGATGGCTTGCCGCTCTGTGCCTGATCGCCGCGCCCGCTGCGCTCGCGCAGGGCTGTCCGGAAAAGAACCTGCTCTACTGGCAGGCCTTCCCGGCGGGAGGTGAATCCGACATCTCCGCGCGGCATCAGCAGCTGGTGCTGAAGAAGAAATGCCCTGCGATCGAGACCATCATCCAGTACAAGCCAGGCGCGGGCGGCGGCCTCATGTGGTCACAGATGAACTCGCTGCCGGGCGACGGATTGAACGTCGTCGGCATCAACCTGCCGCACATCGTGCTCGCCCCCTTCGAAGGCCAGGTGCAGTACAAGACCGAGGACATCACGCCCGTGTTCTGGTTCCACTACACCCCGGATGCGCTGGTCGTGCTCGAGTCGAGTCCATTTAAGACCTTCCAGGATTTCGTCAAGGCCGCCAAGGCGCAGCCCGGCAAGCTCACCCTCGGGGGATCGGGCCTCAACTCGGCGAACCACGCCGCGCACGAGCGCCTCGACAACGCTTTCGGTATCAAGACGACTTACATACCGTTCAAGGGGACCGGGGACATGACCCCCGCGGTGCTCGGCGGGCATGTGGACGGCGCGATGGCCTACAACGCGTTCGCGATCAACAACAAGGGCAAGATGCGCGCGCTCGCGATCGCGATGGAGAAACGCCATCCGCAACTCCCCGACACGCCCACTTTCCGCGAACTGGGCGTCGACTGGGTCGACGGCGCCTTCCGCGGCATCGGCATGCCGAAATCCACGCCGCCCGCAGTGCGCAGGCGCATGTCGGATCTGTGGGCCACACTGAACGACGATCCCGAAATGAAGGAGCTCGCCGCCAAGAGCGGTTTCGAGCTGATCGACGTAGGCGTCGATCAGATGGACGCTTTCATGAAGGAGCGCATCAAGGTCTACACCGAGGTAGCCAAGCGCATGGGACTCGCGAAGTGAGGGCCTGGCCGATTCGCGAGGGCATCTTGTGCCAGAATGTCGCGGTCGCCGCTTCTTCGAGCCGGCCGGCAGCACAAAAAGAACACGCAGTAAGAGGCACTTAGGGAGAACCACGCATGGATCGGTTGCGCGCATCCCTGCTGCAAGGAAGCATCCTCGCGCTCGCCGCCGCGTGCGGCCTGGATGCGCAGGCCCAAGTCGCCAGCCCTCCCCCCGGCAAGGCCCTGGTGGTCCTGTACCGCAGCGACAAGCAGCCGGTCGCCGCGAGGGTGCCGGTCATTGCCAACGCCGACCGCCTCGGCGACCTGGGAAATGGCGAGTTCGTCAACGCCGTGGTCAATCCCGGCCGGACCTTTCTGCGCGTCGGCGACCGGATCCTGACCACGCTGGCGATCCAAACCAGCGCCAATCAGACTTCCTACGTGCTGATCGAGGCCGTCCCCGGCCTCACCCCGGTACGGGTCGAAATGCGCGAAATGAACGAGGCCTCCGCCCGCCGCATCCTCGCGAAAAGCCACCCCGCAGCCGCAGGCGCCGCCGCGGCCGTGCCGCCGCGCGCTCCTGTCGCACCCGCAGCTCCGGCGCCCCGCGCGCCCGCGGTGATTCCTCTGGCGGCCGCTCCGGTCGCGGCTGCCCCACCGCCCAGGCCCGCCGCTCCTGCCGCCGCACCGCCGCGCCCGGCGCAGGCGGCCGCGCCGCCCCCACCGGCCCCTTCACGCCGGCAGATCGCGCGCGAGCCGCCGCCGCCCGTGGACGAGGAGGAAGAAGAGGAAGCGGAGCTGCGCAAGTGGCGGTTCGCCGTCATCGCCAAGACCGGCAGTTTCAAGCTGGCCACCACCAGCCAGACGCTGGGCGGCCAGGCGAGCGCCTACGACAAGAGCTCCAAGCCGGTAGCCGGCTTCGAGGCGGAATTCCGCCACCAGGACGGTTTTGCGGTGGGCGCCGAAGTGTTCTATTACAAGAACGACATCACCGCGACCGGAACCGCGTTCCAGGGAACGCAGACCGTCATCTCCACGACGCTGAACGGGAAGTATTATTTCGGAGGAGAGTCGGGCATGTTCCACCCCTACCTCGGCGCCGGAGTCGGTTTCGCCGGCGCGAAATTCGGCGGCGACATCCAGGGAAAATCGGGCGGCCCGGCGTTCCAGGGCATGCTGGGCCTGGACCTCCGTTTCAGCAGTGTCGGCCTCTACCTGGAATACAAATATCTCAACTCGACCACCTCCGACAGCGCGAATCAGAAAATCAAGGTCGGCGGTTCGGGCATCCTCGCCGGCGTGAGCGTCGAGTTCTGAGGAAGCGGGCCTACACCGGCTTCCACGAGCCCAGCATTTCGTAGCCGCCCCCGAATTGCGGCTGCGACTGCATCAGGGCAAACCCTTCCATCTCCCAGGCAATCGGCTCGAACCCGGGCATCGCCCGCGGCTGCCGCGCGTCGCGCAGCAGCGTGAGGTGCGCGGCGAACGGCTTCGAATCGAAGGCGATGCGCGAGCGCGCCAGGGCGCTGCGCAAATCGAGCACCAGCCCCTCGAGCTCCGCGGGCACGGCCGACGCCCCGGCCCAGGCGATGCGGTTGTGCTTCCAGTAGCCCGGCCTGTCCAAGAGGAGTGAGATCTTGCGCGGCAACACTTCGTCCGCGGCGCGTTTAAGCTCGGCGATGCGCTCGGATTCGACCGATCCCAGAAAGGCGAGCGTCATGTGGAGGTTTTGCGCCGGCACCCGGCGGCCTCCGCAGGAGGCACGCAGCTCGCGCGACCACCGGGCGAGCCGGGTGCGCACCTCCTCGTCCGGCCACAGCGCGAAGAACAGCCTCACAGGATCACACCGTCCAACCCGACCGGTCTCCACCGCGTGCAGAGGGAAGCACAGGTCGTTTCATCATTTCAAGCACGCAGCGCGAGAATCTCCTCAGAGCATGTTACTTGATCCAGCTGGCCTCCGAGCCGGGCAATCCGGGCACCCGTGACCGGCTTGTGTGCCCCAGCGCACAGACGCCCGCCGGTAAGCCTGTGACCATGCGTCTTCACCTTGGGGGTGCGGTTTTCTTCCGACCGCGCGAGCTCGCAATCTTCCGTTGAGGCTCGACAAGCGCAGTCCTCCTCCGGATCGAGTACGCTTTTCATCGAGAATCAGCTATGTCCCAGACAGGATACGGTCCCAGCCTGACCGGCGCTGCCGGCGAGGCGGATGGCATCACCGAAGTGCGGCGCCAGGAAGTGCTGCTCAAGACGGGAGCGTTGCAGAACGCGATCCTCACCAGCGCCAATTTCTCGATCATCGCCACCGACGAGAAAGGCATCATCCAGCTCTTCAACGTCGGCGCCGAGCGCATGCTGGGCTACAGCGCCGCCGAGGTCGTGAACAGGATCAACCCCAGCGACATCCACGACCCGCAGGAAGTGGCGGCACGCGCGCAGGCGCTGAGCCTCGAGCTCGCGACCACCATTTCACCGGGATTCGAGGCATTGGCTTTCAAAGCCTCGCGCGGGATCGAAGACATCTATGAATTGACCTATATCCGCAAGGATGGCGGCCGCTTCCCGGCCATCATCTCGATCACGGCGCTGCGCGACGACTATGGCGACGTCATCGGATACCTGTTGATCGGCACCGACAACTCCGTGCGCAAGCGCGTCGAACTGGAACTGAAAGAGGCCATGGCCGTCGCGGAAAAAGCCAACCTCGCGAAATCCGATTTCCTGTCCAGCATGAGCCATGAGCTGCGCACGCCGCTCAGTGCGATCCTCGGTTTCGCCCAACTCATGGAATCCGGTTCGCCGTCGCCGACGACATCCCAGAAGCGAAGCATCGATCAGATTCTCAAGGCGGGATGGTACCTGCTGGAGCTGATCAACGAGATCCTCGATCTCGCGCTGATCGAGTCCGGCAAGCTGCCGTTGTCGCTGGAGCCGATATCGCTCACCGAAGTCGTGCGCGAATGCCACGCCATGATAGAGGCGCAGGCGCAAAAGCGCGACATCAGCATGGCCTTTCCCAAGTTCGAAATCCCGTACTTCGTCAAAGCCGACCGGACCCGGCTGAAGCAGGTTCTCATCAACCTTCTTTCCAACGCGGTCAAATACAACAAGGTCGGCGGTACGGTCGCCGTGGACTGCATCTTGGGCACCCCCGGGCGCATTCGCATTTGTGTCAGGGACACCGGCGAAGGATTGACTCCGCATAAACTGACGCAGCTTTTCCAGCCGTTCAATCGGCTCGGAAAAGAAGCCGGCATCGAGGAAGGCACGGGCATCGGCCTGATGGTGAGCAAGCGGCTGGTCGAGCTGATGAAGGGCGAAATCGGCGTGGAAAGCACGGTCGGCGTGGGCAGCGTGTTCTGGATCGAACTGAACCTGACCGCCAAACCACAACCTGCCGCCGCCGCAGCCGAACCCACGACAGTCGCCCAGGCGCAAGTTCACGGCAACGGGCGGGTACGCACCCTGCTCTACGTCGAGGACAACCCCGCCAATCTGATGCTGGTCGAGGATCTCATCGCGCGCCGTCCCGATATCCGCCTGCTGAGCGCGAGAGACGGCAACCAAGGCGTCGAGATTGCGCGCGCCTCCCTGCCGGATGTCATCCTGATGGACATCAATCTGCCCGGCATCAGCGGCATCCAGGCGCTGAAAATCCTGGGCGCGGACCCGGCAACGGCGCACATCCCGGTGGTGGCGCTCAGTGCCAATGCGATACCCCGCGATATCGAGAAAGGCCTGGAGGCGGGATTCTTCCGTTATCTCACCAAGCCCATCAAGGTCAACGAGTTCATGACTATGCTGGACGTGGCGCTGAAATTTTCGCAAGAAACCGCATCGACGACCGCAGGCCGCGCCGCCGACACCGAGCCCGTATGAGACTTGCCGAGTCCGACATTCTCAACGCCAGCGTCCTGATCGTGGACGATCAGGAGGTCAATGTCAGCCTGCTCGAGCAAATGCTGCGTGAAGCCGGCTACACCCGCGTCGCCTCGACCATGGATCCGCACGAAGTCTGCGCGCTGCATCGCAAGAACCGCTACGACCTGATCCTGCTCGACCTGCAGATGCCCGGCATGGACGGGTTCCAGGTGATCGAAGCCCTCAAGACCAACGACGCGGACGGCTACCTTCCGGTCCTCGTGATCACCGCGCAGCCCGGCCACAAGCTGCGCGCACTGCAGGCCGGCGCGAGGGATTTCATCAGCAAGCCGTTCGATCTGGTCGAAGTCAAGACGCGCATTCACAACACGCTGGAAGTGCGGCTGCTGTACAGGAAACTCGAGAACTACAGCAAGGTGCTGGAGGAGACGGTACGGGAACGGACCGCCGAACTGCGCGAAAGCGAAGCCCGCTTTCGCAGCCTGACCGAACTGGCCTCCGACTGGTACTGGGAGCAGGACGAGAACGGGAACTTCACCAAGGTGTCCGGCCCGGTCCTGGAGATGCTCGGAATCCGGGTCGACGCCCTGGCGGGAGAGTCGAACGGCGTTCAGGTGACCGGCTGGAACGAGGCGCAGCGGGAAGCATTGCAGGCCACCATTGCGGCCCGGCAGCCGTTCCTGGATTTCGTCTTCAGCCGCGTCAATGCCGATGGCTCGCAACAAAGATTTCAGGTCAGCGGGGAGCCGATGTTCAACCGGTCCTCCCGCTTCGTTGGCTACCGCGGAATCGGCGCCGAACTCACTGCAAAGAAATAGAACGCAAGACTTCGAAGTCTGGGGAACCGCTGAACAAATGCCGAAATTGGAAACCGCGATCGCGAAGTCCCCCCTGAAGCCGGGGGCGCAGGGAGGGGGCTCGGTTTCGAAACAGCCGTCCCTGCCTTCCCTGACGATGTCATCACCCCATACCCCGAATCAAAACCATCTTCTCGCCGCCCTGCCCCCGGCTGAATTCGAGCGCCTGGCGCCTCATCTGGAACCGGTCGAAATGTTGCTCGGCGATCCCCTCTACGAACCCGGCGAACAGCTCCAGCACGCCTATTTCCCCACCACCGCCATCGTGTCCCTGCACTATGTCATGGAGTCCGGCGCATCGGCCGAAACCGCCGGGGTGGGCAATGAAGGCGTGGTCGGGATATCGCTCTTCATGGGAGGGGATACCACCCCAAGCTCGGCCGTGGTGCAGACCGCGGGCCGCGCTTACCGGCTGGAGACCCGCCTGCTGAAGCAGGAATTCGATCGCGGCGGCTTGATGCAGCGCCTGATGCTGCGTTACACCCAGGCGCTGCTCACACAAATGGCCCAGACCGCGGCGTGCAATCGGCACCATACGGTGGAGCAGCAACTGTGCCGCTGGCTGTTGCTGACTCTCGATCGCTTGCCGACGAATGAGTTGATCATGACGCAGGAATTGGTCGCCAGCATGCTCGGTGTGCGCCGGGAAGGCATTACGGAAGCCGCCGGGAAATTGCAGCGCGCCGGTTTTATTCGCTACCGCCGTGGCCACATTTCAGTGCTCGAGCGGTCCGGGCTGGAAACCCGCGTGTGCGAGTGCTACGACGTCGTCAAGAAGGAATTGAACCGGCTGCTGTCCGACGTGCGGTATCGCCAGGGCATTGCTGCTGTCGTCCGATAGGCGCCTCCGGCCAAGCCCGCGAAGCGCCTGAACTCAGGCGGCGGGAACGAGCAGCGCGATCGCTTCGGCGGCGATGCCTTCGCCGCGGCCTATCGCGCCCAGCCGCTCCGCGGTCTTCGCCTTCACGTTGACCTGCCCGGGTCGAATCTCCAGATCGGCGGCGAGGTTCTCGACCATCGCCGGAATGTGGGGCGCCATCTTCGGAGCCTCGGCGAGGATGGTGGCGTCCAGATTGGCGATCGAGAACCCGGCGTCGCGGATTTTCTTTCCGACTTCGCGAAGCAGCGCGCGGCTGTCGGCGTCCTTGTACCGGGAATCGGTGTCCGGAAAATGCCGCCCGATGTCGCCGAGCGCCGCCGCGCCGAGCAGGGCGTCGCACACCGCGTGGATCAGCACGTCGGCGTCGGAATGCCCTGCGAGCCCCTTCTCGAAGGGAATGGCGACGCCGCCGATGACGAGCTTTCGCCCCCTGACGAGCGCGTGCACGTCGAAGCCCTGTCCGATTCTCATTTGTCTTCCCCGAGAATGCGCTCGGCGATGTGCATATCCGACGCGAACGTGACTTTCAGATTCCGGATGCTGCCTTCGACGAGTTTCGGCCTGTAGCCGAGAGCCTCGACCGCCGCCGCTTCATCGGTGACGCGCTCGGCCCCGCGCAGCGCCCGCAGCAGCATGCCGTGGCGGAACATCTGCGGAGTCTGCGCCTGCCACAGTCGATCGCGCAGCTCGGTCTCCACAATGCGCCGCTCGTCGTCTGCGCGCTTCAGGGTGTCGGTGACGGGAATCGCAAGGATCCCGCCGACATCGTCCCGGCCCGCCTCGTCGATGAGGCGGCGCAGCTCCGGCGCTCCAAGGCAGGGCCGTGCCGCGTCGTGCACCAGCATCCAGTCGTTCGGATCGACCAGGCTCGCCGCGGCGATCAGGCCGTTCAGCACGCTGTCGCGGCGGCTGGCACCGCCGCAATAGAGCGGAGCCAGGCGCTCGCCGAAGGAGCTCCAGTCGTGTTTGCGAAACTCGGTATCGCCCGGTGGGAGCACGGCAAACACGATTTCCACCTCCGCCGCTGCGAGCAATTGCCTGACTGCATGGAACAGCATGGGCTTGCCGGCGAGCGGCGAGTATTGCTTGAGCGCCGCGCCGAAGCGCGAGCCCGTCCCCGCCGCCGGAACCAGCCCGAAGTATCTGGAAGTCACTGAATTCGGCTGGGATTCGACACGATATAATTATAGCCGGGTCCCGGGTTCAAACTCCGCTTCACAAGGCGAGCGGCGTTGAATTCGGGTTTTGCTATTTCTGTCGCCGCATCTATCGTCGAGACAGATGAGCGCGGTCATTACCACCGAGTCGGAAAAGAACGCGAGCGACGCCCGCCTGCACGGCTCGAGCGACGCGCTGGCGCTCGCGCGTCTCGCTCAGGGCTCGCGGCCGGCCGTGGTGTTCTGCGCGCAGGCAACCGAGGCGCAAAGGCTGAAGGACGAGATCGCCTGGTTCGCGCCGCAGCTCGCCGTGCTGCTCCTGCCCGACTGGGAAACCCTGCCCTACGATCATTTCTCTCCGCACCACGACCTGGTGTCGGAGCGCCTGGCGACGCTCTACCGCATCATGCGCGAGGATTTCGACGTCGCCATCGTTCCCGCGGCGACCGCGCTCACCCGCCTGGGGCCTCCGTCCTTTCTCGCCGGGCACAGCTTCTTCCTCAAGGCGGGAGAAGCTTTCGATCTCCCCGCGCTGCGCTCCCAGCTCGCGCTGGCCGGCTACAGCCACGTTACCCAGGTGGTGGCGCCGGGCGAATACTGCGTGCGCGGGGGCCTCGTCGATCTCTTTCCCATGGGGAGCGCGCTCCCCTACCGGCTCGACCTGCTCGACCAGGAAATCGAGTCGATCCGCTCCTTCGATCCCGACACCCAACGCACGCTCTACAAGGTCGCTGAAGTGCGGCTGCTGCCCGCGCGCGAGTTTCCCATGGACGAGGCCGGCCGCAACCAGTTCCGCCGCAGCTTCCGCGAGCGCTTCGAGGGCGATCCGTCGAAGAGCCGCATCTACAAGGACGTGAGCAACGGCGTCGCTCCCGCCGGAATCGAGTACTACCTGCCGCTGTTTTTCGAGCAGACCGCGACTCTGTTCGACTACCTCCCGAAGACCGCCACCGTCTGCATGCACGGGCAGGTGCACGAGACCCTCACCGGGTTCTCGCGCGACGCGCAGGGCCGCCACCAGCTCCTCGCGGGCGACCGCACGCGGCCGCTCCTGCCGCCCGCGGAACTGTTCCTTGGAGCCGAGGATTTCTTCGTGCGCGCGAAGGCCTTCAAGCGCGCGGATTTCGACGTAACACACCGCGCGCCGGTCGCCAGCCCGCTGCCCGAGCTCGCGGTCGAGCGCCGCGCGCCCGACCCTCTTCACCGCCTCAAGGCCTTTCTGTCCCAGACGCCCGCCCGGGTGATGCTGCTCGCCGAGTCGCCGGGCCGGCGCGAGACGCTCCACCAGTATCTCGCCGAATACGGCCTGAAGCCCGATCCGGCGGCGGGCTTCGAGGCATTCCGGCAGTCGGACGCACGCTTCGCGCTGGGCGTGTCGCCGCTGCTGACCGGCTTTTTTCTCGATTCCGAGCAGTTGTGCTTCGTCACCGAGTCCGAGCTCTATGCCGGCACCGCGCGCTCGCGCGCCGCGCGCGACAAGGCGCGCACCAGCTCGGTCGAAGGCATGCTGCGCGACCTCTCGGAGCTGCGCGCGGGCGACCCGGTGGTGCACGTCCAGCACGGCATCGGCCGCTACCGGGGATTGATCAACCTCGACCTCGGCGAGGGTCTCATTTCCGAACCTGGCGAGTTCCTGCTCATCGAGTACGCGGAGGAGAACAAGCTCTACGTGCCGGTGGCGCAGCTGCACTCGATCGGCCGCTACTCGGGCGGTCCGCCCGAGCAGGCGCCGCTGCACAAGCTGGGCGGCGACCAGTGGGAGAAGGCCAAGCGCCGCGCCGCGCGCGCGGTGCGCGACACCGCCGCCGAGCTCCTCGATCTCTACGCCCGGCGCGCCACCCGCAAGGGCCACGCCTTCAAGCTGAACCAGCACGACTACGAGGCCTTCGCCGAAGGCTTCGGCTTCGAGGAGACGCCCGACCAGGCCGCCGCCATCGCCGCCGCGATCGAGAACATGAAGAGCGGCAAGCCCATGGACCGCCTCGTCTGCGGCGACGTGGGTTTCGGAAAGACGGAAGTCGCTCTGCGCGCCGCCTTTGTCGCGGTCGCCGACGGCATGCAGGTCGCGGTGCTCACGCCGACCACGCTCCTCGCCGAGCAGCACTTCCACACCTTCAGCGACCGTTTCGCCGACTGGCCGATCAAGCTCGCCGAGCTGTCGCGCTTCCGGAGCGGCAAGGAGACGAGCGCGGCGCTCGAAGGCCTCGCCGCGGGCGCCATCGACATCGCCATCGGCACGCACAAGCTTCTCCAGAAAGACGTGAAGTTCAAGCGCCTGGGGCTGGTGATCGTCGACGAGGAGCACCGCTTCGGCGTGCGCCAGAAGGAAACCCTGAAGGCGCTGCGGGCGGAGGTGGACGTGCTCACGCTCACCGCAACGCCGATTCCGAGGACGCTGGCGATGTCGCTCGAAGGCCTGCGCGATCTCTCGGTGATCGCGACTGCGCCGGAACGGCGGCTGGCGATCCGCACCTTCGTCACGCCCTACTCCTCGGGCATCATCCGCGAGGCGGCGCTGCGGGAGCTGAAGCGCGGCGGCCAGATCTTCTTCCTGCACAACGACGTCGCCACCATCGAGATCATGCGCGAGAAGCTGGAGAAGCTCCTTCCCGAAGCGCATATTGCCGTGGCGCACGGCCAGCAACGCGAGCGCGAGCTGGAGCGCGTGATGCGCGAGTTCCTGCAGCAGCGCCACAACCTGCTGCTGTGCTCGACCATCATCGAGACCGGGATCGACATCCCCACCGCCAACACCATCATCATCGAGCGCGCGGACAAGTTCGGCCTGGCCCAGCTCCATCAACTGAGGGGCCGCGTCGGGCGCTCGCACCACCAAGCGTATGCGTACCTGCTCACCCCCGGCGAGGACGCGCTCTCCCCCGCCGCGAAGAAGCGCCTGGAAGCGATCCAGATGATGGAGGAGCTGGGTTCGGGCTTCTACCTCGCCATGCAGGACCTCGAGATCCGCGGCGCGGGCGAAGTGCTGGGCGAATCGCAGTCGGGTGAAATGCAGGAAGTGGGCTTCAACCTCTACGCCGACATGCTCGACCACGCGGTGCGCTCGCTCAAGGCCGGCCGCGAGCCCGACCTGTCGCAGCCCTTCGAAGTCATCACCGAAGTCAACCTGCACTTCCCGGCACTCCTGCCGGCGAGCTACTGCGCCGACGTGCACGAGCGCCTGGTGCTGTACAAGCGCTTCGCCAACTGCGACAGCGCGGACCGGGTCGAGGCGATGCAGGAAGAGCTGGTGGATCGTTTTGGCGACCTGCCGGGCGCGGCGCGCGCGCTCATCGAGTCCCACC
>JBGQKQ010000084.1:0-12547 GCA_041499655.1 Gammaproteobacteria bacterium
ATCGAGGATTTCTCTTGCGACGACGTCGACGATTGAACTCATCTATTTGCCCTTCTTCTTCGTTCCCAGTCTCTGCTCCGCCAGCCCCTGCTGCTTCACCAGCGCGTCCAGGTCCTTCAACGTCTTCAGCAAGTCCTTCATGCGGTCGAGCGGCCAGGCGTTCGGCCCATCCGAGGGCGCGTGCTCCGGGTCGGGATGCGTCTCCATGAAAATACCGGCGATTCCGCTCGCCACCGCGGCGCGAGCAAGCACCGGAACGAATTCCCGCTGGCCACCCGACGAAGTCCCCTGTCCACCCGGAAGCTGCACCGAATGCGTCGCATCGAACACCACGGGGCAGCCCGTCTCGCGCATGATGGCGAGCGAGCGCATGTCGGAGACGAGATTGTTATAGCCGAACGAGGCACCGCGCTCGCACACCATGATGTTGTCCATGCCGCTCGCCTCGCGCGCCTTCTCGACTACGTTCTTCATCTCTCCCGGCGAAAGAAACTGGCCCTTCTTGATGTTCACCGGCTTGCCCGCGGAAGCGACCGCGTGGATGAAATCCGTCTGGCGGCAGAGAAAAGCCGGGGTCTGCAGCACGTCGACCGCGGCGGCGACTTCGGGGACGTCTTCCTTGTCGTGAACGTCGGTCAGCACCGGGACGCCGATCTTCTTTTGCACCTCCTTGAGGATCTCCAGGCCCTTGCTCATCCCCGGTCCGCGGAACGACTTCCCCGAGCTGCGGTTGGCCTTGTCGTAGGAGGATTTGTAGATGAAGGGTATTCCGATCTCTCGCGCGATCTCCTTCAGCGCTTCCGCGGTCTCGAGCGCCATCTGCCTGGACTCGACCACGCAGGGACCCGCGATCAGAAACAGAGGCTTGTCGAGACCAACGTCAAAACCGCAGAGCTTCATCTACGCAGCGATGGCCGTCTTGGTAGCGCCCGCCTGATACTGCAGGGCAGCTTCGACAAAGGCGGTGAAGAGGCGATGCCCGGTCCGTGGAGTCGAAGTGAACTCGGGGTGGAACTGGCAGCCGATGAACCAGGGATGCGAGGGCAGCTCGATCATCTCGCACAGCTGCTCGCGCTGCGTGACGCCCGAGACGCGCAGTCCCTTGTCCTTGAGCCGCTGAAGGTACTGATTGTTGACTTCGTAGCGGTGGCGGTGACGCTCGTTGATGGTCTCCGCACCGTAAATCCTGCAAGCAAGGCTTCCCGGTTCAAGCGCCGCGCTCTGCGCGCCCAGACGCATCGTCCCGCCGAGGTCGGATTTCTCGTCGCGGTGCTCGATGCGTCCGTCCCGGTCCTGCCATTCCGTCACCAAAGCGATTACCGGATGCGGCGTGTCGCGGTCGAACTCCGTCGAGTTCGCGCCGGTCAAGCCCACGACGTTGCGCGCGTATTCGATCACAGCGAGCTGCATGCCAAGGCAGATGCCGAGATAGGGGATCTTGTTGTCGCGCGCGTGCTGAATCGCCTTCATCATGCCTTCCACTCCGCGCTTACCGAACCCTCCGGGCACGAGTACGGCGTCCACGCCCTTCAACTGCGCGCCGAGGCCGTCCCTTTCGATTGTCTCCGCGTCGACGTAGCGGATGTTCACCTTGCTGCGCGCGTGGATTCCCGCGTGCACCAGGGCCTCGTTGAGGGATTTGTAGGAATCGGTGAGATCGACGTACTTGCCGACCATCGCGATGGTGATCTCGTGCTGCGGATGCTCCAACGCCTCGACCAGCTTCTTCCACGCCCTGAGATCGGCGGGCCTCGCGATGATGGCGAGCTTGTGGCAGACGATCTCGTCGAGCATCTGCTGATGCAGCATCCATGGAATCTTGTAGATCGAATCCGCATCCCAGACCGAGATCACACCCCGCGCCTGGACGTTGGTGAAGAGCGCGATCTTCTTCTTCTCGTCGTCGGGTATCGGGCGGTCCGATCGGCACAGCAGGGCGTCGGGCTGGATGCCGATGCCGCGCAGCTCCTTCACCGAGTGTTGCGTCGGCTTGGTCTTGATCTCGCCGGCGCTCTTGATGAAAGGTACCAGCGTGAGATGGAGATAGCAGGTATTGTTGTCTCCCAGCTCGAGGCCCATCTGCCGTACGGCCTCAAGGAACGGCAGCGACTCGATGTCGCCCACCGTCCCGCCGATCTCGACGATCGCGACCTCCGCGTCGCCCGCGCCGCGTTCTATGAAGGCCTTGATCTCGTCGGTGACGTGCGGGATCACCTGCACAGTGCGACCGAGATAGTCGCCGCGGCGCTCCTTCTTGATTACCGACTCGTAGATCTGCCCGGTGGTGAAGTTGTTGCACTTCTTCATCCGAGCCGAGAGAAAGCGCTCGTAGTGGCCGAGGTCGAGATCGGTCTCGGCTCCGTCGTCCGTGACGAACACCTCTCCGTGCTGGAAAGGGCTCATCGTTCCCGGATCAACGTTGATGTACGGGTCGAGCTTGAGAAGGGTGACTTTGATACCGCGAGATTCGAGGATCGCGGCGAGAGAGGCGGCGGCTATCCCCTTCCCCAAAGAGGAAACCACACCGCCCGACACGAACACATACTTGGCCATCACAAACCAGGGGGATGGGATGGAGAATGGTACACGAAATCGCCCTCCCGCTCTAGCCCGCGAAAGGCGCTCCGACTACTCAAGCTGGCTCGGGCCGGTTCCGCACGGCGAGCTTCTCCTCTGCTCCGCATATAATTTGCGAAGCGAAGGGATCGGAGGCACCTGTGGCGCGCGAATCGATGCAATTCGACGTGGTGGTAGTGGGTGGCGGCCCTGCCGGCCTCGCGGCCGCGATCCGTTTGAAACAGCTGGCTGCCGAAAACAAGGCCGAAATCGGCGTATGCGTGATCGAGAAAGGGTCGGAGATCGGTGCTCACATTCTCTCCGGTGCAGTGATGGACCCCCGCGGGCTGAACGAGCTTTTCCCCGACTGGGGGGAGCGCGGCGCGCCGCTGAAGACGCCCGTTACCGAGGATCGCTTTCTATTCCTCGGTGAATCGGGTTCCGTCAGGGTCCCGAACGCCTTCCTGCCCGAGTGCTTCCGCAATCACGGCAACTATGTGGTGAGCCTCGGGAACGTGTGCCGCTGGCTGGGACAACAGGCGGAGGCGCTCGGCGTGGAGATTTACCCGGGATTCGCCGCCGCGGAGGTGCTCTACGACGATAGAGGCGGCGTGCGGGGCATCGCCACCGGGGACCTGGGGATCGGGCGCGACGGCAGGCCCACCGATCAATACCAGCCGGGTATCGAACTGCTCGGCAAGTACACCTTCTTCGCCGAGGGCTGCCGCGGCCACCTTGGCCGACGGCTGCTCGAAAAATTCCGGCTCGGAGCCGACCGGGACCCGCAGGTGTACGGTCTCGGGCTCAAGGAGCTGTGGGAGATCGACGCAAACAAGCACCATCCCGGACTCGTCATCCATTCGGCCGGCTGGCCACTCGACGCGGACACCTACGGAGGTTCCTTCCTGTATCACATGGAAGACCGGCTGGTGTCGGTGGGCTTCGTCGTGGGGCTGTCCTACGCCAATCCGTATCTGAGCCCTTACGAGGAATTTCAGCGTTACAAGACACACCCTCACATCCGCAGTTTTCTCGAAGGCGGCAAGCGTATCGCCTACGGCGCGCGGGCGATCGCAGCGGGCGGGATCATGTCGCTACCCAAGCTTGTCTTCCCCGGCGGCGCCCTCGTCGGCGACGAAGCGGGCTTCCTCAACACCTCGCGAATCAAGGGCAGCCACGCGGCGATCAAATCCGGCATGCTCGCCGCGGAAGCGGGCTTCTCCGCACTGCGATCAGGGCGTTCGGGTGACGAGCTGACCGCCTATCCCGAAGCGTTCCGTGAGTCGTGGCTGTTCGACGAGCTCTACCGGGCGCGCAATTTCAAGCAGTGGATGTCGAAGGGCCTGTACACCGGTACCGCGATGGTCGGCGTCGAGCAGGTCCTTCTCGGGGCAAAATTTCCGTGGACGCTGCACCACCGGCACGCCGACCACGAGTGCCTGCGGCCCGCCGCTGAGTGCCGCCCGATCGCCTACCCGAAGCCGGACGGCAAGCTCACCTTCGATCGCCTGTCCTCGGTATTCATTTCGAACACCAATCACGAAGAAAACCAGCCGAGCCACCTCACGCTCAAGGACGTGGGCACCGCGGTGAGCGTGAACCTCGCGAGGTACGCGGGACCCGAGAGCCGCTACTGCCCCGCGGGCGTGTACGAATTCGTGAAGGACGGGGACGGCAAGGATCGCCTGCAGATCAACGCGCAGAACTGTGTGCACTGCAAGACCTGCGATATCAAGGATCCCACGCAGAACATCGTGTGGGTCGCCCCGCAGGGAGGCGGGGGACCGAACTATCCGAATATGTAGCGTGGACGCGCCCCTATTCGGAAAGATCCCTTTTAGACCAGCGAACTATACTTGACCGAACGTTCGTGCTATAAGCTCGTCCATGAAGAAGGGCGAGCAGACTAGGACCCTAATCCTCAACGAAGCCATCGCCTCGGCGAGTCAGGTCGGTCTGGAAGGGCTGAGCATCGGCTCTCTCGCCTCGCGGCTGGATCTCTCCAAGAGCGGCCTTTTCGCCCACTTCGGCTCCAAGGAGGACTTGCAGCTTCTGACCCTCAAACAAGCGCAAAGGCTTTTTCAGGACCGCGTATTTTCGCCGGCTCTGAGGGAACCGCGCGGACTGCCCCGGCTGCGGACGCTGTTCTCCGGCTGGCTCACATGGATCGCGCAGAATGACGACCTCCCAGGCGGCTGCCTTCTGCTGTCCGCCTCCGCCGAGTACGACGACCGTCCAGGTGCAATCCGAGAGCTACTCGTGGCCGGACAGCGGGAGTTGCGGGGAGCTATCGTCAAGTTCATCCGCTTGGCCACCGAGGATGGGCATCTCGCGCCTGAGACAGACCCCTGGCAGCTCAGCTTCGAGCTATTCGGAATCATGCTGGCCACCCATCACGATCACAGGCTCCTCGGCGATACGCGGTCCGTGGCGCGCGCCCAAGGTGCTATCGAGCGTCTGTTCGAGGCCTATCGTCCAGCCGCGAGCGGCTGAACGATCAGCCGTGCGGCGGCGTGGCCGGTACTTCCCGCCACCCTTCCTTGCATTCGGAAACGTACGGGTAGTAGGTCTTGGAAGACTCGCAGTAGTACCAAGTGGCGGTGCCCGTCAGCGGGGACTCGGCTCCCGCCTGAACCGGCGGAGAAGCAGGCGTACCCTGCTCAACGTATCCCGCCGGCGGGGCGACCACTGAATATCCACCGTCCGCCTGCTCGTAGAACACGTCGTTAGCGTAGTAGTACGACACGCCCACCGCCCATACCGTCGAATAGGAGGGCGGCAGCACTGGCACGATAATCCCGACCGGAGGCCTTATCACGATGAAGCTCGGGCCGCTCCGCCGGTACCACACGCCGGAATGGAAGAAATACGCCGAGCCGCGATACGTGACCGAGACGTGGCCGGTGGGCAGCGTCGAGACCGAGTATCCGATCTGCGGGTAGTAGTGATCGTGATGAAAGCGATTATCGTACGTCCAGTGCGGCGTGCTGAAGTGCTCGCGCCTGACATCGTGCCTCTCGACGCGAGCCTGTGCATACGCCAGAGAAACGGGCAGGCAAAGCACCGCGAGCAGGACCGCGCCCAACCGGGTGGAATGCGGCGATGGCTCTATCATTCTTGACCCCTAACTGGAACACTGGGACATGGTGCCCGGGTTTGACCGCGAAATCCGTGAAAAATTGTATCGATCGGTAACGCGGTGTTTCAGGCTGGCCGCGAGGCCTCCGGTCAGAACTGCTCCTCCGTCAGCGCCATCACAGCCGCCGCGCCATGCACGATGGTGTTGCGCAGCGCCGGCGCCTGCGTCAGCACGTGGTCGGCATAGAACCGCGCGGTCTTGATCTTGGCCTCGTAGAACGCCTTGTCGCCCTTGCCCTCCGACAGGCGCTGCCGCGCGACCAATGCCGAGCGCGCGAGCTGCCACCCGCCGCAGACGATCCCCATGAGCTTGAGGAAGGGCACGGCGCCGGCGTGCGCCGCCTTGATATCGTTGCCATAGGTAATCACGATCCAGGAGACGCATTCCTCGGCCGCGGTCAGCGCGGCGGAGAAAGCTTCGCGAGTCGCCGCCATGTCCTCGCCCGGCGCCTTGCCGAGCTCGGCTTCGACGATCCGCATCACTCTGATGACTTCTTTCGCGGTCGCGCCGCCCTCGCGGGCGATCTTGCGGCCGATCAGGTCGTTCGCCTGGATCCCGGTCGTCCCTTCGTAGATCGTCGTGATTCTCGCATCGCGCAGATGCTGCGCCGCGCCGGTTTCCTCGATGAATCCCATTCCGCCGTGCACCTGGATGCCGGTCGACGCGACTTCGATTCCGGTCTCGGTAAACCAGCCCTTGACGATCGGGATCATGAGATCGACGAAAGCCTGGTTGCGGGCGCGCTCCTCCTTGTCGGGGTGCCTCAACGACTTGTCCACCGCCGCCGCCACCACATAGGCAAGCGCGCGCATGGCCTCGATCTGCGACTTCATGCTCATCAGCATCCGGCGCACGTCGGGATGGTGGATGATCGTGACAGCCTTCCCGCCGCCGGCGACGTCGCGGCTCTGGACCCTCTCCTTGGCGTATCCCAGCGCCTGTTGGTAGGCACGCTCCGAAATCGAGAGGCCTTCCATGCCGACCGCGAAGCGCGCCAAGTTCATCATGATGAACATGTATTCCAGGCCGCGGTTCTCTTCGCCCACCAGATACCCGATCGCGTTTTCGTAGACGAGGACGGCGGTCGGGCTGGCGTGGATGCCCAGCTTGTGCTCGATCGACGCGCATTGGACGGCATTCCTCTCCCCCAGCGACCCATCTGCATTCACCAGGAACTTCGGCACGAGGAACATCGAGATGCCGCGCACGCCTTCGGGCGCGCCGTCCACGCGCGCCAGTACGAGGTGCACAATGTTGTCGGTGAGGTCGTGCTCGCCGTAGGTAATGAAGATTTTCTGGCCCGAGACGCGGTAGTGATCTCCTTCCCGCACTGCCTTGGTTCGCACCAACCCGAGGTCGGAGCCGGCCTGCGGCTCGGTGAGGTTCATGGTGCCCGTCCACGTTCCCTCGATCATCCTGGGCAGGTACTGCTTCTTTTGCGCGTCGGTACCGCGCAGGATCAACGCCTCCGCGGCCCCCGCGGTGAGCATGGTCACCAGTGAAAACGACAGATTGGCCGACTTCCACATCTCCACGACCGGAGTCGAGACGATCTTTGGCAGCCCCTGCCCTCCGTATTCGGTCGGCGCCTGCAGCGCGTTCCAGCCGCCTTCGATGAACTGCTTGTACGCTTCCTTGAAGCCCTTGGGGGTGGTGACCTTGCCCTTGTCCCACTTCGAGCCTTCCTTGTCGGCGGCTTGGTTGAGCGGCGACAGGACGCCGCTTGCGAACTTCGCGCTTTCCTCAAGGATCTGGTCGACCAGCTCGGCGTTGATCTCCTCGCAACCGGGAAGTCGCGCGATTTCTGCGAGCCCGGCAAGCTCCTGCAGCACGAAATGCATGTCGCGCAAAGGCGCTTTGTATTCACCCATGGTGCCTCCGATCCTTATCCCAGCTCTTTGACCAATTCCGGAACAATTTGAAATAGATCTCCTACGATCCCATAGTCCGCTACCTGGAATATCGGCGCCTCTTCGTCCTTGTTTATGGCGACGATGACGCGGCTGTCCTTCATGCCCGCGAGATGCTGGATGGCTCCGGAGATGCCGACTGCAATATAAAGTTCGGGGGCGACGATCTTGCCCGTCTGACCGACCTGCCAGTCGTTCGGCACGAAGCCTGCGTCCACCGCGGCGCGCGACGCACCCATCGCCGCGTGCAGCTTGTCCGCGAGCGGCTCCAGAAGCTTGAAATTGTCGCCCGACCCCATGCCGCGTCCACCCGAAACGATCACGCGGGCCGAGGTCAGCTCCGGGCGTTCCGATTTCGTAAGGGCACGTCCGACGAGCGACGAGAGCCCGGTGTCGGCGACCGCCGGCGCATTCTCCAGCGCCGCGGAACCTCCGCTCGCCGCTGCGGCGTCGAATCCGGTGGTACGCACCGTGATCACCTTGATCCTGTCCACCGCTTGAACGGTCGCGAGCGCGTTACCGGCGTAGATCGGGCGAACGAAGGTGTCGGCGCTCTTGACTTCGACGATGTCCGACACCTGCGCCACATCGAGCATCGCGGCCACTCGCGGAGCCGTGTTCTTCCCGAACGAGGTCGCGGGCGCCAGGATATGCGTGTACGCCGGCGCGACCGTGACGACGAGCGCGGCGAGATTTTCCGCGAGCTGCTCCTTGTAGTGCGGCGCGTCGGCGACGAGCACCTTCTTCACGCCCGCGATCGCTGCCGCGGCCTGGGCAGCCGCCCCGCAGCCGGAGCCCGCCACGAGAACGACGATATCACTGTCGATCCTGGCTGCAGCCGCGACGGTGTTGAGCGTCGCGGGCTTGAGCGACGCGTTGTCGTGCTCGGCGATGACCAAGACGGACATTAAGGGGATCCCTCGCTGCGCTCGGGATGATTTCGTTCGCTCGCGCTCACGAAATCACCTTCGCTTCGCCCTTCAGCTTCAGCACGAGCGTCCTGGCATCAGGTACCTTCGTGCCGGCCTTGCGCTTGGGTGGCTCCTCGACCTTGAGCGTTTTCAGGCGCGGAGTAACATCGACCCCGAGGGCATCGGGCTTGAGCACTTCGAGCGTTTTCTTCTTCGCCTTCATGATGTTGGGCAGTGTGACGTAGCGCGGCTCGTTCAGCCGCAGGTCGGTGGTCATGACCGCAGGCAGATTGATCGAAATCGTCTCCAGTCCGCCGTCCACTTCGCGCGTGACCGCGGCCTTGTCGCCCTCGATCTTCAATTTGGAGGCGAACGTCGCCTGGGGCCAGCCGAGCAAAGCCGCGAGCATTTGCCCCGTCTGGTTGCAGTCGTCGTCGATCGCCTGCTTGCCGAGGATCACCAGTCTGGGATTCTCCTTCTGCGCGATGACGCGCAGAAGTTTCGCCACCGCGAGCGGCTGCAACTCGGCGTCCGTCTCGATGAGAACGGCGCGGTCGGCGCCGAGCGCGAGCGCGGTGCGCAAGGTCTCCTGGCAGGCCTGGGGCCCGCAGGACACGGCGACGATTTCCGTTGCGGTGCCCGCTTCCTTGAGGCGCACCGCTTCCTCCACGGCGATCTCGTCGAACGGGTTCATGGACATCTTGACGTTGGCGGTCTCGACGCCCGATCCGTCGGCCCTGACACGTACCTTGACGTTGAAATCGACCACGCGCTTGACCGCAACCAGGATTTTCATTGACGTCGTCTTGGAGGAAAACACACGGATTATAATCGCCCCGTCCCAAACTCGTCCCGATCCGTCCTCCATGCCGCGTCCGCTTTCGCATATCCGCGTCCTCGATCTGACTCGTGTACTCGCCGGACCGTGGGCGTCGCAGAATCTCGCGGACCTCGGCGCGGAGGTGATCAAGATCGAGCGGCCGGGGTCGGGCGACGACACCCGCAGCTGGGGCCCGCCGTTTCTCAGGGATGGGGAGGGAAAGGACACCGGGGAGTCCGCCTATTTCCTCTCGGTGAACCGGGGCAAGAAGTCGGTCACGCTCGACATCTCCAAACCCGAGGGCGCGGAGATCGCGCGCAAGCTGGCGGCGAAGTCCGACGTGCTGATCGAGAACTACAAAGTCGGCGGCCTCGCGAAATACGGCCTCGGCTATGAAGACCTGAAGAAAAGCAATCCGCCCATCATCTATTGCTCGGTCACCGGGTACGGCCAGAGCGGCCCGTGCGCTCACCGCCCGGGCTACGACTTCATCTTCCAGGGCATGGGCGGGCTGATGAGCATTACCGGAGAACGCGACGAGCTTCCCGGCGGGGGCCCCCAGAAGGTCGGCATCGCGGTGACCGATGTCATGGCAGGCATGTACGCGAGCCTCGCGATCACCGGTGCGATCGCGCACCGCGAGCGCACCGGACAAGGCCAATACATAGACATCGCGCTACTCGACACCATCGTCGCCTTCGGCGCCAACCAGATCTTCAACTATTTCCACTCCGGAACCGTGCCGAGACGCTGGGGCAACGCGCACCCCAACCTGCTCCCCTACGAGGTCTTCGCCACGGCCGACGGGCACCTGATCCTCGGCGCGGGCAACGACAGCCAATGGACCAGCCTCTGCGCAGCGGCCGAGCGGCCGGAGCTCGCATCCGATCCGCGCTTCAGGACCATGCCCGACCGTATCCGCAGCCGCGCCACGCTGATCCCGATCGTGCAGGAGATCATGAAGCAGCGCTCGAGCCGCGACTGGATCGAACGCTTCGAGGCCGCCAACGTGCCCTGCGGCCCGATCAACAATTACGAAGAGGTATTCGAGGATCTGCAGGTCAGGCACCGCGGCCTGAAAATCGAGATGCCGCACCCGCTCTCAGGCTCCATGGCCGGAGTCGCGAGCCCGATGCGCTTCTCGGGCACGCCGGTCGAGTACACGGTGCCGCCACCCCTGTTGGGCCAGCACACGCGTGACGTACTCTCTGACGTTCTCGGAATCGACGACGCGGAGCTCGATCGCCTCGCCGCCCGGAGAATCACTTAGCCCTGAGCGGCTACAGCGGTTTCTTCAGCCAGTGCCCCAACTCGCCGACGACACCGCGGCGAAAACTCAGCACGCAGACCACGAAGATCGCGCCTTGCGTGACCGTCACCCAGGATCCGAGCTGGGCGAGGTAGTTCTCCATGGCGACGATGATGAGCGCCCCGACCACGGGCCCGAACACCGTTCCCAACCCCCCGAGCAAAGTCATCAGAACCACCTCTCCGGACATGGTCCAATGAACATCGGTCAGCGAGGCCAGCTCGAACACCAGCGATTTGGTCGCCCCGGCGAGGCCCGCGAGCGTCGCCGACAGCACATACGCGAGGAGCTTGTAGCGGTTGACGTCGTAGCCGAGCGACAGCGCGCGCGGCTCGTTCTCCCGGATCGCCTTGAGCACCTGCCCGAACGGTGAATGCACCGTGCGGTGGATCAGCAGGAAGCCGCCCACGAACACCGCCAGGACGAGCGCGTACATTGCCCACTGGTTGCTGAGATCGATCAGGCCAAATAGCCTCCCGCGCGGTACCGCCTGAATTCCGTCTTCGCCCCCGGTAAATGCCGCCTGCAGGTAGAAGAAGTACACCATCTGAGCCAGGGCGAGGGTGATCATCGCAAAGTAGATGCCTTGGCGCCTGATAGCCAGCAGGCCCGTCACCATGCCCAGCAGTGCGGCGCACGCGGTGCCGAAGAGAATCGCAAACTCGGGCTGAAACCCCCAGACCTTCGCAGCGTGCGCCGAGGCGTAGCCGGCCGTGCCGAGAAACATCGCGTGGCCGAAGGACAGCAGCCCGCCGTAGCCGATCAGCAGATTGAACGCGCAGGCGAACAGTGCGAAGCACATCACCTTCATCAGGAAGATCGGATACGCGACGAGCGGCGCGACCAGGAAGAACGCCAGCATGGCGAGAAAAGCGACGCGCTGGTGCGCGAGACCGTTTGCCCGTCCCGTGCCGATGGACGTCTCGGGTACCGCGGCCATGGTCTAGGCGAGCCTCACCGCTGCGTGCCGAAAAGCCCGGCCGGCTTGATCATGAGCACGATCGCCATGATGATGAAGATCACGGTGTTCGAGGCCTCAGGATAGAACACCTTGGTCAGACCCTCGATCAGACCGAGCGCGAAGCCGGTCACGATTGAGCCCATGATCGAGCCCATGCCGCCGATCACCACCACCGCGAACACCACGATGATGAGGTCCGCTCCCATGAGCGGGTTCACCTGGTAGATCGGCCCCGCCATCACGCCCGCGAAGGCGGCAAGGGCGACGCCGAAGCCGTAGGTGAGTGTGATCATGCGCGGCACGTTCACGCCGAAGGCCCGCACCAGCTCGGGGTTCTCGGTCGCGGCGCGCAGGTAGGAGCCGAGTTTCGTCTTCTCGATCACGAACCAGGTGGCGAGGCAGGTCGCCAGCGAAGCCACGATCACCCAGGCGCGGTAGTTCGGCAGGAACATGAAGCCGAGATTGCGGCCGCCGGCGAGCTCGCCCGGCATCGCGTAGGGAATTCCCGAGGTACCGTATTGCTGCCGGAAAAAACCCTGGATGATGAGCGCCAGGCCGAACGTGAGGAGCAGCCCGTACAGGTGATCGAGCTTGTAGAGCCTCGCGAGCATCAGCCGCTCGATGACGACGCCGAGCGCTCCCACCACGAGCGGCACGATCGCGAGCGCCCACCAATAGCCGATACCGAGCCTGGAAAGCAGAAAATACGCGCAGAACGCCCCCATCATGTACTGCGCGCCGTGGGTGAAATTGATGATGTTGAGCAGGCCGAAGATCACCGCGAGCCCGAGGGAGAGCAGCGCGTAGAACGAGCCGTTGATCAGCCCGATCAGCAGCTGCCCAAACAGCGCCTGCGTCGGAATGCCGAAGATTTCCATCAGAGAAGCGTCAACCCGAGGCCGCAGGCCGAGGGATCTCCGAAACCGGCAGAGATCCCTCGC
>JBGQKQ010000085.1:0-12316 GCA_041499655.1 Gammaproteobacteria bacterium
CTGCGGCCTCAGGATGACAATGTGGATAGTTGCTATTCGATCTTGATGTTCGCTTCGCGCAGGAAATCACCCCACTCGCGCGTTTCTTTCTCGACCAGCTGCTGGAACTGGGCCGGTGACGCCGAGAGCGTGACATCGAGCATCTGCTTGGAAAGGCGGTCTTTCATCTCCGCGTTCGAAAGGACCGCCGCGACGCTCTGGTAGATCTTGTCGATGACCGGTTTGGGCGTGGCTGCCGGAGCGAACATGCCCTGCCAGGCGTTCGTGCCGATGCCCGCGTATCCCTGTTCCGCCATGGTCGGGACGTTGGGGAGCTCGGCGAGGCGGGTTGGGGCGGTCGTGGCAATCGCCTTCATCCTTCCGCCGCGTATCTGCGGCAGCGCCGAGGACAAGTTGAGAAAGGCCACCGGCGCCTCGCCCGCGATGATCGCGGGGATCATCTGGCCCGCTCCGCCCTTGTAGGGAATATGCGTGAGCTTGATGCCGGCGGCTTTCTGCAGCTTCTCCATGTCGAGATGCGGGTAGCTTCCCAGGCCCGCGGAGGCGTAGTTGATCTTTCCGGGCTCTTTTTTCGCGAGCGCGACGAGATCGGCGACCGAGTTGGCGGGAAAGTCCGCGCTGGTCGCGATGATGTGCGGGATCTCGACCAGCTTCGCGATGCCGACCAGGTCGCGCGACGGCTTGATCTGCAGTTGCTGGGCGAAGGTGTTCTCGTTGATGGTGTTGGTGGACACGTTGCCGACGAACAGGGTGTAGCCGTCGGCCGGAGCCTTTGCCGCCGCTTCGAGGGCGAGATTGCCGGAGGCGCCGGGGCGGTTCTCGACGAGCACGCTCTGGCCGAACGACTCGGTGAGCTTCGCCGCGACGATGCGCGCGATGATGTCGGTGGCGCCGCCGGGCGCGTAGGGCACGAGGATCTTCACCGGCCGGCTCGGATAGGCATCGGCCGACTGGGCGGCGGCGGGCAGGGGCAGGGCCAGCGACGCGGCGATGAACCAGGCGATTCTCGGACAATCCATGAATCGGAACATGTTCCCTCCTCGGGGATCGTGGGGTAGGGGCCGGCGCCTCGCGGGCGGGCTCGAATTTTCGAACGTCATGATAACGCGATCGGCGCTGCGCCGGAACGGACGGCTTCGATTGCAGCCCGTATAATCGCGTGGCATCACCGAATACGGCGGGCCTCCCCGCATTGCGGTCTGGTGAACCTGGTCAGGTCCGGAAGGAAGCAGCCACAGCTGGTCGCCGCAAGTGCCGGGGGTAAGGCTCGCCACCTCATCTGGGAAGGCGGCTGAAAGGGACGATACCTTGCCCGGCATTCCTTTTCTGCTGCCGATCGAGTTCGATCTGGCCGCCACCTTCCTGATGGCGCTTACCGGCGTCTGGGTGGCGAGCCGGCGCGGCTACGACCTGGTGGGCGCTTTCATGCTGGCTTTCGTTACCGGCGTCGGCGGCGGCTTGCTGCGCGACAGCGTCTTCATCAAGCAGGTCCCGCTGGTGATGCAGGACGCGCGCTATCTCTGGGCGGTTACGGCAGCCGTCGCGGTCGGAACGCTGACGCATCGGCTGGCCGGGCGCTTCGAGAGGCTCATCGCCTACGTCGACGCGCTGGCACTCGGGGTGTACGGCGTCGTCGGCGCCAACAAGGCGCTGATCGCCGGGATCGCGCCGGTCCCGGCCCTGCTCGTGGGGATGTGCAACGCGGTGGGGGGCGGCCTGCTGCGCGACGTGCTGGTGCGGGAAGAGCCGCTGGTGTTCAAGCCGGGGCAGCTGTACACGCTCGCGGCGCTGGGAGGCTGCGTGCTCTTCGTCGTGTTGTCCTACACCTACGGCCTCGACACCAACTATTCGGCGTGGATATCGATCGCGGCGACGCTGTCGTTGCGGCTGGCCGCGATCCGTTTCAACTGGGCGACGAAATCCGTCCGGGAGTGGAGGAGGCGGAGCGGCGATCCGCCGCCCTGAGCGATCTATCCGATTCAGGGTCCGGGCGCGGACGAATGTCCGATCCCCTGAATGTCCCCCGTTTCCGCGCGCTTGCGATCCTTCTCTTCGGGATACGCGCGTTCGACGGCATGCTGGAGCATCGCCAGCTCCTCGCGCAGCGGCGGAATCCGCGGCTCGGGCAGGGCGCCGGCGAGATGCTCGAGCATCGCGCGCAGCCGCCGCGCCACCTGGATGCTGCTCGCGCCGAACAGGCGGATCTCGCTGACGGCGAGGGCGACGAAATCCTCCCACTGCGGGGTCGGGTAGACGAGCCGCAGCCGGCCCGCCCTGTCGGTCGCGCTGCCAGTGGCCAGCTCTTTCCTGCCGAGGTACAGCAGGTCGCGATGCAACTGGTCGAGCGCGAGCACCGCCGTGGTCGGATCGTTGATCGCGGGGGAGAGTGCCCGCGAAGCGATGTCGACCATGATCCGGAAAGCGAACGCCGGATCCTGCTCCAGGGTCCGCTCCGCACCGAAGGCGACCATCTGCGACAGCGATGCGGCGCCGACATCCCGCCCCGCCGGGTAGATCCGGAACAGCGGATCGCCCTTGGGAACGAAGTCTCCGACCTGAGGAATCAGCTCGATCACGCAGTCGGCGCGCCGCGCCGCCTCGACCAGCTCCGCGGCGCCGAAGGCGAGGAAGGTCCCGGAGAGGCCCGCGTACTCGATTACGCGCGAAGGTCCGGAAAGCGCCTCGCGCGCTCGTGGCTGGCGTTCTGCCGTCTCGGGATTCCATGCCCGCGGATAGACGCTATCGGAGACCTTTCTCCCTCTCTGGGACAGCGAGAGCAGGATCGCCACCGGCCGCAGGCTGGTTCCCACCCGGAAAACGAACCAGAAGAAGACGACGATGGCGCAGAGGTTGCTGAGGACCGCGACGAACACCACCAGCTGCGGGACGTGACCAGGCTCGACGCGGGCAAGGGCCCCCAGGGCGAAGACGTAGGAAAACACGAACACCCCGATGCTGACCTGCGGGATCCGCGAGGCAAACGTGCTGGCGATGATGCGCGGGGAGAGCGCGCTGCTGGCGAGCTGCAGCACGAGAAGGAGCGCCGATACGGCAAACACCATGAAGGTGAGCATCGACGAGGAGAGGCCGTTCAGGATCTGCCTCGCACCTTCCTCGGAGTAGTTGAAGAGCCGCCAGCCCGTTTCGATGTCGAGCCAGCGCACCGCCGGCAGGGCGAGAGCCGCCGCCAGCATCCAGACCACGGGCACCAGCCAGAAGGAATACCGGAGGAAATGGCGAATGCGGTAGCGCTGCAGCCAGGTCACGGCGGGTTTCTCCTCATGCTCGCTTCATGCGCTCGCGCACCAGCGAGATGTGCATCCTGAGCTGATACAGCAGAGGTCTGAAGGATATCGGCAGCCACGTCTGGTCGACGTGCTCCTCCAGCCGCTGCAGCCTGGCCGCCAGATCTTCGCTCGGCAGATGGCGTGCAGCCACATCCTCTTCGAGGAGCTTCAACTCCACGTACAGGTTCAGGATCTTGCGGCGCATCGCCCAGCCGAACGCCGCCGGAGCGAATCGCAGGAGAGGATAGAGCAGCCCCAGGACCGGGATCAGCAGCACCAGCAGCTGCTGGATCAGGATCGCGAACCAGAAGGGCAGATGGCGCTGGAGGAAAGGCGGCCCGGTCTTGTAGAACTGGCGCGCCTGGTCGCTGAGCGGCAGGTCGATCGACTCGGCAGCCGGGAAATCGCCCGCCTTGTGAAACACGCCGGGTCCGGAGTGGGTCTGCGCCGCCGCCTCGAGCAGGAGGTACTGGATGGCCGGGTGCAGGCCCTCGCGCACCACCAGGTTTGCCTTGGGCGCGAGCAGCGTCACATTTTCCGGTGGCACGTTGCGGGCCATGTCGGCCACGCCGGCGGGCAGGACGATCTTGTTCAAGTACGGATACAAAGCGACCCAGGAATCCGCCCGGGGTGCACTGGCGAGATGGATATCCTTGGCGGCGAGCAGCCTGCGCACCAGAGGCGATTCCCATGCGTCGAGCACGATGGCGGCGTCGATTTCTCCCGAGAGCAACTTTTCGGCCGCAGCCTCGGGCGCGAGCCCAAGCAGTTTCGCGTTGCGGCCGTCGACGATGCCGAGGCGCGCCAGGAATTCCACGGAAAATGCGCGCGCGGCGCTCCCCTCGGCGCCGACCGATATGCGCAGGCTCCGCGAGCCGCGCAGTCTTTCGGCCAGAGGCCTTCCGCGGGAGAAAATCCAGAGGGGCTCATAGAACAGGGTGCCCAGCGAAACGATCTCGGGTGAGTCGCTGCGAGTGGTGATGCCGCTCGGAATGATGGCGAGGCCGACTCCGGATTTCGGATCGCGCAGCCGCGCGACGTTCGCGACGGCTCCCGGCGAGGCACTCAGACGGAGATCCACGCCGTCGCGGGCCAGCAGCTCGCGATAGCGTTTTCCCAGCTCGGCGGTGACGCTGCCTTCCGGCCCCGTCGCCATGGTGACGAAACGCGGAGGCGTCGGTTTCAGGAGCGCGAAGGCCAGCCACCCGACCCCCGCAACGAGCGCCGCCGCCACGACGACGATCCACGCGAGGTACCTGCGGTGAAACAGGGGATGTTCCGGGATGGCCATCGCGGAAAGTCTATAGGTACTTCTTCGCCTGAGCGAGCGTGTCTTTTCGCGGCGGCGGCTCGCCGGCTAGGACTTCACGACGTATGTATACAGCTTGGTCCGGCCGTCCACTTCCTCGGGATAGACGCCTTCCTCAGAATTTGAACTGTCCGGTGAACTGCACGCGGGTGTCGATGGCCGACCCTCCGTCGTTCTGCTCCTTCTTTCCCCACAGGAACTCGGTTCCCCACAGCACGTTCTTCGCCGGGGTGTAGAGCAGGTTGGTCGATGCGTAGCTGCCCGTCTTGAACGCGTTGGTGGCCTGTCCGCCGGTGTTGTCCTGATGGTGCTGGCTGTAACCGATCGAACTCGCCCACATGCCGCTCCACTGGTGGTCGTAGTAGAGCATCATGCCGATCGATTTCACCAACTGAGCCCCCTGCCCGATTCCGCCAACGGGCGCGAGATCGACGCCGCCGTCGTTGAAGTAGCTCGCGATCCCCTCGCCGTAGGTGACCTGCGTCACCACGCGATCCTTGCCGAAAGTGAGGGCGCCGTCGGCGGTGACGCCCCAGCCGGTCTTCGCGCCCGAAGGGTTGCCGTCGGCCGTGGCCGTGCTCTTGTAGCCCACCGAGCGCACGATGCCGCCCAAGTCGAAGAACCCCCAGCCGCTGTTCATGCTGTACTTGGCGGCGATGTCCGGATATTTCGTCCAGCCGGTGAATCCGAGACCCTGCAGGGGGAGCTTGCCGGTGTCGATCGCTGCATTCGGCGCCTCGAGTGAGACCGCGAACCTGGCGTTGTCGGTCTTGTACGGCGTGTAGCGTATTTGCGGATTGCGCACGAACAGCATCCCGCTCGGCCCCCAGTAGTCGATGGTATTGGGGAACAGGTCGATGTTCATCATCAGCGTGTAGTACTGGCCGACGCCTAAGGCGCCCACTTCGGCCCAGGCGTTGAGCAGGCGAAACCTCGTATTCCCGCCATCGCTTGGGTTGAACAGGTCGAGGCTCAGCTGTGTCTTCAACTGGCCCGCCTGCGTCGGCACGAAGCCGTTGAAGGAGATCGAGGTCTGGCGCACGCTGAAGATCGTCTCTCCGTCCTTGCCGCAGCCGGGGTCGTTGGTGCCGGGGAGGCCCGGGCAGTTGATCGGAATGGTCGAGGGGCGCAGCGTGGCGTTCCACTGGGGATCGACTTTCTTGAAGTCGGAGATCAGGTCGAGCTGGATCTTGCCGCTGACTTCGAGCCGCGCGGCGTCGTCCTTCGGTGCTTTTGCATCGCCGCTGGCCGTCGGAGCGACCACGGGCGCGGGCGGCGGGTCGGCGGCCCAGGTGGGTGGCAACCATGCGGCACTGAGCAGAAGGAAGACGATCGGATTGGTTCTCATGTTGGTCTCCTCTCATTCATTCCGGCAGCGCGACCGCACGGAAGAACGCGGCCGCGCTCTCGTCCGGCTCACCGAACCACTTCGTGTACATGGCGCGGAACTCGGCCGAGCCGTAGATCCGGCTCAAGAGCCGGTCGACGGCGAGGCGCCCATCCTCGTTGCCACGCCGCAGCCCAAACGCCAGCGGCGCGATCGTAAAGCGGCGCTCGAGAACCTTCAGATCCCCGGCCGTGTCGCCGCGCTTGACGGCGTCGAGCAGCATCGAGTGCTCCGAGAAGAACACACTTGCCTTGCGGTCGATCACCGCCTGCACGCCCTCCGTAAAGTCCTTCACCGGAGCGACCTTCGCCGTGAGCTGGAGCTTGCTGAGCCGCTCGGCGAGCAGCTTCTCGGCCGGCGTACCCGCTACCACCGCGAACGTTTGCCCCTGCAGCAGCTGCTGCGTGGGCGTGCCGCGCCACAGCGGACCCGTTGGCCCCGGCCGCTCGGAGAGAGCCTGGGTTAGGCCGGCGGGCGCGTCTTTTCGCAGCAGGGCGCCGACGCCCCCCTGGAAGATCGGGATGGAGAAGGCCATGTCTTTGCGTGCCGACAGCCTGTCCGGCTCGCTGCAGAGCACGTTGATCTTTCCGTCACGCAGCGCGGCGACGCGGCTTTCGGGCGTAACCACGACCCACGCGATCTCCGCCGCCCCGGCGGCCTGCTGGCACAACTCCACAGCGTAACCCGCGGGCTTGCCGGACTCGTCGGTGTAGGAGAACGGCCGCGCGTTGGCGTAATAGCCGAGCACGAGCTGGCCGGGCTTCTTCGCGGCGGCTTGCGCGTGAGCCGGCGAGGGCAGCAGCGCAGCCGCCGCGAATGCGAGCGCAAGCGCGACGGCGGCTATGGCTCCCGCGGCGCGGGCCGGCGGGCGCGCTCCGGCTTGGGCGCCGGAGAAGCGCGGCGCGAGGAAGCCGTAGACGATGTAGGTGAGCGCGAGCACGATCGTGCCGCCGAGCACCGCGTCCTTGCCGGAGGCGTAGATCGCGTAGGTGGAATAGAGCATCGCGACTACGGTGATCCAGGTATTGCGCCGGACCACCGCCTCGGACACCCCGGCCGACTTCATCATCACGAACAAGGCCGACAGCGAGATGATGTACGGGATGACGTTGGTCACCACCGCGAGGTTGACGAGCGCGCTGAACTGCTCGCTCAGCGTCGGCGAGACGGTCGAAAGCGCCATCGCGGTCTGCACGATTCCCATGATGACCATGCCGGCCACGGGCGCGCCCAGGCCGTTCTCTCTCGAGAAGATCGCCGGGAACAGGCGGTCGCCGGCCGCCGACTTGGCGGTCTGTGCGATGGTGAACTGCCAGCCGAGCAGCGAGCCGAGGCAGGCGAGCACCGCCAGTCCCATGATGATCGAACCCACGGTCGGGTTGAACATCTTGGCGTAGGCGAGCGCGAAGGGCCCGGTCGATTTCGCCAGCTCGGCGTTCGGCACGATGCCCTGGATGACCGTCGTCGACAGGATGTAGACGGCCGCGGCGGCCAAGGTGCCGAACATGCAGGCGAGCGGCACGTCGCGCTTCGGGTTCTCGACCGCGTCGGAATTCTGCGCCGCCGACTCCATGCCGAGGAACGCCCACAGCGTGAGCGCGATGCTCGAGCCCATGCCCGCGCCGAGGGTCATGCCCTTTGGGTTCCACGCCTCCATGAAGACCCCGCCGTTGAACCAGAACCAGCCGATGATCGACAGGCCCGCCACCGGGATGATCACGCCCCAGACCGTCACCGAGCCGATCTTGCCCGTGACCGAGGGGCCGCCGAAGTTGGCGACCGTGGTGAGCCAGATCAGCGCGATCACGCTGATGCAGGTCGCGATCGGCGTCGCCGACATGCCTGGAAAGAATCCCGCAAGGTAGCCGACCGCCGAGATCGCGATCGCCACGTTGCCGATGGCGAGCGAGAAGAAGTAGAGCAGGAAGGTGAGGAAGTAGCCCGGTTTGCCGTAGGCGTCCTCGGCGTAGGCCGCCATGCCGCCCGGGCGCTGGTTGAAGATGCCGGCCTGGGCGAAGCCGTAGGCGATCGCCATCGAGCCAAGCGCGGTCACGATCCAGGAGAGCAGCGAAATCGCGCCGACCTGCGCCATGTTGGTCGGCAGCATGATGATGCCGGAGCCCATCATGTTGACGGCGACCACCACCGTCAGCTGCATCATCGTCATCTTCTTCTTCGGGGCTGTGTTTGCCATTGTCGGTCTCCTATTTCTTCACACAAAGGACGTGATAGACCCCATCCACCATTTCCGCTCCCTCGATCACCCCGGCGAATCCGGGGAACTGCTTCTCGCGGTTCTGCATGCTTTTCAGGTACTCGATCTGCGGCGAATCCGTAGCGCCGAAATTCTCGCCCGACATGAGCATCGGGATGCCGGGCGGGTAGGGCATCACGGCGTTCGCCGCGGTGCGTTTGGCGAGCTTGTTGGACGGCACTAGCTCGACCTCGCCCGCCACCAGGCGCTGGTACGCCTCGCGCGGCGTCATGTCGGCGCCGGGCAGGCCTTCGTAGGCGGCGTTGAGCACCTCGCCCGGGCGGTTCTCGCGCAGGTATTCGAACAACTCGTCACCCAGGTCGTGCATGCCCACGCTTCCGTAGCGCTCCGGATACTGCGCGGCGATCTCCGGCAGTGACTCGGCGAGCGGGCGGTTCGCGTCGTAGTCGCGCTTGAAGGCGAGCAGGTTGGTGAGCAGCGTGCCCCACTTGCCCCGCGTGATGCCGATGGAGAACAGGAACATCACCTGGAAATCGGTGACCCGCGTCGGAACGATGCCGAAGCGGTTGAACCAGGCGTTGACCAGCGCCGCAGGAACGCCGGTCTTCTCCAGCTTGCCGTCGTCGCCCATCCCCGGCGACAGGATGCTGACCTTGATCGGGTCGAGCATGCACCAGTTGTCGGCTATGTCGTCGAAGCCGTGCCACTTGTCACCCGGGCGCAGGATCCACGGTTCCTGGCTTTCGGTGAGGAGCTCCGGTGGCGCGTCCTCGAAAGCCAGCTTGCGGCCGCCGGGACCCTTCACCGTCTCGACGTTCCACGGCTTGAAGAACCAGTCTTTCTTCCCGAACTCGCGCCGCACGCGGCCCACCGCCTGGCGGAAGTCGACCGCCTCGTTGATCACCTCCTGCGTGAGCGAGCGGCCGCCGCTGCCGTCCATCATCGCCGAGGTGATGTCGTTCGAGGCGACGATGGCGTAGAGCGGCGAAGTGCTGGTGTGCATCATGTACGCCTGGTTGAAGCGGTGGTGGTCGATCGCGCCCGCTCCGTCACGCACGTGGATGTAGGAGGCCTGCGACAGCGCCGCCAGCAGCTTGTGCGTGGAATGCGTGGCGAAGACGGTCGGCCCCTTGTGCTTCTCCGGGTCGCCGCGCATCGCGAAATGGTTTTCGTACATCGCGTTGAAGCGCGCGTAGCCGTACCACGCCTCGTCCATGTGGATCCGGTCGCTGGATTTCGCGAGCAGCGCTTCCACGCGCGCGGAGTTGTAGCACAAGCCATCGTAGGTGCTGTTGGTGACGACCGCGTACACTGGCTTCTGGCCGGCGACCTTCTTCGTGAGCGGGCCCGCCTCCGCCTTGGCGAGGATCGTCTTCGGATCCATCTCCGAGGGCGCGATCGGGCCGATGATGCCGTAGCGGTTGCGCGTGGGCACCATGTAGACCGGGCGCGCGCCGGTGAGCATCAGGCCCTGCTCGATCGACTTGTGGCAATTGCGGTCGCAGACGACTAGATCGTCCTCCTTCATGCACGCCTGCATGATGCTGCGATTCGAGCCCGAGGTGCCGACCACCCCCGAGTAGCTACGGTGCGCGCCGAAAACGCGTGCGGCGTACTTCTCGCTGGCTGCAACCGGACCGGTGTGGTCGAGCAGCGAGCCGAGAGCGGCGCGCTCGATGCCCATATCGGTGCGGAACAGGTTCTCGCCCATAAAGTCGAAGAACGCGCGTCCGGCGGGCAGCTTGGTGAACGCGATGCCGCCCTGGTGACCGGGCGCCGACCACGAGTGCTCCCGAAGCTGCGAGTACACCGCCAGCGCCCGTGCGTAGGGCGGCAGGAGCTGCGCCTGGTAACGGCTGATCGCCGCCATCACGCGCCCGGCGACGAAGTCCGCCGTGTCCTCGAGCAACCAGACGAACTCGTCCACCATCTCGGCCACCTCGATGGTGATGCTGCCGCGCACCAGCTTGCGGTCCGCGGTCATAAACACCGGCACTTTCGCGTGGCGCTCGCGCAGCTTGTGAAGCAGCGCCGGGACCTGCGTATGCGCCGTCTTGCCCTCCGTACCGAGGTGCCAGTTGAACAGCACCGCGCGCAGCGAGGCGTCGGAGCCGACTACCGCTTCGCCGTCCTCGAACGAGAGCGCCCGGACGACGTCGCAGTTGCGCGCCTCGAGCGCGGCGGCGATGTTCTCCGCGGCGCGGCCGATCGCCGTGTCGAGCCTGGCGAGCGCGTCGTCGACCACCAGCACGCGCGGCCGCAGGGGACCCGGAGCGGGAGTTAGCATTGCGTTACTCCTTGACCACGTGAGCTTAGATCGGAATGGAAGAAGGCTTGACGGTGCCGAGGATCATCAGCGGGCTTCTTCCTTCACGCAGTCGACCAGCCAGGTCTTTCCGCCGTCGGCGTACTCGAAGCGCAGGCCGTGGATGTCCGCCTCGAAGCCCGGGAAGTGCTCGTCGGCGTCGCGCGCGTACTTGAGGTAGTCGATGATCGAGTCGGTCTTGAAGCGCTCGCCGGGCATGATCAGGGGAATGCCCGGCGGGTAGGGCACGATCATCACCGCTGTTATGCGCGACTTCAGGTTCTCGATCGGAACCGGCTCCACCCGTCCGTGAACGAGCCGATCGTAGGCGTCCGAGGGCTTCATCGCCGGTTCGGGCAGCTCGGTGTACATCGCGTTCATCGCGTGCGCGGTGTCGTTCTGGCGATAGCTCTCGTGCAGCGCCTGGCACAGGTCGCGCAGCCCCCAGCCGGCATAGGCGCGGCCACCCGCGGCCGCGATGCTCGGCAGGGTCTTGGCCAGGGGCGCGTTCCGGTCGTAGTCGGTCTTGAAGTCGACCAGCGCGTCGACCATCGTGGCCCACTTGCCGCGCGTGATGCCCAGGGAGAACAGGATCAGGAAGCTGTAGAGCCCGGTTTTCTCCACCACCAGGCCGTGTTCCCACAGGTACTTGGTGACCACCGCCGCCGGGATGCCGGTCTTGCCGAGCTTCGCGCCCTTCTCGAGACCGGGCGAGAGCAGCGTGACCTTGATCGGATCGAGCAGGATGTAGTCGTCGGCGACGTTGCCGAACCCGTGCCACGAAGCCTTCGGGTCGAGCACCCAGTCGGCGGTCTTCGGGGCGGCACCGAGCTGGAGCCCGTCCGGCTGCCACACCTTGAACCACCATTCCGCCTGCTTCAGGGTCTTTCCGACCGAGGCGATCGCGCGCCGGAAGCGCATCGCCTCGTCGTGCGTTTCCGCGACGATCGAGCGGCCGCTCGCGCCGTCCATCATCGCGGAGCTGACATCGAGCGACGCGATGATCCCGTAGTGCGGCGAGGTCGATCCGTGCATCATGAAGGCGTCGTTAAAGCGCGACCGGTCGAGCTTCTGCGATTCCGACTCCTGGATGTGGATCATCGACGCCTGCGAGAAGGCGGCAAGCAGCTTGTGGGTGGACTGCGTGGCGAAGACGAGCGGGTGCTTGGAGCGCGGGAAGCCGCGCGGGACGCCCATGCCGTGGCGGCCGGCGTAGAACTCGTGAAACGCGGCGTAGGCATACCAGGCCTCGTCGAAATGCAACGCGTCCACGCCATCGCCGACCGTGGCCTTGACGAGCTCGGCGTTGTAGCACAGGCCGTCGTAGGTCGAGTTGGTGACGACCGCGATGCGCACCTTGCCCTTGGCGTTGCGCGCGATCGGACTCGCCGCGACCTTCTTCCTGATCGACTCGGCGGTGAACTGGTCGAGGCTGATCGGGCCGATGGTCCCGTAGTCGTTGCGCGAGGGCAGGAAGTAGATCGGGGTCGCGCCGGTCATGATCAGCGAATGCAGCAGCGACTTGTGGCAGTTGCGGTCGACGATCACCAGGTCGTCGCGCCCGGCCATCGAGTGCCAGACGATCTTGTTGGCGGTGGAGGTGCCGTTGGTCACGAAGTAGGTGTGGTCGGCGCCGAACACCTGCGCCGCGTACTCCTCGGCGTCCTTGACTGGGCCGGTGTGGTCGAGCAGCGAGCCGAGCTCGGGCACCGAGATCGACAGGTCGGAGCGCAGCGTGTTCTCACCGAAGAATTCGTGCAGCGCGAAGCCGGCGGCCGACTTGGTGAAGCCAACGCCGCCGGCGTGCCCGGGC
>JBGQKQ010000086.1:0-12279 GCA_041499655.1 Gammaproteobacteria bacterium
ATACGCTGTCTCACGGCTTGCAAGTTCGCTGTAATTGAGGACATAATCAGCGCGGCGATGCAAGCGCGGCGCGCTTCGAAAAGCCCCGCTCTTTCATTCGCTTAGGCCAGGGCTCCGGCCGCCCAATCCAAGGGGGATTATAGAGTGGATATCTCCGAACTCCTAGCCTTCGTCGTCAAGAACAAGGCCTCCGACCTGCATCTGTCCTCGGGACTCCCGCCCATGATCCGCGTTCACGGCGACGTGCGGCGCATCAACCTGCCGGCGATGGAGCACAAGGACGTACACGGCATGATCTACGACATCATGAACGACGGGCAAAGGAAACACTACGAGGAGAACCTCGAGTGCGATTTCTCCTTTGCGATACCGGGCCTGGCGCGCTTTCGTGTCAACGCCTTCGTGCAGAACCGCGGGGCGGCGGCGGTGATGCGCACGATCCCCTCGAAAATCCTGTCGCTCGAGGAGCTGAGGACACCCAAGATCTTCGCCGAGATCGTCAATCAGCCGCGCGGCATCGTCCTGGTGACCGGGCCGACCGGCTCGGGCAAGTCCACCACGCTTGCCGGCATGGTCAACCATATCAACGAAAACGAGCAGGCCCACATCCTCACCATCGAGGACCCGATCGAGTTCGTGCACGAATCGAAGAAATGCCTGATCAACCAGCGCGAGGTCGGACCGCACACGCTGTCGTTCGCGAACGCCTTGCGCAGCGCGCTGCGCGAGGACCCGGACGTGATCCTCGTGGGCGAGATGCGCGACCTCGAGACGATACGCCTTGCCCTGACCGGCGCTGAAACCGGCCACCTGGTGTTCGGAACCCTGCACACGAGCTCGGCGGCCAAGACCATCGACCGCATCGTGGACGTGTTCCCGGCGGCGGAGAAGGAGATGGTGCGCGCGATGATCTCGGAGTCCCTGCGCGCCGTGATCTCGCAGACCCTGTGCAAGACCAAGGACGGTTCCGGGCGCGTCGCCGCGCACGAGATCATGATCGGCTCGCCCGCCATCCGCAACCTGATCCGCGAGAACAAGATTGCGCAGATGTATTCGGCGATCCAGACGGGACAGAACCTGGGCATGCAGACGCTCGACCAGAACCTGCAGGAGCTGGTGCGGCGCAACGTGATTTCGGCTGCCGAAGCACGCGGCAAGGCCGCCAATAAAGACAATTTCCCGGGCTAAGGCGCAGGCTAACCCAATCGCAGAGGTAAGCATGGAACGCGAACAGGCAACCAAGTTCATGTACGACCTGCTTCGGCTGATGCTGACGAAGAAAGGCTCGGACCTCTTCATCACCGTCGGCTTCCCGCCGGCGATCAAGATCGACGGCAAGATGACGCCGGTGTCGAATCAGCCCCTGACTCCGGCGCACACCGTCGACCTCGCCCGCTCGATCATGAACGACCGGCAGGCCGCCGAGTTCGAGGCGAACAAGGAGTGCAACTTCGCCATCAACCCCGCCGGCATCGGCCGCTTCCGCGTTAACGCCTTTGTCCAGCAGGCGAACGTCGGCATCGTGCTGCGCGTTATCACCACCACCATCCCCAAGATCGAGGACCTGGGCCTGCCGAGCGTGCTGAAGGACGTGATCATGACCAAGCGCGGCCTGGTGATCATGGTGGGCGCGACCGGCTCGGGGAAATCGACCACGCTCGCCGCGATGGTCGGCTTCCGCAACGAGAACTCGCAGGGCCACATCATCACGATCGAGGATCCGATCGAGTTCACCCACCCGCACAAGGGGTGCCTGATCACCCAGCGCGAGGTCGGCGTCGACACCCAGTCATGGGCAACTGCGCTCAAGAACACGCTGCGCCAGGCGCCCGACGTGATCCTGATCGGCGAGATCCGCGACCGCGACACCATGGAGCACGCAATCGCCTTCGCCGAGACGGGGCACCTGTGCCTGGCGACGCTGCACGCGAACAGCGCCAACCAGGCCCTGGACCGCGTCATCAACTTCTTCCCCGAGGAGCGGCGGGCGCAGTTGCTGATGGACCTCTCGTTGAACCTGCGCGGCATGGTCTCCCAGCGGCTGATTCCGCTGAAGGAGGGCAAGGGGCGCTGCGCTGCGGTCGAGATCATGCTCAACTCCCCGCTCATCTCCGACCTGATCTTCAAGGGCGAGGTGCACGAGATCAAGGAGATCATGAAGAAGTCCCGCGAGCTCGGCATGCAGACCTTCGACCAGGCGCTGTTCGACCTGTTCGAGATGGGAAAGATCAGCTACGAGGACGCGCTCAGGAACGCGGACTCGGTCAACGACCTGCGCCTGCAGATCAAGCTGCACTCCAAGGAAGCGAAGAACCGCGACGTCACGGCGGGCATCGAGCACCTGAACATCGTCTGAATGGCGGCAACGTTCCTACAGGTCAAAGTCAAACCCAACGCCCGGACCTCCTCGCTTTCGCAAGAACCTGACGGGTCCTGGGTGGCCCGGCTCAAGTCACCCCCTGTCGACGGCAGAGCCAACGAAGAGCTTCTCGCCCTGGTAGCCGGTCACTTTCGCTGCCGCAAGAGCGCTGTCGCCATCAAGAGCGGAGCGTCCGGTCGCAGGAAGCTGCTCAAGATCGAGTAGCGGACGAGTCCCATGCGCACCGCACTTTTTCTTCTCGCCGGACTTCTGCTCCTGGCGGCGTTCCTGCTGCTGGGGAAGCTTTTCTCCGCGAGCTTTGCCGAAGCTGTGGGCTGGGCGACCGGCGCGTATGTCGCACTGTGGTTGCTCGTCGCTGCAGCGAACATGTGGGCCGGCGTCACGAAGGCCGGCTACTCGGTCGCCGAAGAGCTTCCCATCCTGCTTCTCACCTTCGGCGTTCCGGCGGCGCTGGCCATTCTGCTCAAATGGAAGTTCCTTTAGGCCGGTACCCGACATGAACAAGGCAAGGCTCGAGGCATTCAGCGACGGCGTCATCGCCGTCATCATCACGATCATGGTGCTGGAGCTGAAGGTTCCGCATGAAGCCGATGTGAAAGCGCTCGCGCCGCTGGTCCCGACATTCCTGAGCTACGTGCTCAGCTTCGTCTACGTCGGCATCTACTGGAACAATCATCACCACATGTTCCACGCCGTGCATCACGTGAGCGGCGGCATCCTCTGGGCGAACCTGCACCTGCTGTTCTGGCTGTCGCTGGTGCCGTTCGTCACCAGCTGGATGGACGAGACCCATTTCGCGCCGTTGCAGGTCGCAGCGTACGGAGGTGTGCTCCTTTGCTCCGCCTGCGCTTACAGCATTCTGACGGTAGTGCTGGTCAGGAAGCACGGCAAGGATTCCCTGATCGCCAGGGCTCTGGGGACTGACTTCAAGGGCAAGATCTCGCTCGCCATCTATATCGTCGCGATCGGCCTCGCGTTCTGGGAGCGGTGGATCGCGTGCGCGCTGTACGCGCTGGTGGCGGCGATCTGGCTGGTTCCGGATCGGCGATTCGAGAAGCTGGTCGACGAGAAACCGAAAGCCTGAGCTGCTGAAATGCATCGGCACCAGGTCTTCGTCACCGGAGGCACCGGTTACCTCGGACGGCCGCTCACGCGGGAGTTGATTGCGCGCGGGCACGCCGTGCGCGCGCTGATCCGCCCGGGCTCCGCCGCAAGGCTGCCCGAGGGGGCCGGGCCGGTCATCGGGGACGCGCTCGGTGATTTCGCCGCATCCGTTCCGCCCTCGGACACGCTGGTTCACCTCGTCGGCACCTCGCACCCGGGTCCGCACAAGGCGCGCGAATTCCGCGAAGTCGACCTGGTTTCGATTGAGGCATCGGTGGCGGCGGCGAAGAGCGCCGCCGTGCGCCACCTGGTCTATGTGAGCGTCGCGCATCCGGCTCCGGCGATGCAGGCGTACATCGCAGTGCGCAAGGAGGGCGAGGCGCTGATCGCGGCGAGCGGACTCTCGGCGACCATACTCAGGCCCTGGTATGTGCTCGGGCCGGGACACCGGTGGCCCTGCGTGCTCTTGCCGGTCTACCGGCTCATGGAGACACTGCCCTGGACGCGCGAATCGGCGCTGCGCCTCGGCCTCGTGAGCCTTTCGGAGATGACCGCCGCGCTGGTTTTCGCGGTCGAGAATCCGGTCGCAGGTGTAAGATTCGCCGGTGTTCCCGAGATACGCGACGCTGGCCTAGGAATGCGACCGGAATTGTCATGAGCGACCTGTATGAGTTCTCCGCGAAGGCGCTGGGCGACGCAGCCGTGGGGCTCGACGCCTATCGCGGCAAGGTGGTGCTGGTGGTGAACACCGCGAGCGAGTGCGGTTTCACGCCGCAATACGAGAGCCTGGAGGCGATCAGCCGCAAATACCGTGAGAAGGGACTCGAGGTCCTGGGTTTTCCCTGCAACCAGTTCGGGGCGCAGGAGCCCGGCGACGCCGCCGAGATCGGCGCCTTCTGCCAGAAGAACTACGGCGTGTCCTTCCAGATGTTCGACAAGATCGATGTCAACGGATCCGGCGCGCATCCGCTGTACAAATGGCTCACGCAATCGGCACCGGGGATACTGGGGACCGAGGCGATCAAATGGAATTTCACCAAGTTTCTGCTCGGGCGCGACGGCAAGGTGTTCAAGCGCTACGCGCCTCAGACCAAGCCCGACGCGATTGCGGACGACATCGAGCGCCTGCTCGCGGCGTGAGCCGGCCATTTCACGACTCTCATTCACGATTAGCAAGGAGGTTTCATGGCGCACACCTATCCTGAGCTGAAAGCCAAGCCGCTCGCGGAGCTGCGCGAGATCGCGGCCGGTATCGAGCACGAGGCGGTAAAAGGTTATACGCAACTCAACAAGGACCACCTTCTCGAGGCGCTCTGCAAGGCGCTGGGCATCGACATGCACGTTCACCACGAGGTAAAGGGCATCGACAAGGCCGCCGCCAAGGCCAAGATCCACGAATGGCAGAAGAAACGCGACGAGGCGCTCGCGGCGAAAGACCGCGGCAAGCTGAAGGTCGCACTCAACCACATCCACCACTTCAAGCACCTGCTGCGAAAAGCCATGGTGTAGAGCGGAACGGGGGAACACAGTGAATCCGGACAACGTCATCGATGTCACGCGGCTCATCCAGCTCGCGGTGGCACCTGTGTTCCTGCTCACCGCGGTGGGAACGATCATCGGCGTGCTGTCCACCCGCCTCGGTCGCGCCGTGGACCGCAGCCGTACTCTCGAGGAAAGGCTGCGCCAGCTCCAGCCTGAAGCGCAAAAAGCGGTTCGAGCCGAGCTTGGGCTCCTCGACCGGCGTGTGCGCCTCGTCTATGGCGCGATCGTGCTCGCCGTGCTGTGCGCGCTTTGCGTCGGGCTCCTGATCGCGGTCGCCTTCGTCGACGCGTTCATCGACATCGATCTGTCGAAGTTCATCGGGCTGCTCTTCATCGCCGCGATGCTCGCCTTCATCCTCTCGCTGATGGTGTTTCTGCGCGAGATCTTTCTGGCGGTGACCAGCGCGCGCGATCGCATGCGCTAGGCGCTGGCGGCAGCCGCCCGCCGGTTGGAGCCGGCGACGATCCGGTACTCGTAGAGGCGGCACTCCAGAGGGCCGTTGTAGAGCGGCGTGCGCCTGGAAGCGCTCAGGCGGATGAGCTTCGGCAGGCGCGTATCCCCCGAGAAGAGGTAGCAGCGCCAGCCGGAGTAATACTTCTTCAGCGTGTCCCCGAGCTTTGGGTAGAACTCGGCGAGGGCGGCGTCCTCGCCGAGCCGCTCACCGTAGGGCGGATTGGCGATCATCACCCCGGCGGCCGCGGGAGCGCCCGTATCCAGGATGTCCGCCTGCTTGATCTCGACGCAGTCCGCGAGCCCCGCGGCCTGCAGGTTGGCGCGCGCTTTCTTCAGCTCCTCGCCGTAGCGGTCGCGGGCGAAGATCGGCAGACGCCCGACAGGCTTGCGGCGGGCAAGCGCCGCTTCGCGTACCTCGGCCCAGCACCGGCGGTCGAAACCCGCGAGCCGCTCGAAGCCGAAGACGCGCGCGTGTCCGGGCGGAATCGCGAGCGCCATCATCGCCGCTTCGATGATGAGGGTGCCGCTGCCGCACATCGGGTCGAGCAGCGTTTCCCCGGGCTGCCAGCCGCTCAGCCGCACGATGCCGGCGGCGAGGTTCTCCTTCAGCGGCGCCTCGCCCGCGTCCCTGCGGTAGCCGCGCCGGTTGAGCGCTTCCCCCGAGGTGTCGAGATAGAAAGCGACGGTCTCCTTGTCGAGGAATGCCTGAATGCGGATGTCGGGGGAGCGCGTGTCGACGTCGGGCCGCTGGCCGCGATCCGCCCGGAACCGGTCGCACACGGCGTCCTTGATGGTCAAGGTCGCGAATTCGAGGCTCCTCAGCGGGGAGCGGATCGCCTTCACGTCGACCCGGATGGTCTGCTTGTCGCTGAACCATTCGGGCCATTTCACCCCGAGCGCGGCCTCGTGGACGTCCCGCTCGCTGCGGTAGGGGAAGCGTCCCACCCGTTCGAGAACACGCGTGGCGAGCCTGGACTCCAGGTTGGCCCGGTAGCAGATTCGAAGGTCCCCTTCGAAGGCGACGCCGCCCGGTACGGGCCCGGTTCCGCGCGCGCCGAGCCCGGCCAGCTCTTCCGCGAGCAGCGTTTCGAGGCCGCGTGGGCAGGAGGCGAAGAAGGCTTGCGAGGTCACGGCCGATTCAGCATGATGAAATGCTAGGGGAGTCATCCAGCGGGAGGGGAGCCTAACACAGGCGCGCCATGGCCAACATCGCAAGCCTTCTCAAGACGCAACTCGCGACGCCTGAGCGCATCCTCTATCGCCAGTTCATCGAGGGCGCTTGGCGCGATGTGTCCGCGCGCGAGATCTGCGCTTACGCCGCGCGCTGGCAGGTGTTCCTGCGAACCGAGGGCCTCGCCCGCGGCGACCGCGTCGCGCTGTGCATGAAGAACGGCATCCACTGGGTCGCGGCCGACCAGGCCGCGCTCGGCCTGGGACTGGTCGTCGTTCCGCTTTATGCCGACGACAACCCGGAGAACGTCGCCTGGTGCCTGAAGGACAGCGGGGCGCGGCTGCTGGTCGCCGAGAGCGGCCGGATGGCCACCGCGCTCGCGCGGCCGTATGGAGTGCTGGGAGGCAAGCTCCCGCGGGTGCTGTGCCTCACCGCCGACGAGGGGTGTGCGGACGGTACGGTCCAGGCCGCGTTGCCGAAGCAGGGGGGTGAGTTCGAGGTCGTCGCGCTCGAGGACAGCGCCCTCGCGACGATTTGCTACACCTCGGGCACTTCGGGCAGACCGAAGGGCGTGATGCTCACCCACGGCAACATCCTCGCCAATGTCGAAGCATGCGATCGCCTGAACCTGGCGCGCCGTGACGACCTGTTCCTGTCGTTGCTGCCGCTTTCGCACATGTTCGAGCGCACGGGCGGCTATTACCTCCCGCTTTTCCTGGGCGCCAAGGTCGCGTATGCGCGCTCGGTTTCGCAGCTCGCCGAGGATCTCGCGAGCGAGCGCCCCACGATTATGTTCGCCGTGCCGCGGGTGTTCGAGAAATTCGCCGCACGCGTCCAGGAGGCCCTTGCCAGGTCTCCGGCGAAAAAGCGCCTCTTCTCGATGGTCGTGGCCGCGGGCGGGCGCTCGGTGCGCGGCGAAGCCGGGCTCCTGGACCGCCTGGTGCTCGCGCTGCTTCGGGGAAAGGTCGCGGGCCCGGTCCTGGCGAGGCTGGGCGGGAGGCTGAGGCTCGCGATACTGGGTGGAGCTCCGCTCGACCCGTCGCTCGCATGGCTGTTCCTGGGACTCGGACTGCCGGTTCTCCAGGGATACGGAATGACCGAAGCGTCGCCGGTCATATCGGTGAACCGGCCCGAGGACAACGTTCCGGAGTCGGTGGGCGCGCCGCTCGGCAACGTCGAAGTGAAGATCGCGGGGAACGGCGAGCTACTCGCGAAAGGCCCCAGCGTGATGAAGGGCTACTGGAACAATCCGGAGGCGAGCGCAAAGTCGCTGGCAGGGGGCTGGTTGCACACCGGCGATCTCGCGGAAATCCGCGAGGGCAGGATCTTCATACGCGGGCGTCTCAAGGACGTGCTCGTGCTGTCCAACGGCGAAAAGCTGCCCCCGCAGGACGTGGAGTTCGCGATCCTCGGGGACCCGGCGTTCGAGCAGGCGATTCTCGTAGGCGAGGGCAGGCCGTTCCTCACCCTGGTCACGGTGACCCGGGAGACCGACGAGAAGATTCTCATACAGCGGGCCAACGAGCGGCTGAAGGAATTCCCGCGCTATGTCCGGGTGCGGCGGGTCGTGGCGAGCCGCGACCCCTGGACGGTGGACAACGGGCTACTCACGCCGACCCTGAAGGTAAGGCGCGAGACGGTGCAGAAGCAGTTCGGCGCGGAGATCGAGCGCGCGTACGCCGGAGGCGCGCTGGACTGAAGTCCTCAGGACGCGTGGCCGAAGCGCGCGCGGATCTTGACCGTGCGCGCGAGGCCGTCCATCGCCTCGAGCAGCTGCAGCTTCAAGTCGGGATCGAGATCCGGCTGCCGGGCGAAGCTCTCGACCTGATCGAGCGCCTGCACATCGACCTGCCCGCCGACGAAGGCGGCGAGCCAGTCGTTGACGAAGAAGATCTTTCTTTTTTTCTTGAGCTCGGGCAGCGCGGCGAGGGCGAGATCGAGGAACGGCTGGGTGAGGTCGGCGTGCTCGACGGTGTTGAACGTCCCGAGCGCCGCCTCGATCCAGCTCTCGGCCAGCCCCGCTTCGTTGAAAAACCGCTCGAAGTAGGCGCGCTTCGCCTCGGCGCTACGCTCGGCCGCTCCCGTTGCGAAGGCGTAGCGCCGCCCGTCGGTGCCCGAATCCGCGGCGATCTGCGCGGCGAGCAGCTTCTTCGCATCCGGATCGTCGAGGGCGAGGAGTCTTGCGATCGCCCGGAAGCGGTCGCGGGAGCTGAGCTTCACCCCGGGGATTTCTAGCGTGGTCGCGAGGAGTGCCTTGAGTTGCGTGCGGCCGCTCTCCGACCAGGCGCTCGCCATGAACGTCCGCAGGAACGTGATGCGGCGGCTCGGGGTGTCGGCGTGCAACATGCCTTCCGTCAGGAAGGGCTCGAAGCGCGGCGCCGCGGCGTCCCGCTGCGCATCCGACGCATAGGTGAGAAAAGCGACCTGGGCGCGCTGAAGGAGATTGGCGAGCGTCACTGGGTCGCGCTCGACCGGGGCGACCCTCACGACGAAGTCGAGGTAAGCGAGCGGCGCAAGCTCCGCGTCGCGCACCGATTCCCAAAGCGAGCCGAACACCAGCGAGCGCAGCAGCGTTCCCTGTACGATCTCCGGCCGCTCGAGGACGGCCTCGCGGCTCGCGGAGTCGAGCAGGAAGCGGCCATACCCGTAGTCGCCGAAGTTTGCGAACGCGAGGTCGATCTCCGGCATGCCTTCCAGTTGGGGAACCGGAGTGCGCTTGCCGCGCAGCTCCACTTCCGCCGACCGGGGAAGCCCTTCCTCGGGCAGGGCGAAGACCGTCAGCTTCATCGGCCAGATCCGGCCCTCGCCGAGAACGTCGTGCTGCTCCAGGATCATGTTCCTCGGCCGTCCCTCGCGGTCGGTGTCCCAGGACAGGCGGATTTCGGGCATGCCCCGGCTCTTGACCCAGGCCTCGGCCCAGTCCTTGAGCTTGCGCCGCGAGGATCGCTCGAGCGCGCGAACCAGATCGCTCCATTCGGCCGAGCCGTAGGCGTGCTCCTTCACGAGCCGCCGTATCGCGGTCCGGAACGCCCGCTCGCCGACGAAGAACTCCGCCTGGCGCAGCACCGCCGGGGCCTTTCCGTAGACGATGTTGCCGTAAGCGGATTTCGCCGCGGACAGGTTCGAGAGCGGCCGGTAGATCGGCGTCGTCCCCTGCGTGACGTCGGTCCTGTAGGCGGCGGTCTTGAGCGCGTGGAACGCGTTCCACACGGATTGGTTCGGAAGCAGCGCCTCGGCCGCTTTCGCGGCCATGAAGTTCGCGAAACCCTCCTTCAGCCACAGGTCGTCGAACCAGCGCATGGTGACCGAGTCGCCGAACCACTGGTGCGAGGCCTCGTGAAAGATGACTTGCGCGCGAGACAGGATGTCGGTCTCGTTCGGCGCGGAAGGAAACAGCACGGCGTCCTCGCGCAGGAAAGTCGCCCCGGCGTGCTCCATGCCTGCGTACGCGAGCTCGGGCACGAGCACCAGATCGTACTTGGGAAAAGGGAAGCGGGAATCGAAGTAGCGCTCGAACCAGCGCACCGCCTCGCGATTGAGGCGCAGGACCTCGGGGGCTTCCTGGCGGGCGCGCACCAGCTGCGATTTGCGCACGAACAGGCGCGTGCCGCCGGGGGTCGCGAGAATCTCGGCGAAGGGCCCGGCCGCGAAAGCGAAGAGGTACGTGCTGATGGGCCGGGTTTCCTTGAACTGGATCCGGCGCACGCTGTTCCCCGCGTCGTCCATATGGGCGACCGGCGCGTTGCCGACCGCGGTCCACGCCCGCGGCAGGAGGAGCTCAAGCTTGAAGCGCGCCTTCAGGTCAGGCTGGTCGAAGCAGGGAAACGCGCTGCTCGCGTCGGAAGGGACGAACAGGGTATAGACGTACTCGGCCCGGTCGTCCCGGTCGAGGTAGCGCGTCACCGCGCTGCCCGAGGCGGCGATCGGTGACTCGAAGGAGAACGTCAGCCGGTTCTTGCCGGCCCGCAGCAGCTTCGCGGGAATGATCAGATGCTCACGGTCGGGTCTGGGCCGGGCCCGCTTGCCGTTGACACGCACGTTCGAGAGGCGCGATGCCGGCGAAGGACGCCAGTCGAGGACCAGCTCGGGCACGCGCTCCGGCAGGCTGACCTCGACTCTTGCGGATCCCTGCAGCGTTGCCGCGCCCGGGGCGAGCAGGAGGGTCAGCGAGTAGCGAACGTCACGGTACTGCTTGGCCCGCCATTGCGCGAGCTCCCGCGACACGCCGGGCTCGAGGCCGGGGACGGCCGCTGCCGCGTTCGCGATGAGACCAGCGGAGAGAACCAGCGCCGCGCCGCGCATGGGGAGCGATCGGTTTTGCGCCGGGTGTGGGGGATTCAGCTCTTCGGCAGCTTGGGCGCCGACCAGGCCGGGAGCGGCACGCCCGGCTTGCGCAGCACCCGCACCATGCGCAGGGCCATTTCGCGGCCGCGGTAGTAGCCTGGTATGTAGGCGGACTCGGTGAAGCCGAGCGACCTGTAAAAGCTGCGCGCGGTGTAGTTGGCGGAGCGCAGCTCGAGGTGAATGGTGGCGATCCCCGCGGCGTGCGCCGATTCGACCAGCCACGCGATCATGTGTTTGCCGATGCCCAGCCTCTGGTGTGACTGCCGCACCGCGAGCAGGTTGAGATGCGCATGCTCTTCGCCGAAATACATGATGGCGAATGCGACGACGCGCTCGCGCTCGCAGGCGAGCAGGGTGGAGGTGTCCTTGTTGGCGATCGAGCGCGCGACGCGGTCCGGACCCCATGACCAGCCGAGGCCGGTTTCGATCAGGTCGCGGGACATCGCCGCGATCCTTGTGGCGTCGTCCGGCCGCCCGGGCCTCAGAGTGATGTTTTTCGCGTTCATAGGGCAGGGATCGAAATCAGGCAGCACCCCAAGATTAGCAGATTGCGGAACAAGGGGGCTAGAACGGTTTCAATACCACGAGCACGACCGCCGCGCCCAGAAGCAGCACCGGCACTTCGTTGAACCAGCGGAACCAGACGTGGGATTTCCTGTTCCGGTCGCGGGCAAAATCCACGAGGAGCTTGCCGCAGTAGAGGTGGTAGGCGATGGTAAGGGCGACGACGGCGAGCTTCGCGTGCAGCCAGGTTCCGGAAAAGCCGTAGCTCCACAGCCAGAAGCCGAACACGAGGGTCAACACGGCTCCGGGAGCCATGATGCCCCAGTAGAGCTTGCGCTCCATGATCTTGAAGCGCTCGCGGCCCGCCGCGTCCTCGGCCATCGCGTGATAGACGAAGAGGCGCGGCAGGTAGAACAGGCCTGCAAACCAGGTGACTACGAAGACGATATGCAGCGCCTTGATCCAGAGCATCGCTATTTCAGCAGGCGCCGGCGGAAAAGCACGCTCGCAGCATAAAACCCCGCGGCGGCATAGGCAAGCAGTACAAGAACGTTCAGGGCGGCGTGGCCCGGAATCTCGCCGAGCAGCAGCGGCCGGGCTATCGCCACGGCGTGGGTGAGCGGGAGAAAGGCGGCCACCGCCTGAAACGGTGCGGGCAGTTGATCGACGGGAAAGAACACGCCGCACAGGAGGCTCATCGGGGTGATGACGAGCGTGAAGTAGTACATGAAGAAATCGTAGCTGCGCGCCATCGCCGTCACCACCAGCGCCAGCGCGCCGA